>DATFRD010000461.1:0-14905 GCA_035263645.1 Candidatus Dormiibacterota bacterium | reverse complement strand
TCCGAATGAATGGTCTGAAGATAGGACAATCATCCGGACAGGTCAACCGGGCGCTCCGGCCCTCCGCCCGGCGGGTCAGGGCAGCCGGGGGGCCTCGACGCCGGCCCGAGCGAGGCGGCGCGGGGTCAGGTCGGGGAAGTGGAGGAGCAGGGTGGTGAGGAGCACCGGCGGCAGGTCGGTGAGGCGCTCCACGACCAGGTACCGCGGCTCCCAGGTGGGGTTGAACTTGGCTTTGAAGGCGTAGAGCCCGGGCGAGACGCTGGGCAGGCCGAGCGCCCTGCTGAGGAATCCCTCGGCGGCGGCCAGGCCGGCGGCCGAACCGCCGCCGGTGATCGGCGCCAGGCCCAGGCTGGCGCGGGCCGCGCGTCCGCGGAACGACTCCAGGCAGGTGGCGATCAGCAGCTCGACGCTGCCGGCCGGCGCGCCGGGGCTCCGCCTCACCTCGTCCAGGACCATCGTCGCCGCCGCCGGCAGCCACAGCCAGGTCACGTAGGCCACGAGCTGGCGCTCCCCGTGGAAGGCGAGGCCGGCCGTGCGCTCCACTCCGACGGGGTCGTCGGGCCGGCCGACCGAGAACGCCATCTGCCCCAGACGCGCCCGGGCCGCCGCAGCGTCGGCCATCTGGCGCATCGCGGAGCGGACCTCCCGGGGCAGGCGGGCGTCGGGCAGCACCTCGGCGGTCACGCCCAGGCGGCCGGCCCTGGCCACCTGGTGGCGCACGTTGGCCATGCGCCGGCCGTGGAGCCCGAACCGATCGACCTCGACCATCGCCTCGCTGCCGATCATGAGCCGCCTGCAGCCGGCCAGCTGCGCAGCGGTCTCCTCGGCCACCTGGTAGAAGGCGGGCCGCCAGCCGCGCGAGCGGCAGACCGCGCGGAACTCGCGATGGGCGCGAGCCGCGGCGCCGGCCGGGCCCACCGCGGGGCCCAGCGCCAGGGCGGCGCCTGTGCGGCAGCCGAAGGCGACGAACGCGCCTCCGTCGCCGGACCAGAAGGTGCGCTTGTCCCGCATCAGCGCGAACGGGCTGACCCCCGAGCGCCCGGCGGCGTCGTACAGGCGCAGCGCAGCCTCCGGGTCGCGGCGCGCCGGCACCGGGGGGTTGCGGTCCAGCAGCGTGGCGCCGGCCACCGCTGCCGCGCACGCCACCACCAGGGGCAGCAGGAACAGCGGTGCGGGGTGGTGCCCGCGGTGCACCGGGCCCAGGAGGAGCCAGCCGGCGATCATGGCCAGCGCGGCGGCGACTCCCATCAGCGACCAGCCCAGGCGGCTGGAGAACGGGTCCCCCTCCTCGGGCCAGAACGACGCAGCGAGCATCGCCGCCAGGCCGTCGGCCAGGGCGACGGCCACCAGGGCCGGGCTGTGCGTCTGGACGGAGATCGCGCCCGCCGTGCCGGCGAGGAGGAGCAGCACCCGGTGGAACGCCCGCTTCGGCCGGGTCGCCACGTAGAGCGCCCCGGCCGAGAGCGCGAACGCCGCCAGCGGGCGGACGGGGGCGACCACAGCGAGGACCGCCAGGGCGGCGGCCCTGGCCTGCTCGCTGTGCAGGCTCCACACCTCCAGCGACAGCAGCCCGTCGGCCAGGGCCACGAACACCAGCAGCGCGCGCACGAGTGCGCACCCCCAGGCCGACCCGCTCGTCCGCTCGAGCCAGCCCGGCATCATGGTGAGCTGGACCCCAGCTGGGACCGCAGCTGCTCCAGGCTGACGACCAGCCCGGCCGTCCAGACCTGGCCGTCGTGGCCGCCGGGCAGGGTGAAGAGCTGGTGCCGGACGCCGAGCCGGTCCAGCTCCAGCGCGAAGGCCTGCGCGGCCCGCCGGTAGCGTGGGTCCTGCGTGCCGGCGGCCAGGAAGTACCGCACGGTGCGCGCCGGGCCGCCCCCCTGCAGGATCTGACTCGGGCTGTTGGCCCGGATGTAGGCCGGGTCGCGCCCGAACACTGGTCCCTGCGCCGCGAAGTATCCGGACAGGCTGATCGAGACGCCGAACACGCCGGGATGGCGAGCGGCCAGGTTGGCCGCCCCGAAGCCCCCCTCCGAGAGGCCGGCGATGACCCGGTGCCGGCGGTCGGGCAGCGTCCGGTAGGTGTGGTCGACCAGCGCCACCAGCTCGAGCACGGAGTCCTCCACGCGGTCCCGGCCGTCCCAGGCGTCAGCCCACTGCGACGCCACGTTCGCGCTGCCGTTGCCGTCGGGCATGACGGCGATCATCGCCGGCAGGGAGCCGGTGGCCACGCCGGCGTCGAGGGTCCGGGCGATGCCCAGCGCGATCCAGTCGCGGTAGCTGCCGGGATCGCCGTGCAGCAGGTACAGGACGGGATAGCGGGCCTTCGGGTGGGCGCGGTAGCCCGGCGGCAGGTAGACGGCGTACGCCCGCCGCTGTTGCATCGCTGCGCTGGGAAAGCTGCGGCTGAGGACCTCGCCTGACGTCATCGTCCCGGTGGCCGCGGGCTCGAAGAGCCCGTTGGCAGGGCCGTACCTGACCAGAGGAGCCGCGCCGGCGGCGGCGGCGCCCGCGGCCAGGACGAGCGCCAGGAGCGCGGCCGCGCTGGACCTCGGCGTGAGATGGCGGACCCCGCGCGCGGTCGCCGCCACGGCCTCGCCCACGACGTGACCGCCGGCCGCGAAGGGCACCGCCGCGACGAAGCCGACGCCCACGATCGCCACCAGCCGGCCGGCCAGCGCCCAGGGGTCGAGCCGCTCGGGGCTGCCGAACAGCACCGGGGGCGCGGCCGTCGTGGCCCAGGCCCAGGGGGCTGCGTACGCCGCGGCCACGAACCCGGTCGCCCCCAGCGCGGCGGGCCAGGGCCGGCCGGTCAGGGCCCCGGCCAGGGCGGCCACCGCGACGCAGCCGATCCACGCCGTCAGCAGCCCGGCCCGGTCCGGGTCGAGGTCGAGCGAGCGGAGGTCGGCCTGGAGGGACGTCCCGACGGCCGACGCCCCGAGCGCCCAGCCGGCAGCCGCGGCGGCGGCCAGGCCCAGGCCCAGGCGCCGCCGGGATCGCTCTTCGAAGAACGTGCGAACCTCAGCGCCAAGCCGGGCTGCGGTCGCTGCAGCCAGCGACCGGGCCGTCCGGACGAAGCCGCCCGCCTCCCCGGTCCGGTTCGGGGAGCTCGCCCCATGCTTTGAGATGTTCCGGTCCTCCGGCAAATGCGCCCCCCCTGCGCCATCCAGGATACGCGGACGGAGCCCCGCCCCCCTGGCGGGGGAGGTGGCCCGCCAGAGCCGGTGGGAGACTGGCACCCGCCCCGGTGCGGGCGATCCCCCGCTCAGCCGGCGCCGCCCTGGCGGATCGCGGCGAGCCGTTCCCTGGTCTGCTCGGTGAGCTCGACCAGGGCCGCGGACGCGACCGGCTGCGGACCGCTCGGGGCGCGCAGGTCGAGCGCGGGCTCGGGCAGACGCGCCAGGTCGGCCTCGAACCGACCGCGGGCCGCCTCCAGCCGTTCTCGCCCGAGGACGCGGCGCCCACCCGTCATCACCGGGACGAGCAGCGGCGCGGAGCCAGCGGGCGGCGCCTCGGACCGCAAGCCGATCACGTCCTCCATCCGCCCGCGGCGGAAGACCTGCTTGGGACCGGGCGCGCTCACCTTGCCTGCCGACAGCTTCATGACCGGGCGGTCACCCAGCTGGACGAGCTTGTAGGCGGTGTCGAGGTAGGGGTGGTCGGCCGAGACGCCCATCTTCGTGCCGACGCCGAACGCGTCGATCGGCGCGCCCGCCCGGACCAGGTCGTCGATGTCCAGCTCGTCCAGGCCGCCGCTGGCCAGGATCCTGACCTGGTGCAGGCCGGCGCCGTCGAGCAGCGCGCGGGCCTGGCCAGCCAGCTCGCCGAGGTCGCCGCTGTCCAGGCGTACGGCAAGGCCCTCGGCCAGGTGGCGCCGGCGGATCAGCTCGATGACGGCGCGGACGCCGGCCAGGGTGTCGTAGGTGTCGACCAGGAACGTGGTCCGGCCGGGGAAGTCGTCTGCGAAGGCGCCGAAGGCCTCCGCCTCCGTCGGGAACGCCTCGATGTAGGAGTGGGCCATGGTCCCGGCCGCGCGCAGCCCGAAGCGCCGCGCCGCCTCCACGTTGCTGGTGGCGGCGAAGCCGACCATGGCGGACAGGCGGGCCGCCGCCAGCCCGGCCTCGATGCCCTGCGTGCGGCGGAAGGCGAAGTCCACCAGGTCCCGCCCGCGGGCCGCGACGCGGCAGCGGGCCGCCTTGGAGGCCACCGTGGTCTGGAAGGTGACCTGGTTCAGCAGGAACGTCTCCACCAGCTGCGCCTCCGCCATGGGCGCGGTCACCTCCAGCAGCGGCTCGCCGGCGAGAACGACCGTGCCCTCGGGCACCGCCCAGACGTCGCCGGTGAAGCGGAGCCGGCGGAACGCTTCGAGGTCGCGCTCCTCGAAGCCGAGGCTGTCCCGGGCGTACGCGAGCCCGGCCTCGGAGAACCCGAAGCTCTCCAGGAAGTCCAGGCAGTCCTCCAGCCCGGCGGCGACGAGGAAGCCCCGGCGGGCAGGGAGGCTCCGCACGAACAGGCTGAAGGTCGCCGGCGCGTGCATCCCGCGTCGCAGGTAGCTGGCCGCCATGTTGAGCTCGTACAGGTCGGTGAGCAGCGCGTTCAACGTAGAACAGGATCGGCCCTGGGAGCCCGGCGGCGCACGCGAGAGCCGGAGCGACCCGGCGTCGCCCCGGCTCTCCGATCAGGCCGTCAGGATGCGCTCGCCCCGGTCGGTGGCTTGCCGGCCGCACGCGGCGCCGGGTGGGCCCGGCCCGCTGCGGTCCGGGCCGGCGGCACCGTCGCCTTCTCCAGGCGGCCCAGCGACCGAACCGCGACCCCCACGCCTCCGTGCAGCAGCTGGAGGGCCCCGTAGGTGACGTCACCGATGCGGTCCGGGCGCTTCGCGCCCGTCTTCCAGGCCTTCAGGAAGCCCTCCGACCCTTCCCCAAGACGCCGTCCCAGGCCCTCGACGTATCTCCTGCGGGGGGTGTTCATGCCAGCCATTCCATTTACCTCCTGCCTCGATCTTACCCGATTTGTGACGCATTGCGTCATGGGAGGGTCGCCCGAGGCCCCCTCGGGGCACGTGAGATGATCGATCCAGGCAGTGGACTCCCCCTCGACCGCGTGGCTGCCCGCGCAGGGCCTGCCGGACGGCGTGCGGGCCGTCGAGCACACGGCGGACACGGGCATCGACGTGGAGGCGTCCTCGCTCGAGGAGTGCTTCGGGAGAGCCGCCGCGGGCATGTTCGCCTGCTTCACCCGCGGCGGCGAGGCCGGCGAGCGGATCCTCGACGTGGAGGTCCGGGCGGATGGCCTGGACGAGCTGCTGGTCGCCTGGCTCGACGAGCTGCTGTTCCAGGCCGAGGTGGGCAACCTCCTGCTCCTCGGGTTCGAGGTGATCGAGGTGGGCCTAACCCGGCTGCGAGCCCGCGTGGCCGCGCGTGCGCTGCGCCAGGACGACGCCGCCACGGGCTCGGCCGTCAAGGCGGTGACCCGCCACGACCTCGCCGTGCGGCGGGTCGGCGATCGCTGGCGGGCCCGGGTCATCTTCGACGTCTGACGTCAGGGGTCGGCGGATGGGGAAGACGGGCTCTGCCGGGGACGCCAGCTCATCCCCATGTACCGGTCGCCGCGCCGCAGCTCTTCGAGCATCTGTTCCAGCCGCCGCCGCCGGGTCGCCTCCTGCCGGCCGCCCGTGATCCAGCCGATGTAGTCGTTGCGCTGATAGGCGGGCCGGCCGAGGTACGTCTCCCAGAGTCCATGGCTGGCGAGGGCGTCCTCCACGAACTCCGGCATCGGGTGGCGGGGCCTTCGACCGGTCCGAGGGAGCCGGGTCAAGGAGCCACCAGCTCGGCCATCGCCTGGATGCGGTGCTCGCGGGCGTGCTCGACGACCTTGGCCACCGCCTCCCGCACGGTCCAGGACCCGGTGAACCAGTGCCGCTCCGCGAGCCTCGCCTCGGGCAGGCCGGCCACCGCCGCGATCAGCCTCCGCCGCGCCCGGACGACCGCCCTCGTGACCTCCTGCGGCGGTCGGAAGCGGCTCGCCCGGTAGAGGACGTCGTTGCGCGACTGGACGTCCATGAGCCCCTCCGCTGCCCACTGCGCTCGCTGGGCGGCGGAGGGAGGAGGGTCGCCCCGGGCGAGCGCCTCCAGCTGCTCCGCAGTCCATTCGTCCTGCGCGGACACGTGGGCCAGGACGTCCTTGAAGGACCAGGTGCCGCAGACGCCGCTGGCGGTCAGCATCTCCTGGCGCAGGTCGCGCAGCGCTGCCTCCGTCTCCTGGCCGTCGTGCTGGAGCTCGACCAGCAGGGTCTCCTTCGTCATCTTCGCCTCGATCTCCTCTGCCCTCGAAACGGCTGTCGAGGAGACGCTAGCTCCGAATCAGGCTAGGATCGGTCCGGTATTCGTGCCCACCGCGACAACCCGGCTGCTGACGCTGCTGGAGCTGCTCCAGGCTCGCGGCCTGCTCACCGGCGTGGAGCTGGCGCAGCGGCTGGAGGTTGATCAGCGCTCCGTCCGGCGCTACGTGACCATGCTCCAGGAGCTCGGCATCCCGATCAGCGGAGAACGCGGCCGCCATGGGGGCTACCGGCTCCGGCGCGGCTTCAAGCTGCCGCCGCTGATGTTCACGGAGGAGGAGGCCCTGGCCATCACGCTGGGGCTGGTGAGCGCCAGGCGGACGGGATTGGCGGCGGCGGCGCCCGCCGTCGAGGGCGCGCTGGCCAAGGTCGACCGCATCCTGCCGGAGGCCGTCCGAGACCAGGTGCGAGCCGTCCAGGAGACCCTCCACCTGGACCTGGATCCCCCGCCCGCGAGCCCGCCGACCGAGCCCGCCACGGTGCTCGCCTTCGGCGCCGCCGCGCGAGAGCGGCGGCGCCTGCGACTTCGCTACCGGTCGTCGGAACGGGTCACCGAGCGCGAGTTCGACACCTACGGGGTGGTTTTCCGGGCCGGCCGCTGGTACGCCGTCGGCTGGTGCCACCTGGCTCGGGAGGTCAGGACCTTCCGGCTCGATCGGGTGGTGGAGGCGGAGCCGACCTCGGCGACCTTCGTGCCGCCGACGGGCTTCGACGCCCATGCCCAGCTGATACGGAGCCTCGCCCGGATGTACGAGCCCTGGGCCGTGGAGGTGCTGATGGACACGACCCTGGAGGAGGCCTCCCGCTGGATCCCGCCCATCGTGGGCTCGCTGACCCGGACGCCACGCGGCGTGCTCCTCACCCTGCGGGCGGACAGCCTGGAGTGGGTGGCCCACCTCCTGTCCCGGATCCCGTGGCCGATGGAGGTGGCCGGGCCGCCCGAGCTGGCCGGCGCCCTGCGCGCGGTGGCCGAGCGGCTGACCGGCGCCGCCGCCACGCTCCGGCCCCTCCGATCGCGGGCTCAGCCCTTGAGCACGCCGATGGGCCGAAGCCGGGCGACCGGGCGGGACAGTCCCGCCCCCTCGCAGCTTCGCACCACCTCGTCGACGTCCTTGTAGGCGTCGGGCGCTTCCTCGGACAGCGACTTCACCGACCGGGTCTCCACGACCACCCCCTGGTCGCGGAGCCGGCTCTGCACCTCCCGCCCGGTCGCCATGCGCATCGCCCGGTGACGGCTCATGGTCCGGCCCGCCCCGTGGCAGGTCGACGCGAACGCCTCGTTGCCGGCCTCACCGACCAGGACGTAGGAGGCGGTTCCCATCGAGCCCGGGACCAGGACCGGCTGGCCGACGGGCCGGTACGCGGGCGGCAGGTCGGGATGCCCGGCCGGCAGCGCCCGCGTCGCGCCCTTGCGGTGGACGCAGAGCAGCCGGGGCCGGCCGCCGACCTCGTGGCGCTCCATCTTGGCCAGGTTGTGCGAGACGTCGTAGACGACGGCCACGTCGTGGGCGCCGAAGAGCGCCTCGAGCGCCCTGCCGACCGCCCAGGCGATCACCTGGCGGTTGGCGCGCCCGTAGTTAGCGGCGGCGGCCATGGCGGCGAGGTACCGGCGGCCCTGCGCCGAATCGACGGGGGCGGCCGCGAGCTGGGGGTCGGGCACCTCGATCCGGTACTCGGGCAGCGCCTGGAGCATCTCGCGCACGTGGTCGCTGCAGACCTGGTGGCCGAGTCCGCGCGACCCGGTGTGGATCATCGCGGTCACCTGTCCCTCTCGCAGACCGAAGCTCGCCGCCACCTCCGGGTCGAACACCCGCTCGACGACCTGGACCTCCAGGAAGTGGTTGCCGGAGCCCAGGCTGCCGAGCTGGCCGACCCCCCGCTCGAGCGCGCGCTGGCTCACGTCGCCGAGCTCCTCGACCGGCAGCTCGCCGCCGTCCTCGCAGCGGTCGAGGTCCTCGGAGGGCCCGTAGCCCGCCTCGACGGCGGCGCGCGCCCCGTGCCGGAGCACGAGCTCGATCAGGCCGGCCCCCAGCCTCCAGACCCCGCCGCTGCCCATGCCGGCGGGCACCCGCCGCCCGAGCTCGGCCATCAGGCTGCCCAGCCGCGGCCGCACCCCCTCGGCGTCCAGTGACGTGGCGAGCAGGCGGACCCCGCACGAGATGTCGAAGCCGACTCCGCCGGGCGAGATCACGCCGCCCTCGGCCACGTCGGTGGCGGCCACCCCCCCGATCGGGAAGCCGTAGCCCCAGTGGATGTCGGGCATGGCGTAGCTGGCCCTGACGATGCCGGGCAGGGTGGCGACGTTGGCAACCTGGCGGACCGACTGGTCGCCCAGGGCCGAGGGGAGGAGGGCCTCGGAGGCGAAGATCACCCCGGGCACGCGCATGCCCTGCCGCTCCGGCATGACCCACCGGTACCCCGTGTCCCTGACGAGGTCGTGACCGCCCACCGGCGGCGCCCCGGACGCCCGCGCTGCGTTCATCCTCTCGCCTGCTCTCCGTCGCTCAACCCTACGACCATCGCGCGGGTCCCTTGCCCGACTCCGGCCCCGGCCAGCCGATAGACCTCGCCGTCCCGTCCGAACTCTCCGAACGGCGGGGTCTCGCCCCGGTCCATGGCCCGGATGGACGGTCTCCCGATGTGCGCGAACACCAGCCGGCGCACGCCCAGCGCCCTCGCCGCGTCCGCCACCGCCAGAGCGTGGAGATGACCTCCCGCGCCTCTTGCGAAGCGGATGAGCCGGTCCCACCCCGCGGCCTCCGCGAACATGAGGTCGGCCCCCCGCGCCCAGGCCGGGAACTCCAGGAACTCGGGAGCCCAGGCCACCAGCCAGCCGGCCGCGCGGACCAGGTACCCGCATGCAGGGTGGTTCGTGTGCACGACCGGGTGATGGTCGATGGTGAGCTCGTCGCGCCTGACCTCGCCCACGCGCGGCTCGACGCCGAGCGCCCGGCCCAGCGCCCGGATGCGGGCGATCAGCTCTGCCCGCTCGTCGGTGACGAGCCATGCCGCCAGCGGGCCGGGGGGCTGGCCGCCCGGGCCGCCGTCCAGCATGACCCGGCAGCCGCCCCGCTCGACCAGGAGCCCGGCCGGAGCGAAACGCGGCGACGCCGCCGCGCCCACCCCGAGCGTGGTCAGCGTGAGGTCGTCGCGGTCCACTCGGGTGGCCCCTACGTCTGCGCGGCCTCCAGGCGGACGACGGGTATCTCGCGGTCGGTCTTCCGCTGGTACCCGACGAACCGCGGCGCCTGAGCGGTGATGCGCTGCCAGGCCTGCTCGCGTTCCGGACCTTCCAGCGAGCGAGGAGAGACCCTCACCCTGCGGCCCTCGACCTCCAGCCATACGTCGTCGGGGTGGCGCGCCATGTTGACGAACCACGCCGGGTGTCGGGCCGAGCCTCCGAACGAGGCCACGACGAGCCAGGCGGAGTCCCCGTCCTGGAAGCACATCACGGGCGTCGACCGTGGCTCGCTGGAGCGGGCGCCCCTGGTGATCACCAGGGAGACCGGGATCCCGTCCATGCGTCGCGCGCCCAGGCGGTGGCTGGTTCGCATGAACCAGAAGAGCACGTTCTTCAGTGGGCCGGGCGGCGGCCGCTGACCGCGGGTGCCGCTGGCCGTGACGTTGATCGACATCGACTCCATTCTGCCGGTCGGGCACGGCGCCCGACCTGGTGCTCACCGCGGGCTCGTCACCCGACGTCCGGTGATCCCGCTCAGGCGCTCAGGAGGACGCGGGCGACTTCAGCGGCCCTGGCCAGGTCCGGCTCCTCCCCGGTGATGAACTCACGCCAGATGAAGGACTCGGCGATCCGCACCATCACGTAGGCAAGGTCGCCCACTTCCAGGCGAAGCGAGAGGTGGCCGGCCGCCACCCTCTCGGCCAGCGCCGCCCGCAGGGCGTCGATGAGCCGGAGCTGGTGGACCCCACGGCTGGAGGTCAGCACCGCAAGGGCCTGTCCCCGCTCCGCCTGCACGAAGCGGCGGATGGGCTCGAAGCCGGCGGTCGCCTCCATGAAGTGCGAGTAGAACCTGACCACCCAGTCCACCCCCGGCTCGACCGCCTGCGCGTCCGCGTGCTCTCGTGCGCTCGCGAGCCCCTGCTCGGCCAGCGACCACAGGATCTCGGCGAGCAGCTGGTCGCGGTCGCCGACCCAGCGATAGAGGGTCGCCCGCGAGATCTGCAGATCGCGCGCGAGCTCCTGCATGTCGAGCCGGCGCCCCCGCAGGAAGCGCCGCCGCGCCTCACGGAAGACGTCCAGCGGCCCGGGCTGCGCGCGAGCGGCGCCGCTCAGGTGGAGCTGGAGGGCGGTCGGCATCGTCGACGCAGTCTAGCAACAAATCAAGGACTTGTCCTGAGTTGAGACATATGCTAAGAATGTCGCAGTCCCGATCACCGGTTCGGCGTGGGGGGTCCTCAGGCCTCCCTGGAGATACGAGATGGCCCAGGTCGCATCAGCCACGATCGAAGGAACCTCCGATCCCCGGTTCGAGCTCGTCCGGCAGGAGTTCCTGCGCAACTTCAGCGACCGCGGGGAGAGCGGCGCCTCGGTGTGCCTCATCGTCGATGGCAGGCGGGCCGTCGACCTGTGGGGCGGCCTGGCCGATCCGGAGGCCTCGACGCCCTGGGCAGAGGACACGGTCAACGTCGTGTGGTCGTCGACCAAGGGCGCCACGTCTCTCTGCGCCCACATCCTGGTCGACCGCGGCGAGCTGGAACTGGACGCGCCGGTCGCCAGGTACTGGCCGGAGTTCGCCCAGAACGGGAAGGACGCCATCACGGTCCGGATGCTGCTCTGCCACCAGTCGGGCGTCGCCGCCGTGCACGAGCCCCTGCCCAGGGGCGCCTTCTACGACTGGGAGCTGATGACCACGACGCTGGCCCGGGAGACCCCGTGGTGGGAGCCCGGGACCCGCCACGGCTACCACGGCCTGACCTTCGGCTGGCTGGTCGGCGAGGTCGTGCGCCGCGTCAGCGGACGCTCGCTGGGCACGTTCTTCCGCGAGGAGGTCGCCGGGCCGCTCGGACTCGACTTCTGGATCGGGCTTCCCGAAGAGCACGAGCGCCGCGTGGCCCGGGCCATCCCGGCTCCCATGCCCCAGCCCGGCGAACCGGTCTCGCCGCTCCTGGTGGTCGCCATGACCCAGCCCACCTCGCTGCCGGCGATGATGTTCGCCAACACCGCGGGCTACATCCTCGAACCCGGCGAGGTCGACTCCCGCGCCGCCCACGCCGCCGAGATCGGCGCCGCCGGCGGCATCACCAACGCCCGCGGCCTGGCCGAGATGTACGCGCCTCTGGCGGGCATCGGCGGTCGCCAGCTGGTGGGCGAGGACACGATCGCGGGCATGGCCGCCGTCGCCTCGGCCGGCTACGACATGGTGGGGCTGGTCCCGACCCGGTTCGCGCTCGGGTACGTCAAGTCGATGGACAACCGGGCGTACTCGGCGGTGCCCGGCGACAGCATCGTCCTGTCGGAGGAGGCCTTCGGCCATTCGGGCTTCGGGGGCTCGGTCGGCTTCGCGGACCCGCGGGGCCGCTTCTCGTTCGGCTACACGATGACGAGGATGGGCGCCGGCACCGGGCTCAACGAGCGCGGCCAGTCCCTGGTGGATGCCGTCTACCGGTCGCTCGGCTACCGGAGCCGAAGCTCGGGCCGGTGGATCTGACGGTCGCCGCCCCGGCAGCGCGGGCGTAACCCGCCGGCGGCCTGCCGACGATCGCCCGGAAGTCCTTCGCGAAGTGCGCCTGGTCGAAGTAGCCGAGCTCGACGGCGAGCGCGGCGAGGTCGACCTCACCACCGGCGGCGAGGCGCTCTGCGGCCTCGTGGAGGCGGTAGCGCCGGATCACCCACTTGGGGTTCACGCCAACGTACTCGGCGAACAGGCGCTGCAGGCGGCGCTCGGTCATCCCGCTCCGGTCCACGACGTCCGCAACCCTGGTGATCTCCCTGTCTTCCATGATCCGGGCCACGACCCCGTTGATGGCCGCGACCACCGGGTCCGGCGCCGGCAGCCGGCTGCGGACGAACGCCTCGGCGGCGTCGGCCATCTGCGACTCGTCCTCCAGCGACTCGATCCGCCTCGCGTACGTGCCGCCGTCGGGCCCGAAGACGTCGGAGATCGCGAGCATGCGGTTGGTCAGGGCGGCGACCGGTGACCCGAGAAACGGGTGGAAGCCGGCCGGGCGAAACTTGATGCCGAACGCCCGGCCCCTCCCCTCCAGGACGCGGGTGAACCGCCCGGTCACGACCCCGACGACCTCCGACCGGTCCCGTTCCACGACGACGTGGACGGACGGGTGCGTGAGGACGTGCTGGGGGTAGGGGTCGCGGCCGCGCAGGTCCCAGCGCACCGTCCAGCAGTGCTCGACCAGGTCTGCGAGGTCCGGCGCCGCCGGCCGCCGCGAGAGCCGGAACCACTGCTCGCCGGCCTGTCGCTCGAGGACCCCTCTCGGCTCTCCGGTCACCTGTCGGCTTTTTACAAGATATCGCCCGGCCTCCGCCGGGACACTCCGGGGTATGGCAAGCACAACCATGCACGCGACCGGGACCTACACGTTCACGAGCTGGGACGAGGAGCCCTACGCGGTGCTCGAGGGAACGCCCGGGCTGACACACGCTCGCGTGGTGAACGTCTACCGCGGCGACCTGGAGGGCGACGGCACGGTCGAGTTCCTGATGTTCTACCCGACCCCGTCGTCCGCCACCTATCTCGGGTTCGAGCGGGTGAACGGGAAGCTGGGCGGCCGCTCGGGCAGCTTCGTGCTCCAGAGCGCGGGGGCCTGGGAGGACGGGGTGGCCCGGACCACATTGACTATCGTGCCCGGCTCCGGGACGGGCGAGCTGGAGGGCCTCAGAGGAGAGGGCGCCCTGGAAGCCGGGCCCGGGCAGACCGAGGTCCCGTACCGACTCGACTGCGACTTCGGATAGACAAGCTCCTGCCAGTCGCCCGGTGTGACGGAGGTGGCTTGCGCGGACTGTATACGCGGTCTATCGTGGTGTCCGTGGTCCGGCGATGGATGGTTCCGGGATTCGCGCTCCTGGTGCTGGCGGGCTGCAGCAGCGCGCCACCGCCCACTTCTTCCACGGACCAGGCGTCCATGATCAGGGTGGCGTTCAAGAAGGATCAGACCTACCGCTATCACTACCGCTCGTCGCTGGACGCCACGGTGACCATGGGGCAGGGACCTGCGCTTCCCATAAAGGCGGACAGCAGTGCCGATGCGACGTGGGACGTCGCGTCCGTCGACGCCAGCGGGAACACGACTGTCGACCTGACCCTGGCGAATCTGAAGACGAGCTTCACAGGAAGCCTGGTGCCCGGCTCGACCACGACAACAACAACAACAACAACCACCACCCAGCATGTCCAGCTCAAGGTCGCGCCGACCGGCGAGATCCTCTCAGGGGGCGGACCTTCGGGGCCGCCTTCTGCGCTGGTGCTCGGCCAGGGCCTGGGGCCGCCCGGCACGGACCAGTTCCTGGCCGTCCTGCCCGGCCGCGCCGTCAAGCCCGGAGACACGTGGACGAAGACCTTCACCAGGCCCAACCCCTTCGGCCAGGGCAGCGTCACGTACACGACCGAGAACCGCTTCCTGCGGTACGAGAACCTCAAGAGCGGGAGGGCGGCCGTCGTTCAGACGACGGCGACGCTGCCGCTGGATGTCAGCTTCGATCTCCAGAAGGTGATGTCCGGACCCGGCGGCACGCCCAGCCCGCCGCCGTTCCCGATCGGTGCGCCGATCGGCGGCCAGGTCCGCATCCAGGGCACGTCCAGCACGGATTCCACTACCTGGTTCGATGTGAAGACGGACCAGGTGGAGCGGATGACGACCGTGGACAACACTGACCAGACCACCACCTTCGTGGGGATCACGGGACCGCCGTCGCCGCCGATCCCGCAGGGCCTGCCGAGCCCGTTCCCATCAGTGCCCCCGGGGCTCTTCGGGCCTCAGGGGCTCTTCGGGCCTCAGCACTTCACGGGCAGGCAGACGCTCGAGCTGGACCTGGTTTCCTGAACCGCGCCCGTGCACGGGCGAGGCCCCCACTGCGAGAGTGGGGGCCTCGTGCCACATGGCTAGCTGCGCGCCGTTGTCTCTGGGGTGAGCCCCAGCGCTCCGGGCATTGTCGATGCGAAGGCGGACGGTTCGGACGTCTGCCGCCCGGCCGCCGTCGCCGCACCGGGCGCCGTCATCGTGAGCGGCACCACCGGCAGGCTGAAGAACGCGTCGAAGTCGACCACCACGTCGACGGACCCCTGCTGGTTGAACACTGTGTAGCCCCTGTCGGTCGCGCCGACCTTGACCAGGGTCAGGTTCGGTACGGTCTGACCGGCCACGAAGTTCAGGTCCGAGGCCAGTGGAGGCGTGGCCAGGTCGTCCGGGAACACGGTGAGGAAGCTGGCGCTCGTGGCGTCGGTCGCCGTGACGTTCAGGACGAGCGCCGAGATCGGGGCCTGAATGCCGAACGCCTGCGTCACCTCCCCACCTGGCCCGATCGGCTGCACCGGGACGCCCCCGGTCCCGTCCCGCGTGTCCACGATCCGGAACGGGAAGATCGCGGCC
>DATFRD010000460.1:0-5375 GCA_035263645.1 Candidatus Dormiibacterota bacterium | reverse complement strand
GTCATGGCCAGGAAGTGCGGCCGGCCCGCCGCCGACTTCTGCCGCAGCAGCTCTCGCTGGCGGGTGCCGAAACGGTGCTGCTCGTCGACCACGGCCAGGCCCAGGCCCGCCAGCTCGACGTCCTCCTCGATCAGCGCGTGCGTGCCCACCAGGAGCGCGCAGTGGCCGGACGCGGCGGCCATCCGCACCCGGCGCCGCTCGGCGGCCCCGAGGCCGCTCACGAGCAGCTCGACCGACAGCCCGGGGAAGCTGGGCTCCAGGTAGGCCCGGAACCGGGACAGGTGCTGGCGCGCGAGGATCTCGGTCGGCGCCATCACCACCGTCTGCAGCCCGGCGGCGTGGGCCATGGCGGCGGCCGCCGCGGCGACCGCCGTCTTGCCGGAGCCGACGTCGCCGTTCAGAAGGCGGTTCATCGGCACCTCCTGCCACATGTCCTTGTAGACGTCCCACGTGGCCCTGCGCTGGGCGCCGGTCAGCTGGAACCCGAGCCCGGCCTTGAACGCGTCGATGACCTCCTGCCGATAGGGAATCGGGGTGGCTCGCTCCAGGGCGATCCGCCGTCGTCCCATCAGGAAGGCAGCCTGCAGCTCCAGGAGCTCGGCGAAGCCCATCCGGTGCCTCGCCGCCTGCCAGTCGGCCTCGCTCGCGGGCCGATGGCCCTGACGCACCGCCTCGGCCAGGGTCAGCAGGTGGTGGCGGCGCCGGGTCACCTCGGGAATCTCGTCCTCCAGCTCGTCGGCCAGCGGCAGCACGGCTTCGACCCAGCGCGCGACCCGGGCGGAGCTGAGCTTCTCGGTGACGTGATACTTCGGCATGAGGCCGCCCACCCGGCGCGGCCCCTCCCCGTCCCCGATCCGCTCGTGGTGGGGGTTCTGCATCTCCACCCCCCGCCCGTACCGCGAGCCCCGCACGGTGCCCGCCAGGGCCAGCCGGTCGCCCGCCCGGAGCTGTCCCGCGAGGTACGGCTGGTTGAACCAGAGCACCTTCATGCGCGAGCCGCCGTCGTCGGCCACGACGGCCTCGGTGAGCAGCATCCCCTTGAGCCGCGTCCGCCTGGCGGCGATGTCGACGACCGAGACGACCACGGTGGCCTGGACCCCGACGACCAGGCCGGCGATCGGCGTCGGCGCGCCGAACGACTCCCAGCCAAACGGCAGGTTCAGGAGCAGGTCCCGCACCGTGCGCAGGCCGATCCGGTGCAGCCGTCTGACGTCGGTGGCGGTTGCCCGCGGCAGCCCGGTCACCGGTGAGTCGAGACGCAGGGAGGAGGCGGCGCGCGCCGGCGCCCGCTCCCGGCGCCCGGCGGCCGATCCGGGTCGCTGGCCCATGGCGACCTATTCTCCCCTGCGCCAGCCGTGGGGCGCCGGGTCCCGTCCGACGGCCAGACTCATCTAGCATCCCGACATGACTGTGCCCAGGCCCGTCACCCGGTGCTCGGACGTCGTCGACACCCTGCACGGCACCGACGTGCCGGACCCGTACCGCTGGCTCGAGGACGCCGCCGACCCCGAGGTCCGGGCGTGGGTGGAGAGCCAGGGCGCCTACAGCCGGTCGATCCTCGACGCGATCCCGGAGCGCGCCGCGCTCGAGGCCAGGATCCGGGAGGCCATGGACGTGGGCAGCCTGGGCGGGGCGGTGCCGCGCGGGCGGTATCGCTTCACCGTCGACCGCGCCGCCGGCATGGTGCAGCCGGCGCTGTCCGTGAGCGTGGCGGGCGGCCCACCGCGCCTGCTCGTGGACCCCGGCCCGATGAGCGCGGACGGCACGACCGCCCTGGACTGGTGGATGCCGTCGCCGGACGGCGAGCTCGTCTGCGTCGGCCTCTCCGAGGCGGGGACGGAGGACTCGGTGCTCCGCCTGGTGCGCACCGCCAGCGGCGAGTGGCTCGACGACCGCATACCCCGCTGCCGCTGGTCGGCCGTGGCATTCGAGCCCGGCAACCTGGCGATCCTGTACACGCGCCTGCCCGAGCCGGGCACCGTCCCACCCGGGGAGGAGGTGTTCCACCGCCACGTGTGGCGGCACGTCCTGGGCACGGACCCGGCGGGCGACGTGCGCGTCTTCGGCCAGGGCCGCGACAAGCTGGACGTCCCCTCGATCATCTCCCTGTCCGACGACGGCCGCTGGACGGTGATCACCGTCTCGCAGGGCTGGGACCGCACGTCGGTGTTCCTTCGGGACGGGGGCGGCGAGTTCCGGCCGATCTTCGAGGGCGTCGCCGAGAAGCTCCACGCCTGGTTCGCGCGCGACCGGCTGCTCGCCATCACCAACGCCGGCGCGCCCAACTTCCGCCTGGTCGAGATCGACCCGTCGCACCCGGACCCGGAGGCCTGGCTCGAGGTCGTCGCCGAGTCCGAGCACGTCCTGCTCGACGTCGAGGTCACTGCCACCAGCCTGGCCGTCCACCAGCTGGTCGACGCCTGCTCGCGCGTGTCCCTGCACCGTCGCGACGGCACGTTCGAGCGGACGCTGGATCTCCCGCCGCTCTCGACCGCGACCGGGTTGGGCGGCCACCCCAGCAGCGGCGACCTGCTGGCCACCGTCGAGAGTTTCACCCGCCCGGCGGCCAGGTGGTCCCTGGAAGGCGGCCACCTGGAGCGACTCGAGCCGCCGGCAGGGTTCGAGCCGGCCCGGTACCCCGTGCGCCAGGTACGCTGCCGCTCGGCGGACGGGACCGAGGTGCCCATCTTCCTCGTCGGCCGGGCCGAGGCGGCCGGCCCCACGGTGCTGACCGGCTACGGTGGCTTCTCCGTGAGCCGCACGCCGCTGTGGATGCCCGCCGCGGTCCCCTTCCTGGAGGCCGGAGGCCTGGTCGCGGTGGCGTGCCTGCGGGGCGGTGGCGAGTACGGTGAGGCGTGGCACCGGGCCGGGAAGCGCGGCCGCAAGCAGAACGTGTTCGACGACTTCATCGCCGCGGCCGAGTGGCTGGTCGAGAGCGGCCTCGCCACCCCGGCCCGGCTGGGCATCATGGGGGGCAGCAACGGGGGCCTGCTGGTGGGGGCGGCGATGACGCAGCGGCCGGACCTCTTCGGCGCCGTCGTCTGCCGGGTGCCGCTCCTGGACATGGTGCGGTACGAACGCTTCAAGGTGGCCGAGCTCTGGGCCGCCGAGTACGGCAGCGCGTCCGAGCCCGAGGAGTTCGGCTGGCTGTACGCGTACAGCCCGTACCACCGCGTGCGGGACGGCGTCAGCTACCCGGCGACGCTGCTCACTACCGGGGAGGAGGACGCGCGGGTGGACCCGATGCACGCCAGGAAGATGACGGCGCGGCTGCAGGCCGCCGACCCGTCGGCGCTCGTGCTGCTGCGGGTCGAGCCGCGCGCGGGACACGGCCAGGGCAAGCCCACCACCAAGCTCGTGCCGGAGGAGGCCGACGTCTGGAGCTTCCTGATGGACCGCCTGGGACCACGCTCTTGCGCAGGCTGATCACGCCCGACGGCCGCTGCACTGAGCCGACGGTCGCGGAGATCCGGCGAGCGCTCGCCGACCCCGACAGCTCGTTCTGGCTGGACATCGAGGGCCCCGACGCCGACGACTTCGCGCTCCTCCTGGATGGGTTCGGCTTCCATTCCCTGACCGTCGAGGACGTCCGCCAGCAGAACCAGCGGCCCAAGCTCGACGAGTTCCGCGGCTACGTCTTCGCGGTGCTGTTCACCGCCGAGCGTTCGGGCGACGAGCTGACGTTCCGCGAGCACCACCTCTACCTGTCGCAGCACCGGCTGGTCAGCGTGCACAACGACCCCTCGCCGGCGCTGGAGGGGCTGGTGCGCCGGCTTCGCGAGAGCCCCGACCTGACGCGAGGGCAGCCCGGCTTCCTGCACTACCTGGCGGTCAACGCACTCGTGGAGAGCCTATTCCCGGTCCTCGACGACCTGGACGACTCCATTGACGCGCTGCAGGACACGCTGCTGGTGCAGGCGTTCCCGAGCACGCTGGGACGGATCACGGAGCTCAAGCACTCGGTGACCGACCTCCGGCGCGTGGTCGGCGCCCAGCGCGAGATGTTCCAGCGGCTGCTCAGCCACACCCTGGACCACCATCCGGAGGAGCTCTCGCTCTACTGGCGCGACGTGTACGAGCACCTGGTGCGCCAGTACGAGGAAGTGGATTCGCTCCGGGACCTGCTCACGGGGTCGATGGACGTGTACCTGTCCACCGTCTCCAACCGCCTCAACACGACGATGAAGCAGCTCACCGTGATCGCCAGCCTGTTCCTGCCCCTCACGTTCCTGACCGGCTTCTTCGGCATGAACTTCGCGGTGCTGGTCGGCTCGATCGGCACCAGGCAGGCTCTGGTGGCCGGCCTGAGCCTCATGGCCCTGAGCGCGGTCCTCCAGCTCTACCTGTTCTGGCGGCGGGGCTGGCTGTAGGGGCGCGGCCGGAAGCCTGTCGGCACCCCGGAGGGCTGGTACAGTTCTCGGCGCTGCCGCGCAGGACCGCGAGTGAGGAGGGGACCGACATGGCCGGGAGAGCGGACTTCACGTCGGAGGAATGGGAGATGCTGCAGCGGGCCATGGTGGGCGCCCCGCTCCTGGTGGCCGTCTCGGACGGGGGGAGGGCCGACCTCGTGAAGGAGCTGCAGACCGTCCGGGAGCAGCTCGACCAGGCCAGGGCCGGGCACGGCAGCCAGCTCGTCCACGAGCTCGCCGACCTGACGGGGACGCATACCGGGTTCCATGCTCGGATGAGCCACGGCGAGGTCGAGGGGCCGGCCCTGGACGCGCTGCGCGCGGCCGTCGACACGCTCGCCGCCAGGGCGCCCGACGAGCTGGACTCGTTCAAGTACTTCGTCGTCGAGCTGGCCAAGGCCACGGCGGCCGCCGCCCGCTCGCACCTGTGGGCCCACGCCGGTCCGCTGGTCAGCGAGGCGGAGGCCGACGCCGTGGACCGAATCAGGGCCGCCCTGGGCCTCGTCTGACACTCCAGAGCCGAGGCCGACCATCGCCGGTCCGCCCCGGGGCGCCCCTGGGCCACTGACCCAGCCGCCGTGGGCAAAGACGCCCATAGCGACGGCGCGTGCCGCCGGGCCATCATGAGCCCACGTGCCGCGGGAGGACGGGTTCTTTGGACCGGGCGGCGACGGCCCGGCAGGAGGTTGTCGATGGGACGCCGTGTTGCAAGGCTGGGTTGGGTCCGCGACCTGCCGGATCCGCGCGACCACGTGTATTCGGCCCCGCTGCTCCTCCTCCAGCAGCTGCCTCCGAGCGTCGACCTGCGGGCGCAGTGCCCGCCTGTCTACGACCAGGGCCAGATCGGCAGCTGCACCGCGAACGCGATCGCGGGGGCCATCCAGTTCGACCGGCTCAAGAACGCCGAGCAGCCCGACTTCGTCCCCTCTCGCCTGTTCATCTACTACAACGAGCGGGCCATGGAGG
>DATFRD010000459.1:0-21749 GCA_035263645.1 Candidatus Dormiibacterota bacterium | reverse complement strand
GCACCTGCACGGGGACGCGCCGCAGCCGCCGCCAGCAGGACCCGGCCTGCTCCTGCCCGTGGGCGGCCGCCGGGACGACCGGCGAGCACGCGCGGGCGGCCAGCAGCGCCACCCCGGGCTGCCCGCGGAGCAGAGCCCCCGTCCGGCTGCGGGTGCCCTCCGGGAGAATCGCCAGCACCCCGCCCGAGCGCAGGACCTGCAGGCAGCGGGCGACCGCGCCTCGCCGCGGGCCGCCGACGTAGACGAGGTCGCCCATGGCGGCCAGCAGCCAGCCGAACGGCGGCCGGCTCCATTTGTCCTTGGCCACGCCAACCGTGCGTCGCGGCACCAGCAGGAGGCCGATGGCCGGGTCGAGCGCGTGGAGGTGGTTGGCGGCCAGGATGAACGGGCCCTCGCGGGGCAGGTGCTCGAGGCCCCCCGCTTCCAGCCGGACCAGCCCGCGCAGGACCAGCACCAGGAGTCGCCGGGAGAGGCGCAGGCGCGGCGGCCACCCGCGGTGGTCGACGGCGCGGTAGTCGAACGGGCGGCAGTCCATCCTCGTAGAGCGGTGCCGGGGCGGCGTCGGGACCGGGGAGGCACCTCTGTCGCCGTCCGGCCGGCCGGAAGTCATGCTACGGCGAGCTGCGGCGCAGCGCCGGCGGGCACTGCGCCGCGACCGGGGCGCCTCAGGCGGCCGGGTTGTTCGTGACGAAACCGATCTTCTGGCCGAACGGGTCGCGGGCCAGTCCGATCCACTGGTCGCCGGGCACCTGCATCCGTTCCTGCTCAACGGTGCCGCCGGCCTGCCTGGCGCGCGCCAGCGTGTCCTCCAGGTCGGCCACCTGGACGTACAGGGCGACGCCGCGGCCGGACGGCTGAGCGGCGTCCGACGCCTGGAGGGCGCCGATCCCCATGCCCTCCACGTTCACGATCACGTACCCCTCGTAGCCTTCCATCGGCTGCATCGCCCACATAGGGCAGACTGCCCCGTAGAACTGCTGCGCTCGCCCGACGTCGGGGACGTCCATCTCCCACCAGGTGATCGAGCCATCTGCCATCGCGGACCTCCTTGTGTGCTGCATGCCGCGGGCACGTTCCTCGATCAACGAGGATCCCCGGCAGCCTGGCAGGCTATCTTGACAGGCGGGGCCGATCCGGTGATCCCATGGCCGCACCTCGGGCCCCGCCGTCAGGGGGCGACGACCTCCAGCGCGCCGGGCAGCACCTCGAAGATCGCCGGCAGCGAGCCCGGCCGCTCGCCGTCCGCGTCCACCCCGACGCGCCGGGGCGAGCTGACCTCGACGCGTCGCACCAGCTGGTGCTCCAGCTTGGGGTGGGGAAAGTGGGCGCCGCGGCGGACCCTGCCCATCAGGCGGGTGGCCTCCAGGCGGCCAACGTCCCCCACGATTAGCAGATCGAGCAGCCCGTCGTCGGGCGCGGCCATGGGCGCGATCTCCATGCCGCCGCCGTAGAAGCGGCAGTTGGCGAGGACGACCTGCTGAGCGACCACGTCGCGCTCCTCGCCGTCGACGACCACGTGGAGATGGGGGTTCTGGTAGCGCAGCAGCGTCAGCGCCGCGGCGACGCTGAACGTGACTTCCCCGTTGATGAGCTTGAATCCGCCGTTCACCAGGTCCGCGACGTCGCCGCCGATGCCGGCGTCCGCGATGTTGACGAAGTGCCGGACGACCGGGGCGCCGTCGGGGCCCTCGCACGTGACGCGGCCGGCGTCCAGGCGCCGGACCCGGCCTGCTGTCAGCACGCGGGCAGCCTCGGCGGCGTCCCGCGAGAGGCCGAGCGTCCGTCGGAGGTCGCCGCCGGTGCCCATCGGGACGACGCCGAGCCGGGTGGCGCCCGTGATCCGCTCGCCGCCCGCGAAGAAGCCGTTCACCACCTCGTTGATCGTCCCGTCGCCGCCGGCCGCGACCACCACGTCGCGGCCCTCCTCGACGGCCTGCCGCGCGAGCCGGGTGGCCTCGCCGGGCGCGGCCGTGAAGGCCTCGTCGAAGCGCAGGCCGGCGCTCCGCAGGGCCGCCGCGGCGGCGGGCCAGTCACGCCGCGTCCGGCCGCCGCCGGACGCCGGGTTGACCACGATGAGCACGTCCTCGATGGCCGCGCAGGTTAGCACTCGGGACGCCGCAGCACCAGGGTGGCGTTGTGGCCGCCGAAGCCGAACGAGTTCGAGATGGCCACGTCCACCCGGGCCGGGCGCGCCGTCCAGGGGACGAAGTCGAGGTCACACTCCGGGTCCTGGTTATCGAGGTTGATCGTGGGCGGCACCTGGCCGTGCTCGATGGCCATGATGCAGATCGCCGCCTCCAGCGCGCCGGCCGCGCCCAGCAGGTGGCCATGGACCGACTTCGTGGAGCTGACCAGCAGGCGGGGGGCGTGCTCGCCGAAGACTCGGCGGATCGCGCGCGTCTCCGCCAGGTCGCCGAGCCGGGTCGAGGTGCCGTGCGCGTTGACGTACTGGACTTCCTCGGGGCTGATCCCGGCCCGCGCCAGGCCCTGGCGCATCGCGCGCTCGGCGCCCAGGCCCTCGGGGTGCGGCGCGGTGACGTGGTGGCCGTCCGCGCTCGCGCCGCAGGCGGCGACCTCGGCCAGCGGGGTGGCGCCGCGGCCCAGCGCGAAGTCCAGCGCCTCCAGCACGAGCACGGCGGCGCCCTCGCCCATCACGAAGCCGTCGCGTTCCAGGTCCCACGGCCGGCAGGCCCGCTCGGGCTCGTCGTTGCGCTCGCTCATGGCCCTGATCCGGCAGAACATCCCGGTGGCCAGCGGCGTGATGCAGGCCTCGGCGCCGCCGGCCAGCATGGCCGTCGCCTCGCCGCGCGCGATCAGCGCCGCCGCCTCGCCGATGCCGTGGGCGGAGGAGGCGCAGGCGCTGACGACGCCGTAGTTGGGCCCGACCGCGCCCGTCTGCATCGCCACCAGGCCGGCGGCGGAGTCGGTCGCCATCATCGGGATCGCGAAGGGCGACAGCCCCCGGATCCCGCGCTCCGCCATGGCCTGGTGGTTCCGCTCGATCTCGTCCAGCCCGCCCACGCCGGTGCAGATGACCGCCCCGACCTCGCCGGCGTCGAGCCCCGTCGGGTCGAGGTCGGCGTGGAGGAGCGCCAGGCGTGCCGCGGCGACCGCGAGCTGGCAGTAGCGCGACGTGTGGCGGGCCGTCTTCCGGTCCATGTGGTCCAGGGGATCGAAGCCGTGCACCTCGGCGGCGATGCGGGTGGGGAAGGTGGAGGTGTCGAACCGCGTGATCCGGCCGACGCCCGACCGGCCTTCCACCAGGTTCGACCAGACGGTCTCCAGGTCGCTGCCGATTGGCGTGACGACCCCGATCCCGGTGACCACCACACGCGACACGCTGCTAGCCTACCGGCCCGGATGCGCCCGGCTACCCTAGACGTCGTGGCGCGACCGCCGCCGGCGCCGGGCCGGCCCACAGGCCTCCGCCGGCTGGGCCGGCTCCTCCCGGACCTCGACGATGACCTCCTGCTCAACCTGTTCCACAAGGGCGCCAGGGTGCAGTGGACGTCGGAGGACCTCGACTGGGAGCCGCCGCTGCGGCTCAGCGACCGACAGCGGGAGTCGCTCGCCCGGCTCCTGACGCCCGTGTACTTCGGCGAGCAGACCGCGATGCTGGGCGCCAGCGGCATCCTGCCTCAGCTCGCCGGCGCGGGCGAGACCTCGGCCCAGCTCTACCTGACGTCGTTCATCATGGACGAGGCACGGCACTTCGAGGCGCTGACCCGGCTCTACCGCAAGCTGGGCCAGGACCCGCTCGGGCTGCGCCAGATCCCGGAGCTGCTGCGCTACCACCACCGCATCCGGCAGGGCGACCGGGCCGACTGGGTGTGGGGCATCCTCTTCAGCGACGTGATCGCCAAACACTTCTACCGGTCGTTCGGGGTGGCCCAGGCCGACCCCCTCTTCGGCGCGATGTCGCAGCGGATCCTGCTGGACGAGTCGCGCCACCTGGCGTTCGCGGACCACTACCTGCGTCGCAACGTGCCCCGGATGGAGCCGGCGCGGCGCCAGGCGCTGGTGGACATGCGGGACGACCTGTTCCGCCTGCTGGGCTCCATGACCGAGCGGGTGCGCGTCGACGCGGCGCAGTTCGGCGTGGACCCGGACGACTACCTGGCGCGGGTCTGGGCGGACGTCGAGTCCTTCGGCCGGCGCATCGGGCTGACCGACGGCGGCCACGGTGACGAGCCGCCGGGCGGGCCCGGTCGCACCGTCCGGTCGGGCGCGGGCGCGGACGGGGCCGCTGACCCCGCGTCGGCCGAGCCGCCGCCGGAGCCGCCCCCGAGGGCCTTCCAGATCTCGCTGCCCCGCTGCTTCGGATGCCTCCTGACCCTGCTCTGCGGCCGCCGGCTGGCCCCGGCGTAACGCAGCCGGCGCGGGGCCGGCGCCGCTGGCCCTGGCCGCGGCGGAACACGCCCGAGGACATCGCCGAGCGGCAGTCCCTCCTGCGCGCGCTGCCCCAGTGGGACGCCGCCCACGACTTCGTCTGGGACTGGCCCCGGCCGCCCGACGAGTTCGCCGGGATGGTCGAGGCACTGACGGCGCACATGGTCCTGCCGGTGTCGGTGGTCGGGCCGCTGCGCCTGTCGCTCGGCCGCTACCGCCTGGACGAGGCCGACGGCAGCCTGGTCGAGGTGGGCCGCGACGTCGAGGAGGTGTACGTGCCGCTCGCCCACACCGAGGGCGGGCTGTCGGCGTCGATGCAGCGTGGCCTGGCTGCGGTCCTGGAGGGGGGCCCGATCCGCACGCACGTGGTCCGCGATCGCATGACGCGCGACTCGTGCTTCCTGTTCCGGTCGACGGCGGAGGCGGTGACGTTCGCCGGCTGGGTGGCCGCAAACGCCGCCGGGATGCGGCGCTGGCTGCACGACCCGGCCAACCCGCTGCACGGCCAGCGGGTCGGCGGGGTGGCCCGCCTCAGCCGGCACGCCCGTCTCTGGGAGGTGGACACGCACGTGCTCGGGCCCGCCTGCCACGTGCTCTACCGCTACACGACCGGCGAGGCCTGCGGCCCGAACATGATCACCCGCAACTCGTTCGCCCTCAACGCGGAGTTCCTGGCGCCCCGCTTCCTGGCCGAGACCGGCATCGCGCCGGAGCGGGTGCTGCTGGAGTCGAACATGGGCGGCGACAAGAAGCCGAGCGCCCAGTACTCCATCGCCGGCGGCCACGGCAAGACCGTGCTGGCGGAGGTCACCGTGCGGGAGGAGACCCTCCGCCGCGTGCTGCGCAGCACCGGCCGCGACCTGGCCGCCCTGGAGCACCTGGGCCTGCACGGCAGCCACGCCAGCGGCATGCAGTCGGTGGCCTTCACCCCGGCCTCGGCGATCGCGGCCATCTTCGCCGCCACCGGCCAGGACCTGGGCATGGTGGGGACCAGCAGCATGGCCCACGACGTGCTCGAGCAGGTGGAGGGAGGCGTCCACCTGGCGACCAGGTTCTCGGGCCTCGAGGTCGGCACCGTGGGCGGCGGCACCGGGCTTCCGCACGCGCGCGCGTTCCTCAACCTCATGCGCTGTGCCGGCGCCGGCAGCGCCATACGGCTGGCGCAGATCGTGGCGGCCGCTGCCCTGGCGCTGGAGCTGTCGGCGTCCGCGTCGGCCTCCCTGCGCGGCAGCGAGAACTTCGCCACCGCGCACCTGCGCCGGAGCGGCCGCGGCGCGACGTGATCGCATCGAAAGGAGGCGCTTGCTCCAGGAGGTAGGCATGGACGCGCCGCTGCTCACGACGCTCGTCGGCAGCTATCCGCAGCCGGAGTGGCTGGTCGACCGGGACCTGCTCGGCTCCCGGCTGCCCCCGCGCGTGCGGGCGGCCGATCTGTGGCGCGTCCCCGAGGCGCTGCTCGCGGGAGCGCAGGACGACGCCACGGTGCTGGCGATCCGCGACATGGAGCGGGCCGGCATCGACGTGGTCACCGACGGCGAGGTCCGGCGCGAGAGCTACTCGAACCGCTTCGCGACCGCGCTCGAGGGCATGGACGCCGACCGTCCCGGGCTGGTACCGGGCCGGACCGGCCGGCTCACGCCGGTGCCGCGGGTGAGGGGCGCCATCAGGCGCGCCGAGCCGGTGCTGGTCGCCGACGTCCGCTTTGCGAAGGCCAACACCGACCGTCCGCTCCGGTTCACGATCCCGGGGCCGTTCACCATGAGCCAGCAGTGCCTGGACGAGCACTACGGCGACGAGCGCGCGCTCGCTATGGACCTGGCCGAGGCCGTCAACGCCGAGCTCAGGGACCTGAAGGCGGCCGGAGCCGACGTGCTCCAGCTGGACGAGCCCTACCTGCAGGCCAGGCCGGATCGGGCGCGGGCGTTCGCCCTGGAGGCGATCGAGCGCGCGCTCGCCGGCGTGCCCGGCCCGACCGCCCTGCACACCTGCTTCGGCTACGCACACGTGGTGCGGGAGCGGCCGGCCGGCTACCCGTTCCTGGACGAGCTGGCCGCCTGCGCTGTCGACCAGGTGTCGATCGAGAGCGCCCAGCAGCGGCTGGACCCCGCCATCGTCGCGCGACTCGGGCGCAAGACCGTGGTCCTGGGCGTGCTCGACCTGGCCGACGACAGCCCGGTCGAGTCGCCGGAGGAGGTCGCGGCGCGCATCCGGGCGGCGCTCCGGCACGTCGAGCCGGAGCGCCTGGTCCTGGCCCCGGACTGCGGCATGAAGTACCTGCCCCGCGCCACCGCCTTCGGCAAGCTGCGGGCCATGGTCGCCGGCCGCGACATCGTCCGGCGCGAGCTGGGGCTCTCCTAGAGGTGCGGCCGGCGTCGGGGCCCGTCAGATGCCGGCGAGCAGGCGCGCCTCCTCCAGGTACGGCCTGGAGGTGTCCCTGGTGATCATGTTCAGGACGACGTGGTCGGCGCCCGCCTCGCGGTGCTGCCGCACCCGCTCGCGGAGCTCCTCGACGCCGCCCCAGGCCACCAGGGCGTCGAACAGGGCGTCGGAGCCGGGCGGCTCGAGGTCGGCGTCGCCCCAGCCCAGCTCCACCAGGCTGTTCCGGTAGTTGGGCGCCCTCAGGTAGAAGCCCGTGTACCGGTCGCCGAGCGCCCGTGCCTCCTGGCGCGAGCCGGCCAGGACCACCCCCTGCTCCGGCGCCAGCAGCCGGTCGGGGCCCAGGGCCGCCCGCGCCCGCCGCGTGTGCTCGACCGGCACGAAGTAGGGGTGCGCGCCCGCGGTGCGCTCGGCCGCCAGCGCGAGCATGCGCGGCCGCAGCGCGGCAAGGACGCGGTCGGGCGGCGGCGCCTCGGGACCGCGCCAGAGCGGCTCTGCCTCGTCCATGGCCGCCAGGTAGGCCCGCATGGTGGCCACCGGCCGGCCGTACTCGTGCCCGCGGACGGTGACGTTGGCCGCGTGGGCGACGCCCAGGCCCAGCAGGAAGCGCCCGCCCCCCAGCTCGTTGAGCGCGCGGCCGCCGAAGGCCATGGCCATCGGGTCGCGGGCATAGATGTTGGCGATGCCGCTGGCGACCACCATCCGCTCGGTGGCCGACAGGAAGATCGCGCCCTGCGCGAACGTCTCCCTGGCGAACGCCTCGCCGTACCAGATGGCGCCATAGCCGAGGGCCTCGAGCTCGGCCACCACGCGACGCTGGGTGTCGGCGGGGAATGCCGCCAGGTCGCCGCTGAAGATCCCCAGTGCTCCGAGCCGTTCGCGCTCCATCGGCGGGACAGGGTACGTGAGTGGTGCGCGGACGCCGCCTGGCCGGCGTTCCGTCATGCGGCACGCTCGGCTTGCACAAGGAACAGCGCCCCGAGGACGGGGTCGGCCGGGAGAGTGCGGCGGGCCCTCAAAGCTCCAGGATGAGCCGCAGCGCCTCCTCAATCCGGCCCAGCGTGACCCGGTCGATCTCGCCGAGCCGTTCTTCGAGCCGCTCTGTCGAGACGCTCTTCACGTCATCAACCTTGGCCCACGTCTCTCTGCTGAGTCCGGTTCCGTGCTGCCCGGCGACCCTCACGTGGGTCGGCAGCTGGCGCTTCTGGGACGTCATCGGCACTACGATCGCGACCGCCCCCACGCGGTTCAGCCGATCGTTGCTGATGATCACGGCCGGGCGCGGGTAGCCGACCTCGTGCCCGATCGGCACCCCGAAGTCGGTAAGCCAGATCTCCCCGCGGCCCGGACGTGCTGTCACTCGGCCTCCAGCCCGTCCCGGAGCGCGCCCGCCTCGCCCTCCTGCTCCCCCCTGTAGTCGGCCCAGGTCTGCGGGTCCCGCCGAAGACGTTCGATCCCGTCTTCGTACTGGCGCCAGAAGACCTCCCGCCGGTAGGCGTCGACCGCTTCCTCGATCACGCTCGCCATGGACCGGTTCGTCGCCGCCGCGGCCGCTTCCGCGCTGGCACGCGCTCGCCGGCTGATTCGCACCGTCGTTGTTCCCGTCACACATGAAGTCTACTTGATGTGTAACGGCCTCGCTGGACCCGGCCTATCGCCAGGGCTGGACCAGCACCCCGACCAGGTCGCCGGGCTGGCGCAGGCGCCGGAGCGCGTCCGGGGCGCCGGCCAGCGACACGCGCTCGGTGACCAGCGGGCCCATGTCGACCGCGCCAGAGCCCAGCAGCTCGACCGCCCGGCGGTACTGGCGGGGGCCGAACGCGCAGGAGCCCACGAGGCGCAGGTTCCGGCCGACGAACAGCCGCGTGTCGACGGCGGCCGGGGAGCGGGGCAGGGCCACCTCGACGATGGTGCCCCTCACCGCCAGCGCCGGCGCGCAGAGCGCGATGGCGTCGGGCGCGCCGGAGCACTCGTAGACCCGTGGGAACGCAAGGCCAGAGCGGGCCGCGAACTTCTCGACGCTCGTCTCGCGGGCGTCGAGCACCACGTCCGCGCCCACCGCGGCCGCCGCCGCCCGCCGCCCCGGCGATCGGCCGACGGCCACGATCGTGCCCGCGCCGGCGGCCCGCAGAGCCATCACGACCCGGAGCCCGATCGGGCCGACACCGAAGACCAGCGCGTCATCGCCGGGCCCGGGCGCGGCCTGGTCGACGGCGTGCAGGGCGACCGCGAGCGGCTCGGCGTGGGCGCCCAGCTCGGGGTCAGCTGCCTCCGGCAGCGCGTGGAGCTGGGCCGCCGGGACGGCTACGAGCTCGGCGAACCCGCCCGGCGCCGAGAGCCCGAGGTTGGGCAGGGCCCGGAACAGGAACGGCAGCTCCTGCCGGCAGGGGCCGCAGCGACCGCAGCCGCCCAGCGGATCGACCGCGACCGCCTGGCCGGGAGCCCAGGCGCGGACATCGCGGCCGACCTCCACCACGGTGCCGGAGAGCTCGTGGCCGAGGACCTGGCCGGGGCGGGCCCAGCCCTCCTCGACGCCGTGGACGTCGGAGCCGCAGATGCCGCAGGAGTGGACGGCGACCACGACGCCGTCCGCCTGGGCGTGGGGGTCCGGCAGGTCCACGACCTCGACGCCGCCGTCCGGCGCCACCACGAGCGCCCTCACCCGAGGGTCACCCGGCAGCCAGCAGCCGGCGCACCTTGGCCGCCACCGCCGGCGCCGTCAGGCCGTACCGCTCGCGCAGCACCGGCGGCGTCGCCACGTCGAGATCGGCGTCGGGCAGCCCGTGGATGCGGACGCGGGCTCGGACTCCGTGGCGGCCGAGGACCTCCGCCACCGCCGCGCCGAGCCCGCCCACCACGCTGTGCTCCTCGACGGTGAGAATGGCGCCGGTGGACGCGGCCGAGCGGAGGACGGCGGCCTCGTCGAGCGGCTTCAGGTAGACGGCGTCCAGCACCTCGACGCCGACGCCGTCCGCCTCCAGCAGCCGGGCGGCGCCCAGCGCCGCCGCCACGGCTACGCCGGTCGCGATGATCGTCGCGTCCGAGCCGGGCCGGACCGGGAGGAACCGCCCCGGCTCGATCGCCGGCGTCTCCGGGTGGACCTCGCCCTCGGCGCCCTCGCTGACCCGGAAGAACACGGGCCCCGGGTGGTCCACGGTGGAGCGGAGGAGCGCGACGGCGGACCACTCGTCGCTGGGCGCGACCACGGTCAGGTTGGCGATGGACCGGGCGATCGCGATGTCCTCCACCGCGTGATGGGTCGTCCCGAAGAACCCCATGGCGAGGCCGGACAGCCTGGCGACGAAGCGCACGGGAAGGTGTGTGTAGGCGACGTCCGCCCGCAGCTGCTCCGCGCACTTGATCGCCCCGAACGGTCCCATCGAGACGATGTACGGGATCAATCCGCAGGCCGCCAGGCCGGCCGCCACCGACACGGTGTTGGTCTCCGCGATGCCCAGCTCGAAGTAGCGCTCCGGGCGACGCTCGCGCAGCTCCGTCACAACCGCGCCCATGTCCGCCGACAGCACCACGACGTCGTCGCGCTCCTCCACCAGGCGCAGCAGCTCGCGGCCCAGGAACGCCGGCCGGTCCGCCCTGGCCGCCCGGCGCTCGGAGAACACGTCCTCCATCGGCGAGCTCACCGCATCCGGCCCTCGATCTCGGCGATCGCCTCGTCCCGCTGCGCCGGCGACAGCAGGCCCAGGTGCCAGGCCTGGGGCGACCGCTCCATCATGGCGACCCCCCTGCCCTTCCGCGTCCGGGCCACGACGCAGACCGGGGTGTTGGAGGCCGGCGCGGGCAGCTCGTCGAACGCGTCCACGAGCGCGGTCACGTCGTGGCCGTCCACCTCCATAGTCAGCCAGCCGAAGGCGTGGAAGCGCGCGGCGATCGGCTCGATGTTCATGGCCTGCGAGGTGGGCCCGCCGCCCGAGAACCCGTTGGCGTCGACGACGGCGACCACGTTGCCCAGCCGGTGGTGGCTGGCGGCCATCGCCGCCTCCCACACCTGGCCCTCCTGCAGCTCGCCATCGCCCGTCAGCACGACCGTGCGGTAGTCCCGGCCCTGCAGCCGCCCGGCGAGGCCCATGCCGACCGCCACGGAGAGGTTGTGGCCCAGCGAACCGGAGCTGAAGTCGATCCCCGGCGCGGTGCGCATGTTCGGGTGGTCGTTGATCGGGCTCCCGCTGCGGCCGAACCGATCCAGCCAGCCAGCTGGAAAGTAGCCGAGCTCGGCGAGCACCGGCCACAGCCCCACGGCGGCGTGGCCCTTGCCGAGCAGGAAGCGGTCGCGGTCGGGCCACGACGGCTCGCCTGGGCTGAGCCGCAGCGCCCGGAAGTAGAGGACGGCCAGGATTTCGGCGCACGAGAACGTGCTGGAGTAGTGCCCGAGGCCGGCCGCGTCGATCAGCCGGACGGTCTGGAGCCGGATCCAGTCAGCCCGGAGGCGAAGCTCCTCCGCGGTCGCGGGCCTGCCGCGCTCCAGCACCACCGCCGGCGCCGGGCGCCCGGCCGCCATCACGCCGACTGGCGGCGCTGCGGATGCGAGCGGCGGTAGCCGAGCTGCTCGCTGATCCGGGCGGCGGTGTCGAGGACGATCGTCGCGTACCGCCGCCGCGTCGGCTCACCCATCCGCGACAGCGGGCCGGCGACGCTGATGGCCGCGATGGCGCGGCCGCCGTCGTCGTGGATCGGGGCGGCCACCGACGCCGTGTCGGTCGCGCTCTCGGCCACGTTCTCGGCGAAGCCGCGCTCCCGCACGGCGGCCAGCTCGAGCCTCAGCCGGGCGGGGTCGGTGATGGAGTTCGGGGTCCTCGCCGGCAGCGGGGCGTCGCGGAGCATCCGGTCCAGCTCGACGTCCGGCAGGGAGGCGAGCAGCACCTTGCCGCAGGCGGTGCAGTGCGCCATGTTCCGGTGCCCGAGGTCCACCATGTGGCGGAGCGTGCGCAGGCTCTCGCGGCGCTCGATGTATACGACCTCGCAGCCATCGAGGACGCCCACCTGCACGGTCTCGCCGGTGCTGGCCCGGAGGTCGTCGATGTACATGGCCACCGCCTCGTGCAGCTCGAAGTGGGTGGAGACTACCGTCCCCAACTCGTAGAGCTTGATGCCCAGCCGGTACCGGCCCGAACGCGGGTTGAGCTCCACCAGGTGCTCGGCGGCGAGCGTGGTCAGCAGCCTGTGGACCGTGCTCTTGCCGAGGCCGAGCCGCCGCGCCAGCTCGCTGACGCCGAGCTCGCGATCCGTCGCCGTGAACGTGCAGAGCAGACGGGCGGCCGAGCGGACGGACGAGAGGAGCTGTCGCGCCATTCACTCTCCTGTGGTCGCCTGGATGGCGGTGGTCGACGCGGCCAGTATGGGGTCACCCCCAGCGACCGTCAACGAGAGGTGTTCCTCCATGCGGTACGCGTCCGTTGCCTCCCGAGCCGAGGCTGGCCCAAGCTCTCCTGCAGCCGTCCACCGGAGTGCGCGGCACGGAGGAGCGTTGGGGATCCTGAGGCTGTCGCACCTGGAACTGCGGGTCGCCGACCTGGAGCTGGCCACCGCGTATTACACGGAGGTCGTCGGCCTAGTCGAGGTGGAGCGGGACGACGAGCGCGTGTACCTTGCGTGCTGGGACGAGCACGACCACCATTCGCTGGCGCTCCACGGTCATCCGAGCCCCGGCCTCGATCACGTCAGCTTCAAGGTCGAGTGCGACCAGGACCTGGACGAGCTGGAGACCGCCGCCATCCACCGGGGCTGCCACGTGCGCCGGCTCGCTGCCGGCGAGGAGGTCGGCCAGGGCCCGGCGATCCGCGTCCGTTCGCCGTCGGGGCACGAGGTGGAGCTGGTGCACGTGCGGACGAAGACCGGCGGCCTCCTGCCCAGGGTCAATCCCGCCCCCGAGCCGCCCGGCCTGCTCGGCATCCATCCGCCCCGGCTGGACCACGTGCAGCTCACGGCCGAGGACGTCGGCGGAGCCACCGCGTTCTTCACCGCGGCGCTCGGCTTCCGGCTCACGGAGCGGCTGGTCGGGAGCGGCGGCTCCCTGCTCGGCAGCTGGCTGGAGCGCTCCCACACGCCCAACGACGTGGCCATCCTGCGCGGCCCCAACGGCGGCCTCCATCACGTCGGCTTCTGGGTCGACGACTGGGACCAGGTCCGCCGGGCCGCCGACGTCCTCGCCGACAACGGCGTCGACATCGAGGCCGGCCCCACCCGGCAGGGGGTCACCCGCAGCCTCGGCGTGCACTTCTTCGACCCCTTCGGCAACCGCAACGAGGTGTTCACCGGCGGCTATCGGCCGGACCCCGACGACGAGCCCACGACCTGGACCGAGGACGAGATCGGGCGGGCGTTCTTCCACTACCAGGGCCGGCTGGACGCCCGGTTCCTCGCTGCCAGCGACTGATGGAGGGCACAGATGGGCCCGCGTACCTCCGCCGCCACCGGGAACGCCGGGCGCTCGCCGGCGAGGGCGCTCCCGACGGTGAGGGTCGCCCGTTCCACCTCCGGCGGCCGGCGCGGGATCATGGTCCGGTGCCGGCGGATGGTTCCGTCCACCTGGGGGAGCCCACCCGCAGCCCCGAGATCGTCCGTGGCTGGCCGGCCGCGGACCCGGAGGAGCCGGTGGACCTGCACCTCGTCCGCCATGGCGAGACCCAGAGCTACGTGGCGGACGCCGGCCTGACCTCGCGGGGAGCCTGGCAGAGCCGGAGCTGCGGCCACGCGCTGGCCCGAGAGGTGCGGGAGGGCGAGGTCGTGCGGCTGCTCTCCGCGCCGACGGCCCGGGCCGCGCGCACGGCGGAGCAGGTGCGGCTCGGCCTGGAGGACGGGCTGGCGGCCCGGGGCCGGACGGCCACCGTCCTGGGTCCGGAGACGGCGGCGGAGTTCCGCAACTTCCAGGTCCGGACGCCGGCCGGGCTGCTGGACCCGACGCGGGCGGCCGGCGAGTACCGGTCCGGCCTGGCCCGCCGGGGTTCTGGGGAGCCTGGCCCCAGGCCGCTCTGGGAGCTCGAGCTGGCCCGGTTCTGGGTCCTGCAGTCCGGCGGCGCCGATCCGATCGAGTTCTGGATGACGAACCCCCTGCTGACCTTCGAGCCGCCGGCGGCCGTGGTGCGGCGGGTCTGGACAGGCGTGATCCGCCTCGCCGCCGCCGCCGACGGGCTCACGCGCGTCGTCTGCTGCACGCACTCGGGACCGATGCGCGCGTTCGCGACCTGGGCGCTCGGTCACGACGCCGGCGAGCCCTTCAACGGAGAGCAGGTCAGGGTCCGGGTGTGGTCCAGCCGGGCCAGCGCGATGGTCACCTACCGGGGCCGGACGCAGGAGATGAGCGCCCACCCGATGCCCGACGGGACGGACTGGTGCGAACGTCCTGCCGGATGCGTCGCCCCGGCGTGAGGGCGGGGCCAGCAGGAGGAGAGAGATGGCAGCGAACAGCGACCGGCGGTTTCCAAGCCCGTTCCGCACGCCGGCGCCGCCGGGAGCCGAGGGCTGGGAGAGCATGTACCCGCCGTACCTCCTCTTCTCGGAGGAGAACCGGGACTGGGAGGAGGGCGTCTTCTGGTTCCTGGACAGCCTGCACCGGCCCGAGGTGGAGTATCCCTTCGACACGATCGTGCACGAGGCCTGGAACATGGCGGCCAGCGCGAACGTGTCCCGGATCCTGGCGATCCCGCCGGCCAACGGCTACTGCGACCGGATCCTGAACGGCCGGCTCTACACGACCCCACTGGCGGTGACGAGCGAGGCGACGGTGGAGGAGCGGGTGCCCACGTACATGCGCCGGGCCGGCTTCTACTTCGAGCACTGGGCCGAGCTGTACGACAGGTGGTGCGTCAAGCTGGAGGGGGTCATCGCCGACCTCAAGGCGATCGAGATCCCTCGCCTGCCGGTGCTCGAGGACGAGACGGTCGTCACCGAGGCACGCGGCTTCAGCACCGGCTATACGCTGCTGAACGCCTACGACCGGGCGGTCCAGAACGTGTTCCTCGTCTACCAGTACCACTTCGAGCTCCTGGTGCTCGGCTACTCCGCCTACCTCAACCTGCACCAGTTCTGCAAGGCCGCCTTTCCCGGCATCTCCGACCAGACCGTGGCGAACCTGGCGGCGGGCGCCGACATCCTCCTGTTCCGGCCCGACGACGAGGTCAAGAAGCTGGCCCGCCGGGCGCTCGACCTGGGCCTGGCCGAGCGGATCCGGGCCGACCGGAAGCCAGAGCTGATCGTCGAGGACCTGCGCCGGGACCCGCGAGGCAGCGAGTGGGTCGCCGACCTCGACGCCGCCAAGGACCCGTGGTTCCACTACTCGACCGGCACCGGCCTCTACCACCACGAGCGGTCGTGGATCGACGACCTGACCGTGCCCTGGGCGGCTCTCAAGGGCTACCTGGAGCGCCTGGAGCGCGGCGAGGATCTGGACCGGCCAACGGGCGAGATCCTGGCCCGCCGGGAGCGGCTGGCCGCCGAGTACCGGGCGCTGCTGACCTCGGAGGAGGACCGGACCGCGTTCGACCAGAACGTGGGCCTGGCCCGCCTGGTCGCCCCGTACGTGGAGGACCACAACTTCTACATCGAGCACCGTCACCACACGACCTTCTGGAACAAGATGCGCGAGGTCGGGGACCGCCTGGTCGAGGGCGGCATCCTGGAGGACCGCGACGACCTCTTCTACCTGAACCGCTGGGACGTGGGGCAGGCGCTGTACGACATGGTGTGCAGCTGGTCGGGCGGCGGCGCGATCCCCACGCGACGGCAGTTCTGGCGGTCGCTGGTCTCGCGGCGTAAGGAGATCGTCGAGGTGCTCCGCGGCTGGGCTGCGGAGCCCGCGCTGGGACCGATGCCCCCGGAGATCGACGAGCCGTTCATGGTCATGCTGTACGGGCTCACCACGGAGAGGGTGGAGCAGTGGCTGGCCGGCGCCGAGGACGGCTCCGCCGAGCTGCAGGGCGTCGCGGCGTCGGCCGGGGTGGTCGAGGGGACGGCCAGGGTGGTGCTGTCACCGGACCAGATCCCGAGCGTCCAGGAGGGGGAGATCATGGTCTGCCCAATCACGGCGCCGTCGTGGGGGCCGGTGTTCGGCAGGATCAGGGCCACCGTCTCCGACATGGGCGGGATCATGTGCCACGCGGCCATCGTGAGCCGGGAGTACGGCCTGCCGGCAGTGGTGGGCACGGGCCGCGGGACCAAGGTCATCCACACCGGCGACCGCATCCGCGTCGACGGCGACAGGGGCGTGGTGACGATGCTGCCGTGAGTCATGCAAGGGGGGCCGGGCCCCACCAGAAGCCCCTCCCCCCTTGCGGGGGAGGTGGCCCGCCAGGGCCGGACCCGGGGTCCCCAGGAAATCGCGGTCCCGGGGTCCCCGCGAAATCGCGGTGGTGGGGTGCGGATTTCGCGGGGTGGGGTGGTGGGGTGCGGATTTCCTGGGGTGGGGAGGGGGGGTCGCTCGCATGAGCAGGCGCTATGTCCTGCCGCTGGCGGACTGCGCGCTGGAGGAGGCCGGCCGGGTCGGCGGGAAGGCCGTCGGCCTCGGGCGCCTGCTCCGGCAGTCCCTGACGGTGCCGCCCGGCTTCGTGGTCACCGCGGACGCCTACCGAGACTGGGTGGCCGGCCGGGCGCTCCAGCAGCACCTCGATCGCCTGCTCGCGGGGGCCGCCGACGCCGCCTCCGAGCGGGCCGTGGCGGCCAGGATCCAGGCGCTGTTCGACGACGCCGAGCACGCCGGCGACCTGGTGGCGGAGATCGGCGCGGCCTACGCCCGGCTGGGGGAGGGGGCCGACGTCCCGGCCGCGGTCAGGTCCAGCGCCACCGCCGAGGACCGGCGCGATGCCTCGTTCGCGGGCCAGCAGGAGACATTCCTGGGGGTGACCGGGACGGCGGCGGTCGTGCGCCACGTGGTGAGGTGCTGGGCCAGCCTGTTCACGCCGCACGCGATCGGATACCGGCGCCGGCTGGGCGTCCCCGCCGACCAGGTCGCCATGGCAGTCGTGGTCCAGCGCGTGGTGCCGGCCGAGGCGTCAGGCGTGATGCTGACCGTCGACCCCGTGACCGGCGATCCCTCGCAGATCGACATCGAGGCGACGCATGGCCTCGGGATGCCGCTGATGGGGGGCGAGATCACGCCGGACCGGTACTCCGTGGACAAGGTCTCGCTGGAGATCCGCTCGCGGGCGATCGCCCGCCAGCCGTTCGCGGACCGCCTCGATCCCGCGACCGGCGCCGTCGTCCGGGTAGACCTGCCGGGCGAGGAGGGAGGCTCGCCCTGCCTGCAGGAGCCGGAGGTGGCGCTGATCGCCGAGACCGGGCGGCTGATCGAGCAGGCGCAGGGCGGCCCCGTCGACGTCGAGTGGGCGATCGGGCCGGGCCCGGCGGGCTCCCGTCAGCTCAGCCTGCTCCAGGCGCGGCCGGAGACGGTGTGGAGCCGCCGCCGGCGGGCGCCGGTGGCCCAGCCCGGGACCACCCCGCTGGACCGCATCGTCTCGATGATGCTGAAGGGCGTCCGCACGCCCGGGACCAGGAGCCAGACATGAAGCGAAGCAGCGACCGCATCCTCACCACGCACGTCGGCAGCCTGGCTCGCCCGGCGGACCTGCTCGAGACCATGCGCGACAAAGAGCAGGGCCGGGCGTACGACCGGGAGGCCTTCGCGGCGCGGGTGCGGACCGCGGTGGCGGACGTCGTGCGCCGGCAGGCCGCGGTCGGGCTCGACGTGGTGAGCGACGGCGAGCAGGGCAAGCCCAGCTTCGTCAGCTACGTCGCGGAGCGACTGAGCGGCTTCGAGGCGCTGGCCGGGCAGTCGAGCATGGCCCCCTCCTGGAGGCGGGAGCTCGAGATGTTCCCCGACTACTACCGGGAGTACTTCAAGAAGTACGCGGCGGCGGTCGCGCCGATGCCCGTCCTGGTCTGCCGGGGCCCCGTGCGCTACACGGGCCAGGCGGCGGTGGCCGCGGACATCGAGAACCTGAAGGCGGCACTGGCGGACGTGGAGGTCGAGGAGGCATTCCTGCCGGCCACCTCGCCGCGGGGGTTCGGCGGCAACGAGCACTACGCGACCGACGAGGAGTACGAGTGCGCAGTCGCGGACGCGCTGCGCGAGGAGTACCAAGCGATCGTTGACGCGGGCCTGGTGCTGCAGGTCGACGACCCGCACCTGACCGAGATCCTGAGCGAGGACCCGGCCACCACCAGGGCCCAGCGGCGGGCCGCGGCCGAGCGCCACGTCGAGGTCGTGAACCACGCGCTCAGGGGCATCCCGCCCGACCGGGTCCGGTTCCACACGTGCTACGGCCTGAACCACGGCCCCCGTCTCCACGACGTGCCGCTGGCCGACGTGGTGGACCTGATGCTGGCGGTGGACGCCGGGGCGTACTCGTTCGAGGTGGCCAACCCCCGCCACCAGCACGAGTGGCGTGTCTGGGAGACGACCCGCCTGCCCGAGGGCAGGATCCTCATCCCGGGGTTCCTGAGCCACGCCACGAACTTCGTCGAGCACCCGGAGCTGATCGCCGATGGGATCGTGACCTACGCCCGGCTGGTGGGCCGGGAGAACGTGCTCGCCGGCGCCGACTGCGGCTTCTCGTCCCGCGCCACGTTCGCGCCCGAGGTCGATCCGGCCGTGGTCTGGGCGAAGTTCCAGGCGCTGGGCGAGGGCGCCCGGCTGGCGTCGCGGCGGCTCTGGTGAGCCCGGCCTCGCGTTCGAGCTCTCGACGGTAACGACGTCGGTGCTCAGGAGGGATTGACGGATGGCGGATCCCCGCTTCCAGGGGCAGGTCGCGATCATCACGGGCGGGGCCGGGGGCCTCGGCAGGGCGCTGGCCGCGCGCCTGCTGGCCGACGGCGCGCGGGTCGCGCTGGTCGACGTGGAGGAGGCCGAGCTGCGCCGGGTGGCCGACGACCTGGGCCCGGTCCTCGCGCTCGCCGGCGACGTCACCGTCGAGGAGGACGTGGCCGGCTACGTCCGGCGGACCGTCGCCGAGTACGGCCACGTCGACCTGTTCTTCAACAACGCCGGCGTCGAGGGCCGGATGGGGAAGATCGTCGACACCGACGTCGCGGACTTCGACCGCGTGATCGCCGTGAACGTCCGGGGCGTCTTCCTCGGGCTGCGAGAGGTGCTCCGCGCGATGAGGCGGCAGGGCACCGGCGGGGCCATCGTGAACACCGCCTCCGTGGCCGGCTTGCGAGGCTCGAACCGGCTCGCCCCCTACTCCGCCTCCAAGCACGCCGTCATCGGGCTGACGCGCAGCGCGGCGCGGGAGGCGGCGGAGTACGGCGTGCGGGTGAACGCTGTCGCCCCTGGCTTCATCGACACCCGGATGCTGGCCGCCATCAACGCGGCCGCCTCACCGGACGACCCGGCGGCGGCCGTCGCCGACCTGGTCTCCCGTGTCCCGGCCGGCCGCCTGGGCACCGCCGACGAGGTGGCCAGCGTCGTCTCCTGGCTGCTCAGTGACGAGGCGAGCTACGTCAGCGGCGGCGTCTACGTGGTCGACGCAGGCGTCATGAGCTGAGCTGTCCCAGCGGCTGACACCTTCGCCTCGGCACGGTGGGCCATCCCGTCCGAGCACGAGCCGCTCGGCATCGTCGGCCTGGACAGCTTCGAGCACATGGCCTTCCAGCCGTTCTCGCTGACGGCGGGGAGGCTGCCGGGACCGGCCCGGTGTGGTCGGCCTCGCGGACGCGGATCGCCGAGACGCTGCGCTACGAGTAGACGTCCCGAGGTGGAGGGGGAGGCCTGGCCTCCCCCTCCACGCATGCACAGGTCAGCCCCCCGAGTCCTTCAGCTCACTGAGGACCCGGTAGGCGTGCCGCCGGCCCCAGCCGAGCGCGGCAGACGCGGCATCGGCGAGCACCCGCACGGGCACGCCCTGCCGGGCCAGGCTGGCCAGCAGCAGCTCCGCCTCGGGCTGCGGCGCGGCGCCGGCGGCGGCTCCGGGAGCGATGACCGCCAGCGCGGGCTGCAGGGCCCGGCCCCCGACTGCGACCTCCAGCCGGAGGCCGGCCACGGTGCCCCGCACGGCCGTGTCCGCCGGCCGGGCGGAGTCCAGCACGACGCACGCGGGCAGGTCGCCGTGGCGGGCCTCGACTGCGGCGAGGACCTCCGCCAGCGCGCCCGCGGCCAGCGAGCACACGCAGACGGCGCCGCGCAGCGGCGCGTCGAGCACCCCCGCCTCGACGGCGCGAGGGCCCTCGACGCGGCCCAGCCACACGGGCAGGTCCGGGTCGAAGCCGGCGAGCAGCAGCGCGGCGGCCTCCGCGGAGAGGTTCACGGGCTCCACGTCCGCGTCCGCCGCCACGGCGACGGCGGCCAGGCGGCGGGCCAGGTGGCCGGTGACCATGCCCTCTGGCTCGACCAGGCCGACCGCCCGCCCTGCCCGGAGGGCGGCGGCCGCGCGCTGCTCGGCCGCCGGGCCTCGGGACGAGACCCATTCCCAGCGGCCCCTCTCCAGCGCCCCGGGCCCCGAGACCACCAGGTCCGCGCCGGCCAGGCGATCGGCGAGCGCCTGCGGCAGCGTCTCGCCGGCGGGAGCGGCGATCGCGGTGAGCACGCCCGCGCGCGCGGCGGAGCGCCGGCCCCGGATCGTGACCACCAGGCGGGTGTCCGGGTGGGCGAGCTCGGCCGCGAGCGGCCGCGGCAGGCCGCGAGCGTCCAGGTCGGCCCCGACCGCGAACGTGTCGGCGCTGCGGTGCCGGCTCCGCCGCACAACGATGCGGCGGTCCATGCGGAACCCCGGATGCGCCACGGCGTGGATCACCGCTTCGTGGACGCCCGCCCGCAGCGTGATCGAGACCTCGCCGCGGTAGCCGCGGAGGTCCGCGGGCTCGACGCGCGCGCCGACGCCCACGACGCAGGTCGCCCGGCCGGTGATCGCCGGCTCCGTCGTGATCTCGACGCTGCCGGCGTGGGTCGCCCTGACGGCCGGGTGGCCCCAGGAGGTGAACGTGGTCGTCGACGGGTCCCCGGCGGGCTGGGTCACGTGCATCAGGATGGCGCGGCCACCGCCCGCACGTACACGAAGCGGGGCTCTTCCCTGCCGTGGGCCAGGCGCCGGGCCCAGGTGGTGGCCAGGCCGGCGATCTCCTCGCGGGCGAGCATCCGCGATTCCACGATGCGCAGCCCGTGCCGCTCGTAGGCGGGGACGAGCACGCTTTCGACGTAGTCGACGGTGACCTCGGGCAGGTCCCTCAGGTCGGCCGGGACCGGGTCCTGCCACACGTCCGCGCCCAGCACCAGGTCGAAGCGGGCGCCGGGGGCGGCCAGCGCCCGGAGGCCCTCCAGGACGTCGGGCAGGGCCAGCGTCAGGCCGACCATGAGCCGCCCCCAGGGCAGGATCACGGCGACCCGGTCGGCGCGTCCCTTCAGCTCGGCCGGCGGCGCCTCGACGCCGGCCCAGACGAAGAGGACGTTGGGCAGGCCGCCGCGGCTGGGCTTGCGCAGCGCCCGCCAGGACGTCTCGCGCATCTGGTCCCGCGCCGGGTCCATGCCCACGACCAGGCGCCGCGGGTGCCGCCGCGCGCAGGCGTAGGCGAGGCGGCCGTCCCCCGTGCCGACGTCGACCGTCAGGCCCTCGTGGGCCGCCGCCAGCGCCGCCACCTCCGCCTCGGAGACCTCGGCCAGGTCCCGGCCGCGCACCACGCGCACGGTCGGGATGATAGGTGCGGCCGCGCCAGGCCACATGCGCCGGCCGGGCGCGGACTCTCCACGTCGGCGTTCCGCATGCCTACGCCGGTCTCGCCGCTGCGCTCCCGCGCCGGCGTTCGAGCTCGGCCATCGCTGCGAAGAGCTCGGCGGCTCCGCGCCGTTCGCCGCCCGAGTAGCCGCGGAACAGCGTCTCCACGTTGACGACGACCCGCTCCGCCTCGCCCCAGTCGGCGTAGTCGCCCAGCGGGATGTCGAGCGCGGCCTCCAGGGGGCTGAGCCCGGCCTCGTACCTCGGCCGCGCTTCCCGGTCGAGGTAGAGGAGGTAGTCCTTCAGCCGGGCGACCCCGGCCCTGTCGGT
>DATFRD010000458.1:0-7801 GCA_035263645.1 Candidatus Dormiibacterota bacterium | reverse complement strand
GGCGGGAGGCCGGGTCGGGTCACGGTCGATCGGGCGGCGCTCGCGGCTGACCTGGCCAGGGTCGGCGCCGAGGTGGTCCGGCGCGGGCTCACCTGGGGAACCTCCGGCAACCTCAGCGCTCGCCTCGGCGCCGGCCGGTTTTTGATATCGGCGACCGGGGCGGCCCTTGACGACCTGACCGAGCAGAACCTTGTGGACTGCGCCGTCGCCGGCGGCGGCCAGGCGGCCGGCGGCCGGCCCTCGGTCGAGGTCGAGATGCACCGGGCCGTGTACGCCGGGCTGCCGGAGGCGGGGGCCGTCCTGCACGCCTCGGCTCCGTACACGACGCTGCTCGCCTGCACGCGCGGTCGGGTGCCGGTCCACATGAATACCGACGCGCTGGCCTGGCTGGGGCGCGTGGTTCGCGTCCCCTACCGGCCGCCGGGCAGCCGCGAGCTGGCGGGCGAGGTGGCCGCCCGAGCCGGCCGGAGCCGCGTGCTCCTGCTGAACAACCACGGCTCGCTGGCCTGGGGCGCCACGCCGGACGAGGTGCTGACCCGGACCGAGGCGCTGGAGTTCCTGGCCCAGCTCGTCGTCAGGGCCCGCGCGGCCCGCCTGCGCTTCTCGTTCCTCGGGGACCGCGAGCAGGCGCACCTCCGCCAGATGGGGGAGGGGCCGGGCCGGCCGGGCTCCGGTTTGGAATCAGGGTCGCCGGGGAAAACGTTCAAACGCTGACCCCACATGTGGTACCGCTTCGGCCGGGAGCAGGCCGACACCTCGAAGCAGAGCGGCCTCACCGGCTCGCCGGATATCCCGGAGCCACCACGAGACCGCCCCGCTGACCTGCGCGGCCGATGGCGGCTCGTCCGCGAGGCGGCCCGCGGCACCATGGCCGGGCTCCCCCGCGTGCTGCACCTGGTCTGGGGCGCCAGCCCCGGGCTGACGCTCGGGCTGGCCGGCGCGACGGTGCTCGCGGGCGTCATGCCGGCCGCGACGGCGTACACCGCGAAGCTGCTCATCAACTCGGTCGTCCACGCCATCCAGTTCCACGCCCTCCAGGTCCAGGCCAACAACCCGAAGCTGCCCGACCTCTACGCGCTGTCGGTGCCCCTGCCGGGGTTCACCCTGCGTTCCCCACTGCTGAGCAGCACCGGCGCGATCGTGGTGCTGGCGGTGATCCAGTTCGTGATCTTCGCCGTCAACTCGCTGCTCTCGAGCGTCCGCAACATCACGCAGCAGCTGCTGCAGGAGCGGATGACGCTCCAGGTCCAGCTGCTCGTGATGCAGCACGCGGCCACCCTCGACCTGCCGTTCTTCGAGGACTCCGCGTCATACGACCTGCTCCGGCGCGCCCAGCAGGATGCCGCCTCGCACCCGGTCATGATGGTGTCGAGCGCGTTCGGCCTGATCCAGACGTTCATCACGTTCGTCAGCATGGTTGCGCTGCTGCTCGGGCTCAGCCCGCTCCTGGCCGCAATCGCCCTCGTCTCGCCGATCCCGGCCTTCGTGGCCGACACGCGCTACGGCTGGCGCGGCTTCCACCTGGCCCGCTGGGCGTCGCCGATCCGGCGCAGGATGCAGTACCTGACCACCCTGCTGACCACGGACACCTACGCCAAGGAGGTCAAGCTCTTCGGCCTCGGGGGCTTCTTCATCCGGCGGTTCAAGCTCCTCTCCGGGGTCTACTACGACCGCCAGAGACGCCTCGTGCGGGCTCGGTACCTGGCCAACTTCCTCTGGAGCTCGATCACCACGCTGGCCGGCTCCGCGACCTACCTCTACGTCGCCCTGCAGGCGGTCGCCGGCCGGCTGACCCTCGGCGACCTTACCCTCTACACCCAGGCCGCCTCTTCGGTGCAGAGCTCGATCCAGGGCATCCTCAGCGGCTTCAGCGGCATGTACGAGCACAACCTGTACCTCAGCGTCCTGTACGACCTGCTGGCCACACCGTCCGGCATCCAGGCGCCCGCCGACCCGCGGCCGCTGCCGGCGCCGCTGCGCGGGGAGGTCCGCTTCGAGCACGTCTCGTTCAGCTACCCGGACTCGGGCGCCGAGGCGCTCCGCGACGTCAGCTTCCGGATCGCGCCGGGCGAGACGATCGCTGTGGTGGGCCGCAACGGGGCCGGCAAGACCACGCTCATCAAGCTGCTCTGCCGCCTCTACGACCCTACCGCCGGCCGCATCCTGCTCGACGGCGTCGACATCCGGGACCTGGACCCGGACGAGCTCAGGACTGCGGTCGGCGCTATGTTCCAGGACTTCGTGTCCTACCAGGCGACCGCGGCCGAGAACATCGGGCTCGGCGACCTGCCGGAGCTGGAGAACCGGCCCAGGATCGAGGAGGCCGCCGGCCGGGGTGGGGCCCATCAGCTCATCTCCGGCCTGCCCATGGGCTACGACACGCCGCTGGGCAAGTGGTTCGACCACGGGGCCAACCTATCCGGAGGTGAGTGGCAGAAGGTCGCCCTGAGCCGCGCCTTCATCCGGGACGCCCGGATCCTTGTGCTCGACGAGCCGACCTCGGCCCTGGACGCCCAGGCCGAGTACGAGCTGTTCGAGCGGTTGCGACAGCTGAGCGCGGGCCGAACGGCCGTATACATCTCTCACCGCTTCTCGACCGTCCGGCAGGCAGACCGCATCCTCTTCCTGGAGCGCGGGCGGCTGGTCGAGGAGGGTACCCACGAGGAGCTGATGGCCCTGGGCGGGCGATACGCGCGCCTGTTCTCGATGCAGGCCGCGGCGTACACCGGCGAGCACATCGAGCGGGTCGACCTGGACGAGCTGGAGGAGCTGGACGGCTCGCCGCGCCTGCGGGCGGCGGACGGTCCGCCCGGGCCGTGGCCGGCTGACGGCGCCGGGCCGCGGCCGATCGTGTTCCGGAACCGCGGGCCCGGGCGGCCGCCCGGCCCGTGAGCGAGGCCGTCTCGGTCTACGAGGCCGCCGGCGGGGAGGAGACGTTCTCCCGGCTGGTGGCGGCGTTCTATGCAGCCGTGGCCGAGGACCCCGTGCTTCGCCCGCTGTATCCGCGGGACCCGGTCATGTTCGCAGCCGCGGCCGAGCACCTCCGCCTCTTCCTCATCCAGTACTGGGGCGGCCCGGGCTGGTACTCCGAGCGGCGCGGGCACCCGCGCCTCCGCCTCCGGCACTCGCCCTTCTCGATCGGGCGTGGGGAGCGGGACGCCTGGATGCGGCACATGCGGGCCGCCGTCGACTCGCTGGAGCTCGACGCCGGGCTGCGCGACACCCTCCTCGAGTACTTCGAGCAGGCCGCAACGGCCATGATGAACAGGGGCGGGCCACCCTTCTAGAGCAAGCGCGGGCCCGGCCGCCCGAGCGGACTAGAATGCCGTTCGTGGCTTACGTCATCACCCAGCCCTGCATCGGGGTCAAGGATGCCTCCTGTGTGGAGGTGTGCCCGGTCGACTGCATTCACACGGACGATGCGTCCGACATGTACTTCATCGACCCGGACGAGTGCATCGACTGCGGCGCCTGCGTGGATCCCTGCCCGGTGGACGCCATCTTCCCCGAGGACGAGGTGCCCGGGGAGTGGACGGAGTTCATCAAGATCAACGCCGACTACTTCAAGCGGTAGTCGCCGGCGATGGCTCGTCACGCGGTGACGCTGGTCCCCGGCGACGGCGTCGGACCGGAGATCAGCGACGCCACCGTCCGCGTTCTCGAGGCGACGGGCGTCCAGTTCGACTGGGATGTCCAGCAGGCCGGCGAGAACGTCATGGCGGAGCACGGGACGCCGCTGCCGGGCCACGTCCTCGACTCCATCCGGCGCAACCGGGTCGCGCTCAAGGGGCCGATCACGACCCCGATCGGCACCGGCTTCCGCAGCGTCAACGTGGCGCTCCGGCAGGAGCTCGAGCTGTACGCCTGCGTGCGCCCGATCAAGGCCTACCCGGGCGCCCGCAACCTCCGCGACGACCTGGACTTCGTCGTCGTCCGTGAGAACTCCGAGGACATCTACATCGGCATCGAGTTCGAGAAGGGGACCCCCGAGTGCCGCCAGGTCCTGGAGCAGGTGTCCACCCTGTCCCGGAAGCGCATCCGGCCCGACAGCGGCCTCTCCATCAAGCCGATCTCGGTCTCAGGTTCGGAGCGGATCGTCCAGTATGCCTTCGACTACGCACGACAGTACGGGCGCCGCAAGGTGACCCTCGTGCACAAGGCCAACATCATGAAGCACACGGACGGCCTGTTCCTGGCCGTGGGCCGCGAGGTGGCGCAGCGCAACCCGGACATCGAGTTCGAGGACCGGATCGTCGACAACATGTGCATGCAGCTGGTGCTGCGGCCCCGCGAGTACGACCTGCTCGTCTGCCCGAACCTGTACGGGGACATCATCTCGGACCTCGGCGCCGGCATGATCGGCGGCCTGGGGCTGGCGCCCGGCGCCAACATCGGCACCGACGGCGCGGTCTTCGAGGCCACCCACGGCAGCGCGCCCAAGTACCGAGGCCTCAACCGGGTGAACCCGATGGCGCTCATGCTCTCGGGGGTGCTCATGCTCCGCCATCTGAAGGAGACGGCGGCAGCCGACGCTCTCGAGCAGGCGATCGCGGACGTGATCCGCGAGGGCACCTCCGTGACGTACGACCTGAAGGCGGACCGCGGTGACCCGACCGCCGTCGGCACCAGCCAGGTCGCGGACGCCCTCGTCGAGAAGCTGAGCGCGTGATGCGCGAGGGGGGACGGGCAGCGCCTCCCAACGGCGCCCGACCGGGGTGAGCCAGGAGGCCCACGCCCGGCTTCGCCGGCTGTGGGACGAGCACCGGCGTGAATCGTTCCCCGCCGCCGACACGGACGACCCGAGGCTGCAGGAGGTGGCGCTGTACGAGTCCTGGCTGGGCAGCATCGTGGAGGCGGCGCTGGCCAGAGGAGGCCGGGTCGCACCCGTGCACCGCGGCCTGCTGGAGGCACGCCAGGCAGAGGGCAACCCGGCGCTGTGGAGCCTGGCCGGCGAGCTGGGCGACCCGGTGCGCTCGTACGTGGCGAGGCTGATGGCTATCGAGCACGAGCTCTGCGCCCTGGCCGAGGCCTGAGCCGGCCGGGACCCTCGCCCCCGCCGAACCCGACGCCACGACCGCTGGCGCGGGCCTACAATCGCCGCTGCCATCGCCGACACCGAGCCCGCTCCCGACCCCGTCCCGACCGGTCGTCGGCGACCTGGGCCGACGCGGCGCACATGGGCCGGCGCGGTGCTCTGGCTCGGGCTCGTGGCGGTGCTGGCCGTCCCGCTGAGCGACCCGCTGCCTCTGCCCGCCCCGGTCCGCGGGGCGGCAGGCGCGCAGGCCGCAGCCCGTCCGGGAACCCGACCGGCGCCCGCGCCCCCGGCGGCGCCGGCGCCACCGGCGTCCGGGCCCGTCAGGGAGGACTGGCTGGCCCGGCATCCGCCGCCGGACCTCGGCGTCCACGCGGCCAGCGGGGTGCTGCTCGACCTCGACACGGACGAGCTGCTCTGGGCCCGTGACGAGCGTGCGGCTCGGCCGCCGGCCAGCCTCACCAAGCTGGTCACCGTCATGGTCGCGATCGACCTGGCCGGCTCGCTGGACCGCGAGCTCACCGTTGCGCCCGAGGCGACCCAGGTCGGGCCGGACTCGACGGTCATGGGCCTGACCGCGGGCGAGGCCGTCACCGTCCGCGACCTCATGTACGGGATCTTCCTGGTCTCCGGCAACGACGCGGCCGAGACCCTCGCCACCGGCCTCGGCGACCGGGCCCGGTTCCTGCGGCTGATGGACGCGAAGGCGGCGGAGCTGGGGATGACGGACAGCCACTTCAGCAACCCGACCGGCCTGGACGATCCGGGCCTGCGCAGCAGCCCGTACGACATGGCCGTCGCCACGGTCGCCATCGTCACGCGCTACCCCGACCTGCTCCCGATCGCCGCCACGAAGGACGTGATCCTGCCCCAGACGGCGACCCACAAGGAGTTCGACCTGCACAGCCTGATCAAGCTGGTGGCTACGTATCCCGGTGCCACGGGACTGAAGACGGGGTACACGGACGACGCGGGCTACTGCCTGGTGGGAACGGCCGTCCGGGGAGGCCGCCACCTGGCCGTCGTCCTCATGGGCGAGGACGCGCAGCTCACCGTGGATGCGGGCCGCCTGCTCGACTTCGGTTTCGTGAGCCCGCCCGCGGAACTGCTGGACCCGAGCTCACTGGCCCCCGTGTAGCACCGGGGTCGGCAGTCCCCGGGCGGCCGTGTGCCCGTTCGGGCGAGCGCAGTAGACTGTTCGACCCGATGATCCCGATCGAGGGCGTGAGGGCACTCGAGGTGCTCGACTCCCGCGGCAACCCGACGCTCAGCGTGAGGGTCGACACCGCCTGCGGGAGCGGCACGGCGACGGTCCCGTCGGGCGCCTCGACCGGCGCCCACGAGGCCGTCGAGCTCCGCGACGGCGACCGCCGGCGCTACGGCGGGAAGGGCGTCCGGTCCGCCGTCGCCAACGTCGAGGGCGAGATCGCCGACCGGGTGCTGGGCATGGACGTCCTCGGCCAGACCGCCATCGACGAGGCGCTCATCGAGCTGGACGGGACGCCGGACAAGAGCCGCCTTGGGGCCAATGCCGTCCTCGGGGTCTCGCTCGCCGCGGCCCACGCCGGGGCCGCGTGCACGGAGCTGCCGCTGTACCGGTACCTGGGCGGAGCTCAGGCCACCGTCCTGCCGCTGCCCCTGGCCAACATCCTCAACGGCGGCGCCCACGCCGACAACAACGTGGACCTGCAGGAGTTCATGGTCTGCCCGGTCGGGCCTCTCACGTTCTCCGACGCGACGCGGGCGACCAGCGAGGTCTACCACACGCTGAAGAAGGTCCTCCACGATCGAGGCCTGGCGACGGCGGTCGGCGACGAGGGCGGGTTCGCGCCGCAGCTGCGCTCCAACGAGGAGGCGCTGCAGCTGATCGTCTCCGCGATCGAGGACGCCGGCTACGCGCCCGGCCAGGACGTGGCGCTCGCCCTCGACCCGGCCGCCAGCGAGTTCTACCGCGACGGCGCCTACGTGCTCGCCGGGGAGGGCCGCACGCTGTCGGGGGCCGAGCTCGTCGACCTCTACGCGGGCTGGCTCGACCGGTATCCGATCGTGTCCATCGAGGACGGGATGGCCGAGGACGATTGGGACGGCTGGAAGCTGCTCACGGACCGGCTGGGGGCACGGGTCCAGCTGGTCGGGGACGACCTCTTCGTGACGAACGTGGAGCGCCTTCGCGATGGCATCGCGCGCGGAACGGCCAGCTCGATCCTGGTGAAGGTGAACCAGGTGGGCACTCTGAGCGAGTCGCTGAGCGCCATCGAGACCGCACGCAGCGCCGGCTACAGCGCGGTCATATCCCACCGCTCCGGCGAGACGGAGGACACGACCATCGCCGACCTGGCGGTCGCGACGGGCGCGGGGATGATCAAGCTCGGCGCCCCAGCGCGCTCGGACCGGGTGGCCAAGTACAACCGCTTGCTGACCATCGAGGCCGAGCTGGCCGGCTCGGCCCGCTACGCCGGCGCGACCCGACTCAGGACCCGCGGCGCCGGCGCGGGGAGATGAGGCCGGATCCGGGGGCAGTCCAGGCCAGGGGCGAGCCACGCTCGGCCGGCCGGCCGGCCGCTCTGCCAGTCATGGCCTTCACGCACTCCGAAGGGGTGCGGCCGGAAACCCAGCCGGATCTTTGGCGCCAATGCACCCCATCTCCCCACCCCACGAAATCCGCACCCCACCACCCCACCCCAGAGAATCCGCACCCCACCACCGCGATTCTCTGGGGACCCCGGTACCGCGATTTCGCGGGGACCCCGGGTCCGGCGTTGCCTCCTG
>DATFRD010000457.1:0-27668 GCA_035263645.1 Candidatus Dormiibacterota bacterium | reverse complement strand
CACAGCCCGAAAAAGATCGAGTTCAGGCTGCTGGTGTCGCTGCTCAGGCCGAGAAAGAACATGGCCTGGGCGTTCATCTGGTTCGTTTCCAGTCCCGAGAGCGCCGGTCCGCCGTGGACAAGCGTAAGGGCGGCGATCTCGTCCAGTATGCCGACAAACGAGATCGGGACCGAGAGCAAGACCAGGACTACCATCAGCAAGGCCCATGTCTCGTTGACACTGCTGAGTAAGCGATAGAGCTCCCTCGCAAGGAAGACAAAGACAATCGTGGCGATCAGGCCGCTGGCGATGGCAATACGGAACAGTGTCTCGGAGGCGAGCATCCTGTGGGCCGTCGCCGTGGCATCCCCAGCCACGATCAGGGTCTGTGGAGCAAAGATGAAGGCGGCGCTGGTCACGACAAATAACAGGTACAGAGCACCGGCAGCTCGCACCACGCGGTCGGCTGGTTGTGTCCGCAAGGTTTTGTCACCCGTCTGCACGTTCTCCCTCTCCTTTGGGGGACGTTGACTTCAGGCTCATGACATCGTAGCCGTGCAGCGCTTCCGGAACGGCTGAAAGCTGCCCGAGGCCAGCCCCACTATAGACCAGAGGTCCCCTCTCGCCAAGGGCGGATTCGGCACCCAGACGATCTTTCAGGAGCAAGCCGCAATGGGGAGGAGCATGCCACGCGCCGGAGTTGCCGGAGTGTGGACTGGCTCATGGCCCACATGTTAGGCAGAACGGACGTTCGTAGCTTCTTGTATGCCTGCCTCGCACGGGGCAGGCGGACCCGGGGACGCCAGACTCCGACCTTGAATCGTAGGCCCTGCGTCACCGCAGCAGCGGCAGCAGCTCCTCGGCGACCCGCTGGATGGCGCCGCCCTCGGCGGCGTTCGGGACGCCGATGACAAGGTAGTCGAAGCCTGCGTCGATCAGCTGGCGCAGCTCATCGGCGACCTGCTCGGCCGGCCCGCAGGTCGGCGTACGCTCCCAGTACTCGATGCCGCCGGTCTGCCGCAGGCGCTGGCGGACCACGCGATCGACCTCGGCGTCGTCGCCCAGGATGACCGTGACGTTGGTGGATTTGACGATTGAGTCGTAGTCGCGGCCGACGGCTTCGCAGTGGCGCCGCAGGACGTCCAGGCAGCGGCGGCGGGTGGGCAGATCGCCGCCCACATTGCATGCATCTCCATATCGCGCGACCAGCCTGAGCGTAACCCGCTCCCCGTTGCCTCCGATCCACAGCGGTGGGTGCGGCTTCTGGACCGGTTTGGGCTCGTTGATCGCGCCACGGAGCCGGAAGTGGTCGCCATCGAAGGTGCATCGATCCTCGGTCCACATCGCCTTCAGCACCTGCAGCGACTCGGCCAGGCTGCTCAGGCGGTCGCGCATCTCGCCGTACTCGTAGCCGAACCCGTCGTACTCATGTTGGTACCAGCCCGCGCCCATCCCGACGATCAGCCGGCCGTGGCTCAGCACGTCCACGCAGCTTGCCATCTTTGCCAGCAGAGCAGGTGGGCGGTAGCTGTTGCAGGTCACCATCTGGCCTAGCCGCACAGTGCTCGTGTCCCTGGCCAGTGCCGCCATCGACGTCCAGCACTCGAAGACCGGCTCGCTGACCGGCGTCGGCACGGTGTGGAAGTGGTCGTACAGCCAGATCGAGTCGTAGCCCGCCTGTTCCGCTTCTCTGGCGCAGGCGGTCATCGTCTCGTACTTCTCGATCGAGCCCTTCACGTCGACCAGATCCATCGTCCAGCCCTGCGGCACGAAGACCCCGAACCGCGCGGCCGTGGTGGTTGCCTGATTCGCCACTGAGGACCAGAATGGCAGGCGAATGCTCGGGGATAAAGGACCATTCAAAGGTCAGAGAGGCCTGAAGCCTGCGAACCAAAGGCACAACTATCCAAATGGTTACGGCGGTCGCCTCGACGCCCTGAACCGCAGCCTCCTGACGGGCCTCGCGGCCGTCGCCCGACTGAGTCTCGCCGAGCTGGGCCGCCGGGTCTGATGCCGCGGCTGGAATTCGAGCACTCGTCCGTCGGACGCCATTTCCGTCAGACGGCCGGCGGCTGGCGGCCGTAGGTCGCCGGGTCGATGGCGAACGCCAGGCCCGGCCAGCCGGAATCGCCCGCGTCGCGCCGACGGCGGTTCTCCTGCGCAAGCCGCCGGTATTCGCCGAGCGCCGAGCGGTCGTCCAGCTGCGCCGTGTCTGTGCCGAGGTGCTCGGCCAGGAGCTCGCAACGGAGCGTCCGCACCACCTCCGGGTCCCAGAAGGACACGTTCATCTCGCTGTTGCCGTAGACGGACGAGGCGTGGAGGTTGCAGGAGCCGATCGTGGCCCACGCGTCGTCGATCAGCATGACCTTGGCGTGCACGTACACGTCGTGGCGTCCTCCCCCGGCGCCCCGCCCGGCGATCCCGACGAGGGCGAAGCGCTCGTGTCGGCCGAGCGCCGCACGCTGTTCGACGAAGGCCTGCCGCTCCGACCGCCTCGTGGCCGCTCGCACCGCCTCATCGGGTTCGGCCGGCAGCAGGACCACGACCTCGACACCCCGGTCGAGGGCCTGGTGCAGCGCGGCCACGACCTCCGGGAGCTCGAGATACTGGTTCTCGATGTAGATCGAGCGCCTCGCCGCTCCGATGGCCCGCAGGTACTGGTCGAAGATCGAGCGCTCGCCGCCCGCGACGTCGAAGGCCTGGCCGCCCGGGGTCGGGCGGCCGTCCCGGTAGCAACCGGCGTGCAATGTGCGCTGGACCTGGACCGCGCTGTCGCCCCTGGGGCCGGAGAGGCGCGTCGGGAACGCCAGGTCGTGGTCGCGGCCCCCACCCCAGGAGCCGTCCTCCGCGGCGCGCTCGCTGGCCTCGTTCCAGCGCTGGACGAAGTTGTGATGTACGTCGGTGGCCGCCGGTCCGCTGACCTCCACGTACGCGTCGTGGTGGCTGCCCGGGCGAGCGTGGCCGGGCGACGCGACCGAATGCGGCCTGAGGTTGATCCCGCCCACGAACGCGGTCTCCGTGTCCTCTCCCGCGTCCACGAGCCAGGACTTCTGATGCTGGCAGAAACGGCTGTGGGCCCGGTCCCAGCGGGCCAGGAACTGTGACCCGCGTGCTTCGAGCAGGTCGCGGTGGGCGGGCGATCCCCAGAACACCCCGGGGGCGTGCCCGCTGGTCTCCGGATTGGTTCGCCAGAACAGCGCGCGAACGTCCAGGCCCCGGGCGGCGGCCCGGTCCAGCACGTCGAAGAACGACCCGCGACCGTCGGGCATCTGGACGTCGGGTGTCAGGAACGTGACCGTGACCCAGACGCTGCGACGCGCCGCATCGATCGCATCGCAGATCCGCCGGAAGGCCGGCTCGCCGTCGACAAGCGGGCGCACCGCGTTGCCGATTCGCACGGGATATGAAGTGGAGGCGACGAACGGGACGTGTGGCTCGGACGCTGGGATCTCGGCGCTGGCAGTCACCGGGGCAGCTTGCCACATCCCCCGGCGGCCCTCAGGCCCGCTGGCCGCCGGCCCCTCGGCCGCACTTGGTACCACGCGGGTCACGTCGTCGCCTCCGCGGCCACCGGCCCGGGAACGGCCACGGGCGCGGGCCGCCCGATCGCGAGCGTCGCCAGCGAGCTGACTGCCGTGGCAGCCAGGACCAGCGTCCATCCGTGGCGGACGGCAGCCAGGCCCGCGCCTCCGCCGGTCGTCGCGAAGATCGCGACCAGAGCCGCTACGCCCAGCGCCATCCCGATCTGGCGGGTCATCGAGACGATGGCCGTGCCGGTGGCGAAGCGAGTCGGTGGCAGGGCCCATGGTGGCGGCACCCGTCAGCGAGGGGATCACGAGGCCCACCCCGGCGCCGCCGACCAGCTGACCCGGGAGCAGGTCCGTCGCGAAGTTCGGCACCGTGCCGACCCGCGCCAGATACCAGGCGGTGCCGGCGGCGGCCAGCAGCGCGCCGAGGGCGCCTGCCCTGGCCGGTCCGAGCCGCCGCACGATCGAGGCGCTGCGCACAGAGACCAGCGTCGCCGCGCCTGGCGCCGCTGCTAGCATCAGGCCCGCCGTCAGGGCGCTCTCGTGCCAGACGCCGGTCAGGAAGATGACCGTGCACAGCAGGAAGGCGCCGAAGCCCAGGAAGAACACCAGCGCCGCCAGGCACGCGAGGGCGAACGGACGCACGCGCAGCAGCGCTCCTTCGATCACCGGCGCCGGGTGTCGCTGCGAGCGGCGCGCTAGCACCAGGCCGAGGACGGCGGCGGCGCCGAGCAGCGCCAGCACCCGGATCGACTGCCAGCCCCATGTGGGGCCCTGAACGATCGCCAGCGCCAGCGCGCCCACACAGCCGGCGAGCAGGCCGCTGCCCAGCGCGTCCGGCCGCGGGCCGGCGGCGTCCCGGATCTCGCGCAGGAACAGCAGCCCCGGCGACGACCGCGGCCGCACCCACTGGCACATTGACCAGGAAGACGAGCCGCCAGCTCACCGCCGTGAGCAGACCTCCGAGCGGGGGGCCGGCGGCAGCGGCGCCCGAGGCCGCCGAGGCCCACAGCGCGACCGCGAACTGGCGGCGCTCGGGCGGGAACTCGAGCAGCAGCAGGCCGAGCGAGGGCGGGATCAGCAGCCCTGCCCCGACCGCCTGCGCCACTCGACCGGCGACCAGGACGGCCACCGACGGCGCCGCCGCACACACGGCCGACGCGACGGTGAACAGACACCCTGCCGCGGCGGGCACTCGCGGAACGCGACGACATCCTCGTTGTGCCCGCGGCCGAGGCCCGCGTCCACGAGCCACGAGCCACGAGCCATCGACGATGAGCATCGCCGAGGTGCACGTTTACTGATCCAGGATCTCGACGTAGCCATCTGTCCCGTGGACGCGGATGTGCTGTCCATCCCGGATGAGCCGGGTGGCATCCTGCACACCGACGACGGCCGGCAGGCCGTACTCGCGCGCGATCACGGCGCCGTGGGTCATCAGTCCGCCGACCTCCGTCACCAGCCCTGCGATGGACACGAACAGTGGTGACCAGCTGGGGTCGGTGAACGCCGTGACCAGGATGTCGCCGGGTTCGAGTGTCGCGTCCGCGATGTCCGAGACCACGCGGGCACGGCCGACGACCGTCCCGGACGACACCGCTAGGCCGGTCAGTGCACCGTCCGGAACGTCATCGCGACGGTAAGCGCCGTTGAGGGCTTCGCCATCCGACGTGAGCACGCGAGGTGGCGTGATCGAGCGATATGACATGAACGCCGCCTTGCGTTGGGAGATGAGATGTTCGTCCACACGATTGGTGCGAACCACGTCGTGGACTTCCGCGAACGTGAGGTAGAAGATGTCCTCTCGATCCTGGAGCACCTGTGCCTGGACGAGGCGGTCCGCCTCATGCAGCAACGCCTGCTTGTAGATGAAATGGCGGCTGACGATGCTGAACTTCGGATACTCGCGGTAGCCGGTGAAGGTCTGGAGTCGGTCGATCATCTCTCTCGCCTCGCCGGCTTTCGCCGCCCCGTCCGGCAGAGCGCGCAGCCGTTCCAGGAGCGCGTGTTCGGCCCTCTGCGCCTCCTCCTTGCCCTGCTGCACCTGCCGCTCGGCGGCACCGGCCTCGAGATTCCTGATGTTGCTGAGGATGAGGGGGAGCAGGGCGGCGGGGCGTTCGCTCCATCGTGGTCTGGTGATGTCGACCTCGCCGGCGCAGCGCATGCCATAGCGGTCGAGGTAGCTCTGAATCGCGTCCCGCGCTTCGCTCCCACCGGGAACGGCCGTCAGCTTCTCGAGAAAGCTGTCGTCGTCGAGATGCCGGTGGAGAAAGTCCACGACCGGCAGCTGCGGGCGGATCACATCGGCAAGACGCAGCAGTGCCAATCCCATCTCCGAGGTGACGTTGTCGGCGATGCCCTGGGTCAGCGCGTCGGCGACGCGCTTCTCGCCGAGCCATGCCTCCACCTGGTCGTTGAGCCACCAGGCCGCCTCCATGCCAGCCATGATCACCCGGGAACTCTTCGGATCGAAGGTCACGCGTTTCAACTCCCGGATGTCGTCCAGGATGAAGTCGAAGAGTTCAGGTCCGGATTTCTCGTGGATGTCGCGCTTCAAGGTTGCGATGGAGGCCTCGCTGCGCTCGACCAGCTCGGAGACGATCGCAGGGTCGGTGGCGAGCGGAGGTGGTGGAGGGCCGGGTGGCGGCCCGGCGGGCGCGTCATCGGGAAGCGATGGGATGACGTCGCCCCGGGCGATGATGGTCTCCAGCGCATGCCTGATCAGCGGATCGCCCCGGCCCAGTGTGTCGAGAACTGCGGCGCGGCTCTGTGGCGACGCGAGGCGCGGGGTGACGTCGACGAACAGCCGGCCGCCGGCCTCGTGCATCGGCACGAAAGCGGTGAGCTGCCACACCGAGATGCCGAGCGGCTTCATCGGGTCGGTCATCATCTGCTGGTGGCCGACGGAGACGTAGACACGGAAGTGGTCATCCGTCGCCGTGGGGATGGGGAACAGCGTGGTGATCGGGCGGCTCTGCACCACCTCGAAGTCATCGCCGTCGCGGCACCATTCGATGTCCTGAGGGGAACCGAAGTGCGCTTCGATTGCCCGGCCCAGTTGCACGAGGCGGATGACCTGCGCATCCGTCAGGGCAGGCTCGTTCCTGGCACCGATGGACCTGCTGACGATTGTGCCGTCCTTCACCGCGTAACGGTCGGCGTTCGCGCGGCCGGAGACGAGGGCCTCGCCGAGACCGAACGTTGCCTCCACGCAGGCGATTCTTCGATTGGAGGTCGCCGGGTCGGCGGTGAAGAGGATGCCGGCCGCACGGGCGGGCACCATCTGCTGGACGACGACCGCCATGGCAACCGTGCGGTGGTCGATGCCGCTGCGCGCGCGATAGGTCACCGCGCGCTCGCTGAACAGCGATGCCCAGCAGCGGGTGATGTGGCCGAGGATCGCGGTGGTTCCGGTGATGTTCAGGTACGTGTCCATCTGACCCGCGAAGGACGCTGTGGGCAGATCCTCCGCTGTCGCGCTCGACCGCACGGCGTAGGCATGGTGCTCGCCGAAGGCGGTCAGCATGCCCGCGATCTCCGCCGCAAGATCTGCGGGGATCACCTCGTCGGCGATGGTCGCGCGGATCGTCGCGCTGACGGTGCGGATGCCGTCATGGTCGTCGGACCTCAGTTGTGAGAGCTGAGTGAGGAGCGCTGCCAGTGAGGTGATGCCGTCCATGACCCGCCGGAACGCGGCTGTGGTGACGCAGAAGCCGGGCGGGACGTTGATGCCGTCGATATGTGACAGCTCTCCGAGGTGGGCAGCCTTTCCGCCGACGGCGGCGACCTGCGTTCTGTCGATGTCCTGGATGCGCAGCACGGCGGAGGCGTGCCGGTGACGCCGCTCGGCGGCTGTCGCCTCGGTGTCTGCATGTGCCATGCGCGACATCTTGGACCGCACCGGGGGCCTTGCCGCAAGCCCCGGGGGCCGCGATACTCTGAAGGTGGGGAGGGCCGGCCCCAATCACTTTGCGAGGATGGCCGCCCGGATGCGCGAGGGCACCCACGGGCAAGCACACACACCGGCACCATCAGGGATGGCCTGCTCCTGAAGCGGGGCCACGGAGTGGCCAACTTTCGTGTCAGTCGACAACAGGACTGGGGGAGGGACTGAGGAGCCCGCTTATGCTGACGATAATGACCGTTAACGACAGCAACGCTGCCGCGGGGTCACGCCACGTGCGGCAGGATCCGGAGGATCCTCCGGGCATGGCGTCGCCGGAGGCGCTCGTCGTGCGTCGCCATGACGACCGTGCCGCCGCGTCGATGGAACGCCTCGAACGCCGCCATGACGTCGTCGCTGGCGCCGCCGTCCAGGTTGCCCGTCGGCTCGTCGGCGAGCAGGATCCGCGGCTCGTGGGCGATCGCCCTGGCAATCGCGACGCGCTGCTGCTGGCCGCCTGACAGCTCGGCCGGCATCGCCGCCGCCTTGTCCCCCAGGCCCACCCATTCGAGCGCGTCGGCAGCCCGCTCCCGCGGACGTATCACGTCGACATGTGCGAGCTGGAGCGGCAGCGCCACGTTCTCCAGGGCCGTCAGGTGGCTTAGCAGCTCGTAGCTCTGGAAGACGCAGCCGATGCGTCGGCGGAACCGCCCCAGGTGGCGCTTCCGCAGCCCGGCCAGGTCGACACCGTCAACCAGCGCCAGCCCGCGAAACGGCCGCAGGGTGCCGTACAGCAGCCGCAGCAGCGTCGTCTTGCCCGAGCCGGATGGCCCTTCCACGCACAGGAAGTCGCCCCTCGGGATGTCGATCGACACGTCCTCAAGCACCGGCTCTCCGCCGTAGCCGGTGGAGACGCCCGCGAGCCTGATCTCACCGCGGCCAGCGCCATCGTGACCATAGGTCACGTCGAGCCCAGAAGCCCTCATGTGAATCACCGCCTTGTGCTCAAACGGAGCGACAGGCAGGGCCCGCCGCACCGGCCACCAGGCCCCATGGCCCCATGTAGAGGCTCTGCACTACCCCCCTGGCGGCAGCGATCTACCTAAATCAACCTGCGTCACTATACATGGTGGGGGCGGGATAGTGTCAGGTTCCCCCTCCATGGCCGGATGCACCCTGCCGCCGGGCGATGGCGACGTCTGCTGTTCCCCAGAGGTGAGCCGCCGTCGTGTGTGACTTCGCACGGAGCCCACGGCGACCACAAGATCGATGGGGTCAGGGCCGCTGGAGAACCGTCCGCCAGGTGTGAAGGAGAGCGCCACACATGGCCACCCCGACCACGGCAGCGCGTTTCGAGGCCGCGAGGCTGCGCGTGCTGGTGGCTCTGGTCATGGCCCTGGTCCAGCTCGGTGCCGGCCCGACAGCCCGCGCCGAGGGGGCCGGCACCTTCGTCCAGACCAACCTGGTCTCAGACCTGCCCGATCTTGCCCCCGTCCGGGACCCCAACCTGAAGAACCCGTGGGGGATCTCGCATGGCCCCACGACGCCGTGGTGGGTGTCCGACAACGGGGCCGGCGTGGCGACCGCATACAGCGGCGCCGGGGTCCCGTCCCCGCCCGGCAACCCGCTCGTGGTCGACATACCGGCACCTGGAGCCACGAGCGGCGGCACCCCGACCGGCAACGTCTTCAACGGCGACGCGAGCGATTTCATGGTCACCGACGGTCGGACGTCGGGCTCCAGCCTCTTCATCTTCGCCACCGAGGACGGCACGATCGCCGGCTGGAGCCCGGCGCTCAGCCGGACCCGGGCCTTCCTGGCGGTCGACAACTCCCAGGTCCCCGACGCGGCCCACGGCGCCGTCTACAAGGGCCTGGCACTGGACGGGCATCGACTCTACGCGGCCAACTTCCGGGCCGCCACAGTGGACGTCTTCGACCGCGCCTTCCGGCCCGTCCACCGCGAGGGCGCGTTCGCGGACAGCCAGCTTCCGGCCGGGTTCGCGCCGTTCGGGATCCGGGCGATCGGCGACCGGATCTTCGTCACGTACGCCAGGCAGGACAGCGCGCGACACGACGACGTCAGCGGGATCGGGAACGGCTTCATCGACGTCTTCAGCCCGGAGGGCGACCTCCTTCACCGGCTGATACAGCACGGGCAGCTCAACTCTCCCTGGGGCCTCACAGTCGCGCCGGAGGGCTTCGGTCAGTTCGGCGGCGCGCTGCTCGTGGGCAACTTCGGCGACGGCCGCATTCATGCCTACCAGGTGGACTCCGGTGCGTTCGAGGGCACCCTGCGCCGGCCCGACGGCACCCCGCTCGTGATCGACGGCCTCTGGGGCCTGGCGTTCGGCAACGGCGCCGACGCCGGCCCCGAGGCCACCCTGTTCTTCGCAGCGGGGATCAACGGCGAGAAGGACGGCCTGTTCGGGACGATCAGGCCGTCCACGGACGCGGCGGGGTAGCAGGCGCCTCTATGTCTGGGCCGGCATCGCCGGCGCGACGAGTGGCGCCTCCTCGTACTCACGCATGTGGTCGACCCGTGAGCGATCCGGCAGCAGCAGCACCGCAACCAGGCTGATCAGGGCGCAGAGAACCAGGTACAGCGAAATGGGGACCGAGCTGTGGAAGGTGCTGAGCAGGAAGACCGCCAGCAGCGGGGCCGGGCCGCCGGCCACAACCGACGCCAGCTGGTAGCCCAGCGAGGCGCCGCTGTAGCGGTAGCGGCCGGTGAAGCTCTCGGCGATGAGCGACGCCTGCGGCCCGTACTGCAGGTCGTGGGGGATCAGCGACAGCACCACACCCAGGATGATGAGCGCCGGCACCGCCGAGTTCAGGAGCCCGAAGTACGGGAACGCGAAGAGGCCGACCAGCACCACACCGGAGAGGTACATGCGCTTGCGGCCGATCCGGTCCGAGAAGTGGCCGGCCAGCGGGATGGTCAGCAGCGACAGGCCGGCCGCCCCGAGCACCGACGCGAGCATGAGCCGGCTCGACTGGTGCAGCGTGTTCGCCCCGTACGCCAGCACGAAGACGGTGAACACATAGAACGGCGCCTGCTCGGACACCCGGGCGAGCGAGCTCAGGATGATCTCGCGCCAGCCCTTCTCAAGCGCCGTGACCAGCGGCTGGGACTCGATGCGGCGCTCCTGCAGCAGCTGGCGGAACAGCGGCGTCTCCGTCACGCCGAGCCGGATGTACAGCCCGATGGCGAGGAGCACCAGACTGAGCAGGAACGGCACGCGCCAGCCCCAGGACAGGAAGGCGCTCCCCGAGATGGCGTTGAACAGCAGGAGCGCGCCGTTGCCGAGGATCAGGCCGATGGGGACGCCGACCTGCGGCCAGCTCGCGACGAGGCCGCGGCGGCGCTGGCTGCCCCACTCCATCGAGAGCAGGATGGAGCCACCCCACTCCCCGCCCACGCCGATGCCCTGGAGGACGCGCAGCGCGACCAGGAGCACGGCGCCCCAGATGCCGATGGTGGCGTACCCGGGCACGACCGCGATCGCGGCGGTGGCCAGGCCCATGATCAGCAGCGTGGCGATGAGCGTGGCCTTGCGCCCGATCCGGTCTCCCAGGTGGCCGAAGATCGCGGCGCCGACCGGCCGGGCCGCGAAGCCCACCGCCTGGGTCGCGAAGGAGGCGAGCACCGCGGCGGCCTGGTTGTGCGCCGGGAAGAACAGCTTGGGGAACACCAGCGCCGCCGCGCTTCCGTAGAGAAAGAAGTCGTACCACTCGATCGAGGTCCCGACCGTGGACGCCACCACCGCCCGCAGAAGCTGTGGACGCGCCGCGGGGTCCGCCGACCGATCGCCCACCTTCGTCGGACTGTCCATGTATTCCCCCCCTGCAACGAGTTTTGTCTCATTCAAGCACACATGCGTCGCGTGCTCGTTGCCGGAGTGTCAGCGTCAGGCGGAGCGAAGCAGCGAACGGCCGCCGAGCTCGGCCAGGACGGCGGCCTCGGAGTCGTCGAGGCCGCGCAGGAAGAACAGCAGCGGGAGCCCGACGTCGCGAAATTCGGCGTCGAGCCGCGCGAGGTCGGCGCCCGGCACGGCCATTGCCGCCGCCGCCGCCCCCATCGCGGCCAGCGAGCGGCTGACGTGAGCACGAAGATCCGGGACCGCCAGCCCCTCCCCCTCCCTGCCCCAGGCTGCCCTCACGTCCGCCAGCAGATGCAGCAGGCGGCCCGATCCGGCAGCGGCGAGCGTGCTCACCGGGCCCTCTCCACGCAGCCGCTGCTGGTACTCGGCCTGGGCCCGAAGGAGGCGGCGGAGGCGCATCTGCGTCGTCAGCGTACGCATGTTCCATCAACAGTGTAGCGAACGGGTGTTCGCGGTGCAACTGCCGGGGTCGCGGCGGTGTCGTCAGGCGCCGAACGCGTGGGCCAGCTGCCTCGCCAGCTCCCGGGGATCGCCGACCGCGCCGGTCTCGAGGTACCAGCTGGTCGCCTCGTTGACGGCGCCGACGATCGCACGGCCGTAGAGCGCCGGGTCGACGCCGGCCAGCCCCTCGTCGCCATGCTCCTGCGCGTAGCGCACCTCGGCCTCGGTCAGCCCGGCGAACTCCGCGTGCAGCCGGTGCCGGACGGCCTCGATCGACGGCGAGAGCCCGACCGACTCCACCAGGAGCAGCCGCGCCACGCCGGAGCGGCGGGCGCATTCCGTGACGAAGGTCTGGATGCCGAGCCGCATCCGCTCCCGATGGTCGTGACCCTGGGCGGCGGTGTCGCGAACCGTTTCGAGCAGCGCCCCACCCTCCTGCTCGAGGAGGACGCGAAAGCAGTCCTCCTTCGACTCGAAGTGCTCGTAGAACGCCGACTTGGACGTGCGCGCGTGGGCCACCACCTCGTCGACGGAGGTGTCGTGGAAGCCCAGCTCCGAGAACAGGCGCAGCGCCGCATCGAGCAGACGCTGCCGTCGCGCCTCCCGCCGGTCGAGGGCTGCAGCCGGGTTCGCCACGGCCGTCACCCGGACAGCGCTCGCGAGATGACCAGCCGCTGGATCTCCGACGTCCCCTCGAAGAGGGTGTAGATCTTCGCATCGCGGTGCCATTTCTCGACCGGGAAGTCGCGGATATAGCCGTATCCGCCGCAGATCTGGATGGCCTCCTCGGTAACCTTCACGGCCACCTCGCCGGCCTTCAACTTGGCCATGGACCCTTCAGCCTTCTTGAACTCGCCGCCGTGGCGGCTTTCCCACAGTGCACGCCATATCAGTGCCCGCGCAGCCTCGATCTCCGTCGCCATGTCGGCCAGCTTGAAGGCGATGGCCTGGTTCTCGATGATGGGACGGCCGAACTGCCTGCGCTCTTTAGCGTACTGGAGCGCAAACTCGAATGCCGCCCGCGCCACGCCCAGCGCCTGCGCCCCCACGATCGGGCGGGTCGACTCGAACGTCTTCAGCGCGACCGACGAGCGGGAGCTCTGACCGGCCCTGGCCCTGGCCAGCTTCGCCTCGAGGCGCTCCTCGCCGCCCAGCAGGCATTCGGACGGCACCCGCACGTCCTCGAGGATCACCTCGGCCGTGTGCGAGGCCCGGATCCCCATCTTCCGCTCCTTCTTGCCGGCCTTCAGGCCGGCGGTCCCCTTGGGGACCACGAACGATGCCTGGCCGCGCGTACCCAGGCTCGGGTCGACCGCCGCCACCACGACGTGCACGTCGGCGATGCCGCCGTTGGTGATGAACACCTTGCGGCCGTTGATCACCCAGTCCCCGTTCTTCTTGGCCGCGCGGGTCTTCATCGAGCTGACGTCGGAACCGGCATCCGCCTCGGTGACGCAGAACGCCCCGAGCGCGGGCTCCTTCGCGGTGCCGTAGCAGGCGGGCACCCAGGTGGCCACCTGGTCCGGAGTGCCCTGGTTGAAGATGGCCGCGACCGGAAGCCCGCTGCCCTGGATCGCGAGAGCGATGCCGGCGCAGCCCCACGACAGCTCCTCCGCCACCAGGGCCGGCATGATCCCCGTCGGATCGCCGAACGTCTGACCCAGGAACTCATGGGAGTACAGGCCGATCTCGGCCGCCTTCTTCACGACGGGCCAGGGGAACTCCTCGGCCTCGTCGTACTGGGCGGCGACGGGCCTGACCTCTCGCTCGGCGAAGTCGTGCACCCAGTCCCGGATCTCACGCTGGTCCTCTGACAGTTCGAAGGAAACCATGTCGTTCTCTCTACAGTAGCTCAGGGATCGAAGCAATCAGTACTGGTACGTACTATTACCAAGGTACACGTCGAAGGTAACCGACGGCTGGACCTGACGCAAGTCAGGAACGCCGCAGGGACCGGTCCAGCTGCCGGGTGAGGGTGCAGACGAGGTCGAGCGCGGGCGTGGGGACGCCCACCTGCTCCCCCAGCTCCACCACCGAGCCCACCAGCGCCTCGACCTCGAGCGGCCGGCCCGACTCGGCGTCCTGCAACATCGACGTCCGGTGCTCGCCCACGCGGCCGGCGCCCTCGAGCCGGCGCTCGACGTCGATGTCCGGCTCGATGGCCAGCGCCCGGCCCACCGCCTCGACCTCCAGCATCAGGCGGCGCAGGAGCTCCCGCGTGCTCGCGCCCTGCACGAGCTCCGCCAGCGTGGCCCTGGTCAGGGCGCTGACGGGGTTGAGCGTCGCGTTCCCGATCAGCTTGAGCCAGATCTCCTGCCGCATGCGGGTCTGGACCGGGGCCCTGAGACCCGCCCTCACCAGCGCCGCCGAGATGGCGCGCACGCGCTCGGAGCGTTCGCCTCCGACCTCCGCCAGCGAGAAGCGGTTGCCCTCCACGTGCTGGACGACGCCGGGCCCGGCCAGGCTCGTCGCCGGGTACACGACGCATCCGACCACCGCGTGGGCAGGGATGCAGGCCGCGATCACGCCGCCCGGGTCGACCGTGTCCAGGTGCAGTGGCTCCGGCTGGCCGACGAAGAACCACCAGGGGACGCCGTTCTGGGCAAAGACCAGGGCGGCGTCCTCGCCGACCGCCGCGCCCAGCCGGGGGGCCAGCGCCGGCAGGCTGTGGGCCTTCAGCGTGACGAAGACCGTGTCGGCGTCCGCGACGGCCTCCAGCCGGTCGGTGCATGCGGGCCGGGCGGTGAACGACGTGCCGTCGGGCTCCAGCACCTCGACCCCGCGCTCCCGCATGGCCTCCAGGTGGGCGCCGCGGGCGACGAGCGTGACCTCGAACCCGGCCCTCGCCAGGCAGGCGCCCAGGTAGCCGCCCGTGGCCCCGGCGCCGACGATTGCGAACCTCAAGCGGAGGCCAGGGAGGCGGCCACGTGCCGGCGCTGGACTTTGCCGGTGGCGGTCCGGGGGATCTGCTCCACGAAGAAGAGCCGGCGAGGCACCTTGAAGTCCGCGAGGTAGCGCCGGCAGAAGTCGAGCAGCTCCTTCCGATCGACCTCGAAGCGGAGCACCACCGCGGCGGCGACCTCCTCGCCCCAGGCCGGGTGGGGAATCGCGAAGGTGACCGCCTCCGCCACCGCGGGGTGCCGCAGCAGGACCTCGTCGACCTCGCGCGGCGCGATCTTCTCGCCGCCCCTGTTGATGAGCTCCTTGATCCGGCCCTGCAGGGTCAGGTAGCCGTTCTCGTCGAGCGCGCCCAGGTCGCCGGTCCGGAACCAGCCGTCCGTGAACGCCTCGCGGTTGGCCTGCGGGTTGGCCTCGTAGCCGTCCATCACGTTGGGGCCCCTCACCGCGACCTCGCCCGCCCGGCCCCCCGCCAGCGCCGCGCCGGACTCGTCCAGGACGGCGACCTCGACGCCGGTGCCAGGGCCCACCGAGCCGGGCCGCCGCACCTGGGGCGGGAGCGGGTTCGACGCCATCTGGTGCGACGCCTCGGTCATCCCGTACGCCTCCAGCACCGGGACTCCGAGCACGTCCTCCAGCTGGCCCATCAGCTCGGGCGACAGAGCGGAGCTGCACGAGCGCGCGAAGCGGAGCGAGGCGCCGCCGTCGGGACGCTCCCGACTGCCCCGGCCCACCAGCATCTGGTGGATGGTGGGCACGGCCGAGTACCACGTGACCCGGTGCTCCGAGACCAGGGCCCAGAACTCGAATGGGCTGAACCGCGGAGGCACCACCACCGCGCCGCCGGAGCCGAGGGTGGACAGCGTCGACGCCACCAGCCCGTGCACGTGGAACAGCGGCATCACGCACAGCGAGACGTCGTCGGGGGCGAGCCGGTACCAGGGGACGATGTTGGCCACCGAGGCGGCGAGGTGCCGGTGCCGCAGGGGGACCATTTTGGGACGGCTCGTGGTGCCGCTCGTGTGCAGCACCAGGGCCACGTCCTCGTCCGATGGGGGCTCCAGCGGCCGGCCGGCGGCAGGGCCCGAGCTGATGGACAGGGAGCCCGAATCGTCGAGCGCGGCCTCGACCACCCTGGCGCCGCCGGGCAGTGCCTCGCGCGCCGCCGCGCCGGCGCCCGGCGCCACCAGCAGCGCCCGCGCTCCCGTGTCCTCCAGGTAGAAAGCGAACTCGTCCACCTTGTAGCCCGGGTTCAGCGGGGCCGCGGTGCCGGCGACGGACGCGGCCAGGAACAGGACGATCGCCTCGGCGGAGTTGGGGTAGACGAGCGCGATGCGGTCGCCGCGGCCGAGCCCGAGCGCGGCCAGCGCCTCGGCCCCCCGCCAGACCTCCTCCCGGAGTCGGCGGTACGTCAGACGGGGGCCGCCGGGCACGACGAGCGCGGGGGCGTCGTCCGCGCCGGCCTGGAGCACGTTCAGCAGCGTGGGCATCCCGCTCAACTCCTCCTCGCCAACCAGAGTACGGTCAATCGCCCGGCTGGAACTCGATCGCGCGCACGAGCTCGCGCAGGAACGACTCGACGTCGGTGACCAGGCCGACGGACTGCCAGGTGCCCCGGTCCGCCAGCTTGGTCACGACCGCGGGGTTGATGTCGACGCAGACCGTGCGGACCTGCGCGGGCAGCATGTTGCCAGCGGCGATCGAGTGCAGCATGGTGGAGAGCATCAGCGCCAGCCGCACGCCGGGCACGGCGGCCCGCATGCGCCGCTGGGCCTCCCCCATCTCGGTGATCACATCCGGCAGCGGCCCGTCGTCGCGCACGGAGCCCGCCAGCACGATCTCGACTCCGTGCTCGATCGCGCTGTGCATCACGCCGGACCGGAGCTGGCCCGACGCCACCATGGCCCGCAGCGAGCCGGCGGCCCGCACCCGGTTGATCGCGCGCATGTGGTGCTCGTGGCCGTGCTCGATGGGCAGGCCGCTCTCGACGTTGACGCCCAGGGCGGTGCCGAACAGGGCGGCCTCGACGTCGTGGACGGCGAGCGCGTTGCCGGCGAACAGCACCTGTACGAAGCCCAGCTCGATCAGGCGGGACAGCGAACGGCCGGCCCCCGTGTGCACCACGGCGGGACCCGCGACCACCAGGATCCGGCCTCCCTCGCTGCGCACCGTTCGCATCTCGCTCGCGATCTGCGCGATCAGCAGCTTCTTCGGCTTCTCGGCCGAGACCTCGCTCGCCATGAAGCTGAAGATCTCCGTCTGGCGCGAGCGCTCCAGCGGGACCACGCGGACACCGCGGTGGCCGACCACCACCTCCAGGCCGGGCACCGCGTCGGGGAACGGGATGCACCAGGCCCGCCCGGCCTCCCGGTCCACGGCGATCGCGCAGTCCATCTCCTGCCTCTCGACGGCCACCCACCCGCCGTCCAGCTTCACGCGGGTGGGGAGGTTGCTGGTGGAGTAGAAGCCCTCCGGGTAGACGCCCGGCTGGCTGACGCGCTCCGTCCGGACCGGCTCCTCGCTGACCACCTGCGCGCCCAGCTCGCGAGCGCGCCGGACGATCTCGTCCAGCGTCGCGGGATCGGCCGCGGTCACCTCGATCCGGCAGTGGGAGGGGTCGGTCTTCAGCTGGCCGACCCTGAGCTCCTGGATGTCGAACGCGCCGCCCAGGTCCATGACCAGGTCGAGCAGGTTCGGGAGCATCAGCGAGTCGATGATGTGGCCCTCCAGGACGAGGAGGGTCGAGAGGCGCTCCTCGGTCACGAGACCCCTGCCAGCACGTCCTGGATCCTCAACCGCAGGGCGGCCGCCTCGCGGGCCGGGTCGTCGGCGTACAGCACCGCGCGGCCCACCGCGACCAGGCAGGACGCGTCGTCCCCCGTCCACGCGGCGCCCACCGCCCGCTCCAGGTCGCCGCCCTGGACACCGACCCCGGGCACCAGGAAGGGCAGCGGGCTCGCCGCCCGGACCCGGGCCAGCTCGTCCGGCGCGGTGGCCCCGACCACGAGCCCGACGTTGCCGGCGGCGTTGCAGTGCCCGGCCAGGTCGGCCACGTGGAGGTAGAGGGGCCGGCCGTCCGGAGCCAGGTGCTGCAGGCCCGCGGCGCCGGGGTTGGACGTCCGGCAGAGCACATACACGCCGCGGTCGGCGCGGCAGGTCAGCTCGGCGAGCGCGTCGGCGCCCAGGTACGGGCTGGCGGTGACCGCGTCCGCGCCTACCACGTCGAACACGGCGCGCGCGTACGCGCGCATGGTGTTCGGGACGTCGCCGCGCTTGGCGTCGAGCAGCACCGGCAAGTCGGCCGGAATGCGGCCGCGCAGCTCGAGGAGGGCGCTCCAGCCGTCGGGGCCGTACTGCTCCCAGAACGCCGCGTTCGGCTTGTAGCAGCAGGCGTGGTCGGCCGTCCGCCGGACCAGTTCGGCGCAGTGGCGCAGGGCCCCGGCGGCGCCTCCGGGGATGCGGTCGGGGTCCGGGTCCAGGCACACGCAGAGCAGCGACCGGCGCGAGCGAGCCGCCTGCCGCAGGCGTTCGAAGAAGCCCGGCACCGCTCAGTCGTCCTCGGCCTGCGCCGGCCGAGGCCCGTACCTGGCCGCCCTGGCCGCCGCCTTCGCACGCCCCCGGTCGGCCATGCGGCAGTAGGCGCAGAGCTCGCCCGTGGTGGGCTGCCCGCACCGCGTGCACTCGCGGAGGTCCGAGGCCTGGTCGAAGCCGCCGGTCCGGACCGCCGCCCGCCCCTCCTTCAGGAAGCCGACCAGGAAGCGGTACTTGGCGCCCGGCTGCTCCTCCTCAAGCGCGTTGAGCATGTCCTTGTAGGCCAGCGACTTGGCGCCCCTGGCCATTGGGCACTCCTCCAGGATGTAGTCGATCCGCTCGATGATCGCGTAGGCCGCCGTCTCCCGCTCGGCCAGCCGGTAGAGCGGCTTCACCTTGCGCACCAGCTTCACGTGGGTGCTGGGCAGCACCGAGCCCTGCCGGCCCAGGTAGTCCGTGTTCCAGTGCATCACGTTGCCGAACAGCGTCGCCGCCTCGTCGTCCAGGTTGTGACCGGTGGCCACCACGTCGTAGCCGAGGTCGGCGGCGACCTTGTTGAAGTGGTACCGCTTCACCGTCCCGCAGGCGGCGCAGGGCTTGCCGCTGCGGGTGTCCAGGAGGTCGGGCACCCCGAAGCCGTGGTCCCCCTCCAGGTCCACCTGGTGCAGGACCTGCCCATGCTTTTCCGCGAACGCCTCCGACTTCTTCTGCGACCGGCGCGAGTAGTCGGCGATGCCCAGGCGGATGTACATGCCGTCGGCGCGGTAGCCGAGCTTCAACAGCGTGTGCCACAGGGCCAGCGAGTCCTTGCCGCCCGACACCGCGACGAGCACCCGCTGGTCTCGCCGGAACATGCGCTCGTGGTCGATGCGCTCCTGGACCTGGGAGCGGAACCAGTCCGGGTAGCAGCGCGCGCAGTAGGCGGTCCGGCTGCGCCGGATCTCCACGTTGGCCGGCCGCTGGCAGCGGTGGCACCGCATCAGCCAGCGCCCCTCCTTGCAGATCCTCCCGAAATGACCGGCCAGATCTCGACATCGTCGCCCTGGCCCAGCCGCACGTCGCTCGTCAGGATGTCCTCGCCGCGCACGACCAGGTGTGCGTCACGGCGCAGGCCGAGCTCCTTCAGCAGGTCGGCCACCGTCCTCGCATCGACTTCCCGGACCTGCCGGTCCGGCAGGATCGTCACCCGCATGGTCTCGGTCCCCATTATTCGCGCGCGGGCGTCCCGGAAACCGCTCCCGGCACGCCGACGCCCGCCGGGACCGCTTCCGGGACGGCGCAGAATTGAGTCGTGGACACTGACGTGGCCCGGCCCCTGCGCGTGGCGCTGGCCCAGCTGAACAGCATCGTGGGCGACCTGGCCGGCAACACCGCCCGGATGATCGAGTGGACCGATCGGGCCCGGGCCGAGGGCGCTGACATCGTCGTCTTCCCCGAGCTCGCGATCACGGGCTATCCGCCCGAGGACCTGCTGCTCAAGCCCTCGTTCATCCTGGACAATCTGCGCCACCGCGACCAGGTCGTCGCCGCCAGCCGGGGCATCGCGGTGGTCGGCGGGTTCGTCGACGCGGGGGTGGACATCCAGAACGCAGCCTTCTTCGCCCACGACGGGGCGCTGAAGGGCGTCTACCACAAGGTCTACCTGCCCAACTACGGCGTGTTCGACGAGGAGCGCTACTTCCAGCGCGGCCGGACCAGCCCCATCTTCGAGCTGGCCGGCGTCCGGATCGGCGTCTCGATCTGCGAGGACGCGTGGTACCCGACCGGCCCCATCACGCTCCAGGCCGCCAGCGGCGCCCAGCTGCTGATCAACATCAACGGCTCCCCCTATCACCGCGGCAAGCGCGCGACGCGCGAGACCATGATCGCCACCAGGGCCATGGACGCGCACGCCTTCCTGGCCTGGGTGAACGTCGTCGGCGGCCAGGACGAGCTGGTGTTCGACGGCAACAGCGTCGTGTTCGACCCGGAGGGCAGGCTGCTGGCGCACGCCGCCTCCTTCCAGGAGGAGCTGCTGGTTGCGGACCTGGACATCGGCTCGGTCTTCGGCCAGCGTCTGCACGACAGCAGGCTCCGCAAGGAGGCGGCGGTGCCAGTGCACTTCGACCTGGACGTGTCCCACGTGGTCATCTCCGAGCAGGCGGCGCCGGCGCCGGCGGGGCCCAGGCGGCACCCGGTCACACCGCCCCTGGACGGGCCGGCTGAAGTCTACGCGGCCCTGGTCACCGGCACGGGCGACTACGTGCGCAAGTCGGGCGCGTTCGAGCGGGTCCTGCTGGGCCTGTCGGGCGGCATCGACTCCTCGCTGACGGCGTGCGTCGCCGTGGATGCCCTCGGCCGCGAGAACGTGGCAGGGGTGCTGATGCCGTCGCGGTACACGTCGCGGGAGAGCCTGGAAGACGCCTGCCAGCTGGCCGAGGCGCTCGGCATCCGGACCTTCGAGCTGCCCATCGAGGCGGTCAGGGAGGCGTACGGCGAGACGCTGGCCGGGGTCTTCGCCGGCCAGCCCCCGGGGCTGGCGGAGGAGAACATCCAGGCCAGGATCCGCGGCAACCTGCTCATGGCGCTGAGCAACAAGCTCGGCTGGATGGTGCTCACGACCGGCAACAAGTCGGAGATGGCCACGGGCTACTGCACGCTCTACGGCGACATGGCGGGCGGCTTCGCCGTCCTCAAGGACATCCCCAAGACGACGGTCTACGAGCTCTGCCGCTACCGCAACTCGCTCGACGGCCCGGTGATCCCGCCGCGCGTCCTGGAGAAGGCGCCGTCGGCGGAGCTGAGGGAGAACCAGCGGGACGCCGACAGCCTGCCTCCGTACGAGCAGCTCGACCCCATCCTGGAGGGCTACGTCGAGGACGACCGGAGCTTCGAGGAGCTCGTGGCCGGCGGCCACGATTCGGCCACGGTCCGACGGGTGATCTCGTTGGTGGACCGCAGCGAGTACAAGCGCCGGCAGGGGGCGCCCGGCGTGAAGATCACACCGCGGGCGTTCGGCCGCGACCGGCGCATGCCGATCACCAACCGGTACCTGCCTGACGGGGTGCGAGGCCAGGGTTAGCGAGCGCTATCCTCGGCGGCGTTGTGCCGACAGGATGGGGGCGGGCATTCAGGCTGGTCGTCGCCGTGCGAAGAGGCGTGCACCTCCTCGGCTGGCGCCTGGGCGTGCCCGGCGCCGGCCGTCGCTACGCGGTCGCGGACGACCGGTGGCGCATGCTGCGGGGCCGCCTCCCGCGGTACGGCGCGACCTCCTCGGTCACCTCGTGCGGCGAACGGGTCCTCGCGCTGGTGGACGGCACTGCGAGCGACGAGGAGCGCCGGCGTCTGGGCCTTCCCACGCGCTCCGAGCTGCGCCGCGAGGTCGACGAGCAGAATCGCCGGCTCGCGACGTTCCGCTGGTCCCGCCCGGGCCTGCCGGACGAGCTGGACCTGGTCCGCGTCTGGCGGCCCGTGCCGGCGGCCGAGCTGGAGCGCCGCTGGGCCGCCGAGGGCTCGCCGGTGTGGCGGGACGGCGACGACCTCACGTTCGCGCACCGCGCCCACGCCGAGGAGGTGCACCTCGTGCCTGGTATCCAGCTCCCGTTGTGGAGGGTCGAGGGCGACCTCTGGGCGGCGACGGTGCGCATCCGCGACCTGGCTCGGGCCGCCGTCACCTATGGTTTCGTCGTCACCGAGGCGGGCGCGTCTCCCCTGCATCGGTCGTCTCCGAGGCTGGAGGTATGGCGCGGCCCGGACGCGCCGCCCCCTCCTCCCCGCGCCGAGCCGCTGCGGGGCGAGCTCCGCCGCGTGCACCTCGACAGCCCGGCCCTGCGGACGCGCCGCGAGCTGACGGTGTACCTGCCGCCAGGTCTCGGGCCGGGGGCGCCCGCCCTCTACCTCGCCGACGGCCAGTCGGCGCCGGGGTTCGCCGCCGTGCTGGAGCCCGCCATCCTGGCGGGCGCTGTTCCCCGCTTCGCCCTGGTCGGCGTCCACGCGGCGCCCTCCACGCTGAAAGACGACGCGCGGGGTCGCGAGTACCTCCCGCACCCGGACCCGCGCCGCTTCGAGGCGCACCGCCGCTTCTTCATGGAGGAGGTGCCGGCCTGGGCCGAGCGGGAGCTGGCGGTCGCGCGCGATCGAGGACGCCTCGCGGTCGCCGGGTACTCCAATGGGGCAGTGCTGGCCAGCGCCCTGGGCTGCCGGAACCCGGATCGGGTCGGCGCCGTGATCGCGTTCTCCCTGGGCCTGCCGCCGCCGCTCCACCCCGGCCGGCGCCCGGCCCGGCACTACCTCCTGGCCGGCATGCTCGAGCCCGGTTTCCGGCGGGCGACGAGCCGGTGGGCCGAGCGCCTTCGCGCCGCGGGCGTCGAGGTCGAGGAGCGGGTGCGCGTCTGCGGCCACGACCCGCTGATGTGGCAGGAGGAGCTGCCGGCGGCAGTCAGGTGGGCGTTCGGCCGGGGAACGCCCGAGGTCTGATCCCGGCCGGGCCGGTTGCCGGTCCGCCACCCGGCACGCCCATCTCGCGGGGTTCGGATTGCGTGGGGCGCTTCGAACTGTTCGGTCCATTCGTATACTCCGAACCGTGAACTAATCGCGGTGGCCTGTGGCTGCCGCGGTGGGCTGTTGAGCGGAGTGAGGCTATGGAACCATCGGGCGTCGACCTGCCGTCGTTCCCCGCCCCGCGCACCGATCCTCTGGGCGTCGCCGACGAGCTGCTCAGGCTGCGCGAACGGGAACCCGTGGCGCGCGTGCGCCTGCCGGACGGCAGCGAGGCGTGGCTGGTGACCAGCCCAGGCGTCGGCCGCCAGGTGCTTGGGAACCGCCGGTTCAGCTCGGACGCCACGCGGCCGGGGTTTCCGCAGACCTCGACGCTCCGGCGTGACGCTCCGCTGGGCCGCACGCTGATCCGCATCGACCCCCCCGAGCACACCCGGCTGCGGCGCCTCCTGAACCCGGACTTCGTCGTCTCCCGCGTCGAGGCGCTCCGGCCCGGCGTCGCGCGTATCGCCGGCGCCCTGCTCGACGAGGTGGTGTCGGAGGGGCCGCCGGCGGACCTGGTGGAGGCGTTCGCCCGACCCCTCCCCGCGCTGGTGATCGCGGAGGTGCTGGGCGTGCCCGACGCGGAGCGGCGCCACTTCGAAGACCTGTCCCGCCGGCTGGTGACGAGCGCGGATGGGCCCGACCGGGCGATCCAGGCGATGGAGGGGCTGCGCGACTACATGGAGCGGCTCGTCACGGCCAGGCGGGCGACTCCGGGCGAGGACGTGCTGTCGCGGCTGGTCGAGCTCGAGGAGGCCGGCGAGCTCGACCACGACCAGGCGGTGGACACAGGCCGCCTCCTGCTCCTGGCCGGCCACGTGACGACGGCGAACATGATCGCCCTGGGGGTGCTCATGCTCCTCCGGCACCCCGCCCAGCTGGCGGCTGTGCGCGGCGACCCCACGCTGATGCGCGCGGGCGTGGAGGAGCTGCTGCGCCACCAGACGCTGATCCAGGGCGGGCTGCGCCGCGTCGCCACCGAGGATGTCGAGCTGGGCGGCCGGCGCATCCGCGCCGGCGACGGGGTGGTCGTGGCCATCGCCGCGGCCAACCGCGACCCGGCCCTGGGCGGCGACTGCTTCGACGTGCACCGGGGCACGCGGAACCACCTGGCCTTCGGCTACGGCTTCCACCAGTGCCTGGGCCAGCACCTGGCCAGGGTCGAGCTGGACGTGGCCCTGACGGCAGTCTCCACGCGTCTCCCGACCCTCGCCGTCGCGGTCCCCGAGGCGGACATCTCGTTCCGCGAGGACGGGTTCCTGCACGGGCTCCGAGCGCTGCCGGTCACCTGGTGACACGACTCCGCCCACCGACGGGCGCCACCGGCGGGCGCCCGAGCCAGCGACGTACATTTCCTGTCCCGGCGGCGCCCGGCTGGACCTCCGATCCCGGACGCTGGAAGGTCATAGAATTCGTGAATACGCCCATCGAGAGAAGCTATAGTGCCCGAACGCTTTGACGTCGCCGTGATCGGCGGCGGTCCCGGCGGATACGTGGCCGCCATCCGCGCTGCCCAGCTCGGGGCTCGAACCATGATCGTGGAGAAGGACCGCCTGGGCGGCACCTGCCTGGTCCGCGGCTGCATCCCGACCAAGGCGATGCTGCAGTCGTCCGAGCTGTATTCGATCATGCGGCGCGGCCGCGACTTCGGCGTCGTCGCCGACCGGCTCCGATTCGACCTCCGGGCCGCCAGCAAGCGTCGCGATCACGTCGTGGACCAGCTGGTCACCGGCGTGGAAGGCCTCATGAAGGCCAACGGCATCCGCGTCCTCAGCGGGACCGCCCGGCTGGCCGGCGGCACGGCCTTCACCGTCGGCGGTGAGCGGTACGAGGCCGGCAACGTCGTGCTCGCCACCGGCTCCGTCCCGTCGCGGATCCCGCTGAAGGGGGTGGAGCACACCATCGACTCCGACGGCATCCTCGGGCTCGCGGACGTGCCCGAGACCATGGTGGTCATCGGCGGCGGCGTGGTGGGCATGGAGTGGGGCGCCCTGTACGCGGCTCTGGGCACGAGGGTGACGGTCCTCGAGCTCCTGCCGCAGGTGCTGCCGATGGTCGAGGCGGACATGGTGACCCTCTACCAGAGGCACTTCGAGAAGCTGGGCGGCGTGATCCACACAGAAGCCCGGGTGGAGGAGGTCGCCAGGCTCGGGGACGGCAGCGGCCCCTTCGAGGTGCGCTTCCGGGCCGGAGGCGAGCAGCGGACGGCGCCCGCCCAGGTGGTCCTGCTCGCCACCGGCCGCGTCCCCTACACGCACGGCCTGGGGCTGGAGGCCGCCGGCGTGGAGACGGAGCGGGGTCGCGTCGTCGTCGACGACCACCTGCGCACCAGCCAGGCCGGCGTCTGGGCGATCGGCGACGTCATCGGCGGGATCATGCTCGCCCACGTGGCCTCGTACGAGGGCGTCTGCGCCGTCGAGAACTTCTGCGGGTACGCCGACCGCGTGCCCGACTACCACGCGGCGCCGAACTGCATCTACACCGACCCCGAGATCGCCAACGTCGGCCTGGGCGAGGAGGAGGCCCGCCGGCGCGGCCACCAGGTCAAGGTTGGCCGCTTCCCGTTCTCGGCCAGCGGCCGGGCGCTGACGCTGGGCCAGACCGAGGGCGCGGTCAAGGTCGTGGCGGACGCCCGCGACGACACCTTGCTCGGCGTCCAGATGGTCGGCCCGCGGGTGACGGACGTCATCGCGGAGGCCACCCTCGCCGTCCAGCAGCGCCTCCGCCTTCACGACCTCGACCTCACCATGCACGCCCACCCCACGCTGGCCGAATCGCTCCTGGAGGCGGTTCTGGCGGCGGACGGGCGTGCCGTCCACGCCCGGAACCGGGCGGCCCGGCCCCCGGCCGCGGCGCAGCCGGCACCGCCGGCAGCGGCAGCCGAGGCGCCCGTCCACACGAGTCACGCGGGTGCAGGGAGCCCCGCAGCCAGCAAGGAGTCCCCTGTGACACGTTCCGTCGAGGACAAGCCGAGGACGGCCGCCGCGGCCGCGCCGCAGGCGTCCACCACAGCCGTCGACGCCGCCCGGGTGGAGCTCAGCAAGGAGTTCCACGACGAGCTGCTCCGCCTCTATCGCCAGATGTTCCTGATCCGCCGCTTCGAGGAGCGGGCGCAGGTCGAGTACACGAAGGCCAGGATCGGCGGCTACTGCCACCTGAACCTCGGCGAGGAGGCCACCGTGGTCGGGGGCATCGCCGCGCTCCGCGCCCGCGACTACGTCTACACGAGCTATCGCGAGCATGGCCACGCCATCGCCCGCGGCGTCGACCCCACGGCCGTCATGGCCGAGCTGTTCGGCAAGGAGACCGGCGTCTCGCACGGCCGCGGCGGCTCCATGCACATCTTCGACCTGGGCCGCCGCTTCATGGGCGGCTACGGCATCGTGGGCGGCCACCTGCCGCTGGCCGTCGGCGCCGGGTTCGCGATCAAGTACCAGAAGGCGGAGGACATCGTCTTCTGCATGTTCGGCGACGGGGCCACGAACATCGGCGCCTTCCACGAGTCGCTGAACTTCGCCAAGGTGTTCGAGCTCCCGGTCGTCTGGTTCTGCGTGAACAACCAGTACGGCATGGGCACGGCGGTGGAGCGCGCCTCCGCGGTGGCCGAGCTCTACCGCAAGGCCTGCGCCTACGACATGGAGTCGATCCGGGTCGACGGCATGGACCTGCTGGAGGTGATGCACCGGACGGCGGAGATGGTCGGGAAGACGCGTCAGGACTCGCAGCCCCGCTTCATCGAGGCGGTCAACTACCGCTTCAAGGGACACTCGGTCGTCGACCCCGACCGCTACCGCCCTGAAGCGGAGAAGGAGCGGTGGCACCACAGCGACCCGGTGATCCGGTTCGAGCACCAGCTCACCGAAGCCGGGATCGTCAGCGCCGGCGACGTGAGCGCGATCCAGGCCGAGGTGGAGGCGGAGGTGGAGGCCGCGGTCCGGTTTGCCGACGAAAGCCCGAACCCGGACGTCGGCGAGCTCTACCGGTACCTCTACGCCGGCGAGTGGGAGATGTACGGCAATGCCTGAGAAGCTGTTCCGGGTCGCACTTCGCGAGGCGCTCCTGGAGGAGATGGAGCGCGACGACAGCATCTTCCTGATCGGCGAGGACATTGGGGTGTTCGGCGGTGCCTACCGCATCACGGAGGGCCTGCTGGACCGGTTCGGCCCCATGCGGGTGGTCGACGCGCCCATCGCGGAGGAGGTGATCGTCGGCTGCGCGATCGGGGCCGCGATGTCGGGCCTGCGCCCGGTCGTGGAGATGATGACGATCAACTTCTCGCTGCTGGCCTACGACCAGATCGTCCAGAACGCCGCCAAGATCCACTACATGTTCGGTGGCAAGGTGGACGTCCCGATGGTGGTGAGGCTGCCCGGCGGCGCGGGACACCAGCTCTCGTCCCAGCACTCGCACAGCCTCGAGGTGCTCTACTCGCTGGTGCCCGGCCTGCTGGCGGTGGCCCCGACCACCCCGGAGGACGCCAAGGGCCTCCTCAAGTCCGCCATCCGGACGAACAACCCGGTCATGTTCCTGGAGAGCATGAGCCTCTACAACACGCGGGGCGAGGTGCCGGACGGCGACTACACGACGCCCATCGGGCAGGCGGCCGTCCGCCGCCGTGGCACCGACCTCACGATCGTCGGCGTCTCCCGGCAGGCCACGCTGGCCGGCGTCGCGGCCGGGCTGCTCGAGGAGGAGGACGTCGACGCCGAGGTGATCGACCTCCGCTCGCTCAGGCCCGTGGACTGGCCGACGCTGATCGACTCCGTCCGGCGGACGAATCGCTGTCTCGTCGTGGAAGAGGGCTGGTCGACGTACGGGGTCGGCGCAGAGATCGCGGCCGGGCTCCAGGACCGGGCCTTCGACCACCTTGACGCGCCGATCCGGCGGCTGGGCGGCGCCGTGGTGCCGATGCCCTACAACAAGGAGCTGGAGCGGGCCGCTATCCCGACCGCGGACGACATCGTCCGGGAGGCGCTGCGGGTGGTCGGCAAGCGCTCGCCCGCCGCCG
>DATFRD010000456.1:0-22634 GCA_035263645.1 Candidatus Dormiibacterota bacterium | reverse complement strand
CGACCTGGCGGGCCATGACGTCACGATCGTGGACAACAACCCGGCGTCGTTCAATCGCTCCGCCTCCAGGGGGGCCTTCAGAGACGGCTTTCGCGGCAACTTCCTGGTCGGCGATGGGACCGAGGCAGAGCTGCTCCGGCGCGCCGGGGTGGAGCGAGCCGACTGCTTCATCGCCGTCACCGAGGGCGACAACCGCAACATCATGGCGGCCCAGATCGCCCAGAACGTCTTCCGCGTGCCGAGGGTCGTCTGCCGGATCTACGATCCGATCCGCGAGGCCGTCTACCGGAAGCTGGGCCTCAGCGTGTTCTGCCCGACCATAGAGGGCGCCGCCGCGGTGCGGCGCATGATCACCGACGGAGAGTAGATGTACGCGATCGTGATCGGGGGCGGCAAGGTCGGCTACTTCCTGTCCAGGGACCTGCTGGAGCGGGGCGACGAGGTGACCCTGGTCGAGATGGACCCGGCCCGGGCGGACTGGCTGGAGAGCCAGCTCGGCAGCATCGTCATGCGCGGCGACGGGGACGAGATGGCGTTCCTCAACACCACGGGCATCGAGCGGGCCGACGCGGTGCTGGCCGTGACCGGGGACGACGAGGACAACCTGGTCGCGCTTCAGCTGGCGAAGAGGCACTTCAACGTGCCGCTGACGATCGCCCGCGTGAACAACCCGGCCAACGTCGAGATCTTCAAGACCCTCGGCATCGACGAGGCGATCTCGGCCACCGAGGTGCTGCTGAGCGCGCTGGAGACCAAGGTCACCCGCCAGACGTGAGATCGACCGCGGCCGGCCCGCGGTCGATCCCCAGCCCGTCGCCCCCGGCGACGAGCGGCCCGAACCGAGGTCAGGTCGCCTTGCCGATCTTGTAGATCGTCGTGCCGCAGATCGGGCAGGTGCCCTTGGTCGCCGGCTTGCCGTTCTTCATGGTGATCGGCTTGGGGTCCTTCATCTCGACCTTTTTCTTGTCCTTAAGGCAATACCCTTCCACTGCTACAACCTCTCCATCTGGCACTCAAGATTTGCGTAAGCGCAGCCGAACCCGCCGTATTGTAGCTACCCACCTCCTCCAATTCAACCCCAATACGAGCAGACGATGTCGTCGGCGGTGCTAGACTGGGCCCCAATAGTCGTTTTTCCAGCGCTTCCTCGTTAGGCCAGGCTCCAGCGTGGACACAGGCCATTGCCCGGAAACATCGAGAGACGCCAACGGGTAGAGCAGGCATCGCCGACATAAGGCGACGTCCGAGATGGCTGAGCCACCGCAGGGCCCCCGTGGCGGACCCGCCGCTCTAAGCCGCGCTGTGCCGAAGCTGAACGAGTGGGGGAGCCGCTCGGTCGAGCCGTGCCGCGCCCCCTGGCGCCTGTTGGAGACCAGGGATGCTGTTCCTGACCGAGATCCTGAGAGCAGAGGTCATCGATGTGCGGCAGCGCCGGAGCGGCGCCGTGCAGGACTTGGCCGTGCGAGCGCAGGAGCCCTACCCGGTGGTGACGGGCCTGGTCGTCTCGCGCCGGCGCAACCTCGTCATCCCCTGGTCGCAGGTCCGGACGTTCGCGGCCGCGACCCGGGAGGTGGTGCTCCGCATCCCGCTGGAGGAGGTGGAGAGGCACGAGGCGGACCCCAACGAGATCTGGCTGGCGCGTGACGTCATGGACAAGCAGGTGGTGGACACCGACGGGCGCAGGGTCGTCCGTGTCAACGACCTTCAGCTCGTCGAGAGCGGCGGGGTGCTGCTGCTGGTCGGAGCCGACATCGGTCTCCGGGGCCTCCTGCGCCGGCTGGGCCTGGAGGGCCTCGCCAAGCGCGTCGCCCGCATGCTGGGACGCGAGCTGCCCATGGTCCTGGTGTCCTGGGAGGTGGTGGACCCGCTGGGCGCGGCCCCCGACCTGGTCCATCCCGCGAGCGACGACGCCGTGCGCCTGCGCATCTCCGGCCGGCGGATCGCCAAGCTGCACCCCGCCGACATCGCCGACATCGTGGAGGAGCTGGGGGCGAAGGAGCGCCAGACCGTCTTCGACACGCTGACCGAGGAGGTGGCGGCAGACACGCTCGAGGAGATGGAGCTCTCCGACCAGGTCTCCGTCATCGAGCACATGGACGCGGAGCGGGCCAGCGACATCCTGGAGGACATGCCGCCGGACGAGGTGGCGGACATCCTGACGGAGCTGCCCGCCGACCGGGCCGAGCGGCTGCTCAGCCTCATGGAGAAGGAGGAGGCCAAGGACGTCAAGGAGCTGCTGGCGTACGAGGAGGACACCGCCGGCGGCCTGATGACGACGGAGTACGTCGCCGTCGGCGAGCACCTCACCGCGCAGCAGTGCATCGAGGAGCTGCGGCGGCTGGAGCCGGACGCCGAATCGATCTACTACGTGTTCGTGGTCGACCAGGACGAGCACCTGCGGGGCGTGCTCTCCCTGCGCGACCTCATCGTCGCCGCCCCCTCCACGCCGATCGCCTCGATCATGATCCGGGACATCATCTCGGTGCGCCTCGAGGACGGCGCCCACGAGGTGGCCGCGGTCCTCTCCAAATACAACCTGCTGGCCGTCCCCGTGGTGGACGACGAGTTCCGGATCCAGGGCCTGGTCACCGTCGACGACGCGCTGGACGCGGTGCTCCCGGACTCGGTCAAGCGCAAGCTGCCCAGGGCCCGCTGAGTGGCCCCGGCAGGGACGCCAGGGGCGTGACCCGGCTCTTCGGGCGCATCCGGCGATTCCGCCGCGCGTTCGTCCTGCTCGCGGTCATCGGGCCCGGGCTGATCACCTCGAACGCCGACAACGACGCCGGCGGCATCGCGACCTACTCGCAGGCCGGCGCCCAGTTCGGCTACCAGATGCTCTGGATCCTGGTCGCCGTCACCGTCAGCCTCGCGGTGGTCAACGAGATGGGCGCCCGGATGGGCGTGGTCACGGGCAAGGGCCTGGCGGACCTGATCCGCGAGCGGTTCGGGGTGCGCCGCACCACGTTCGCGATGGCGCTCCTCCTCTTCGCCAACGCGTTCACCACGGTGGCCGAGTTCGCCGGGATCGCGGCCGGGCTCGAGCTGTTCGGCGTGCCCCGCTTCGTCTCCGTCCCTGCGGCGGCCGCGGTCATCTGGCTGCTCGTCGTTCGCGGCAGCTACCCGGTCGTGGAGAAGGTGCTCCTCTCGATCACCGTCGTCTACGTCACGTACGTGATCTCGGGGTTCCTGGCCCATCCACCATGGCCGGAGGTCCTGCGCAGCTCGGTCGTGCCCCACGTCGTGCCCCGGCGGGACTTCGTCCTGCTCGCGATCGCGCTGATCGGCACCACCGTCACCCCGTGGATGCAGTTCTACCTGCAGGCGGCTGTCGCGGACAAGGGCATACCCAACGAGCACCTGGCCTACAGCCAGACGGAAGTGGTGGCCGGGGCCTTCGTCACCGACTTCGTGGACTTCTTCATCATCATCGCGACGGCCGCCGCGCTGTTCGGGCACCTCTCCTCGGCCCAGCTGGGGAGCATGCAGGCCGGCGACTTCGCGCGGGCGCTGGAGCCCGCCGCCGGCCAGGCCGCCACCGCCCTCTTCGCCGTGGGGCTGGTAGGGGCGTCCGTGCTGGCCGGAAGCGTTGTGCCGCTGTCCACCGCCTACGCGGTCACGGAGGCCTTCGGCTGGGAACGCGGCGTCGGCCGAGACCTGGGGGAGGCCCCGGCCTTCTTCGGCATCTTCACCGGCCTCCTCGCGATCGGCACGGCCGCCGTCATGATCCCTGGCCTGCCGCTGGTCACGCTGATCCTGCTCAGCCAGGAGGCAAACGGCATCATCCTGCCCGCGATCCTGATCTTCATGCTCGTCCTGCTGAACGACCGCAGGATCATGGGCCGGCACGTGAACGGGCGGTTGGCGAACACGGTCGCCGGCCTCACCGTCGCCGTGCTGATCGGCCTGACCCTCATCCTCCTGGTGGCGTCACTGCCCGGCTCGCCGCTGTCAGGGTAGCCGGAGGCCGCCCCGGTCCTCGACGGCGAGGCCCTCAGCAACCAGGGCGCGGGCGACCGCGCTCGCGCGCTGCGGGTCGTTCGGCCAGCCGGCGGCGCGGGCGACCTCGGCCCAGCCGACCGGTCCCCGGCGCAGCGCCTGGACCAGGAGGCCGCGTCCCTGCCGCCGGGAGCCCGCGAACCGGGACTGCGGCACCGGCCGCAGCCAGGGGTCTGGCTCGGGCCTCCCGGCCGCGTGCCAGGCGCACGCGCCGCCCGAGAGCGGACACGCGGAGCACCGGGGGCGCGGCCGGCAGGCGGTGGCGCCGAGGTCGAGCACCGCCTGGTTCCACTCCCAGCCGCGGCCGGCCGGGACCAGGGCGTCCGCGTCGGCCTGGCGCACCGGCCGTCCGAGCGCCCGCGACAGGGTCCGCCTGGCGTTCACGTCGAGCACGGCGACGTCTCGCTCGAAGGCGAACACGAGCACGGCCCGGGCGGTGTAGGGGCCCACGCCGGGCAGCGCGAGGAGCTCCGGCAGCGTGTCCGGGAGCCGGCCCCCGTGGCATGCGACCGCGGCCCGGGCCATCCGGTGCAGGTTGAGCGCCCGCCGGTTGTAGCCCAGCCCGGCCCACAGTCGGATGACCTCGGCCGCCGTGACGGCCGAGCAGTGGGCAGGGGTCGGGAACCGGGTCAGGAAGGCTTCGTAGCGGGGCGACACCCGGGCCACCTGGGTCTGCTGCAGCATGAGCTCGGCGACGAGCACGGCCCACGGGTCGCGCGTGCGGCGCCAGGCCAGGTCGCGCCGGGCCCCGTCCGCCCAGGCCAGCAGGGCGTCGATCACGGCCGGCCCGCGACGCCGCCGGCCGCGAGCGCCCTGGCGCCGATGCGGGAGATCGCCACCGCCGCGCACCGCGCGCCGGCCCGGAGCGCGTCACCAAGCCGGTCCGGCGCCCCCCCGTCCAGCAGCCAGGACGACAGCATGCCGCCGGCCAGGGCGTCGCCGGCGCCCGTCGTGTCCACCACCGGCCCGGCGTGGGCCGGCTCGTGGATGGCCCCGCGGGACGTGTAGGCCGTCGCCCCCCCGGGCCCGTGCTTGAGGACCAGGCCGCGGAGCCGCCAGCGAAGCCGGAAGGCCTCGGCATCCCCACCGCCCAGGGCGGCGAACTCCTCCTCGTTGCAGAAGTACCAGTCCGCCAGCTCCAGCACGGCGCGGGCCTCGGCGGGCGCGGATTCCACGTAGGAGCGCATGGCGTCGGCAGCGAGCAGGCCACAGCCGGCGAGCTGGCGCGCCGCCTCGAGCTGGCGGTCGGGACGCATCGAGCCGACGAACGCCCAGCCGCGATACCCCGGCGGCGTCCGCGGGGACCACCAGTCGTAGATGGAGTCCTGGCTGCCGAGGTCGACGTTCCGGCCCTCGCGAGCCTCGGCGAACCAGCGATAGGTGGGCGCGTCGACCACGGTGAGGCCGGCCAGCTCGACGCCGGGCCGGTCGAGCACGGACCGCACGCGCTCCGCGGCGTCGCGCCCGACGGGGGCCACCACCTGGACGGGCAGGAGCCGGCTGGCTGCCAGCGAGAAGTAGAAAGCCGACCCGCCCAGCTCGTCCGTGACCCGTCCGCCCATGAGCGAGTCGAGTGCGATGGAGCCGGCCACCAGCAGCGCGGGCCGCTGGCCGGCGGGTGGCTCGGGCAGGTCGCCGGCGACTACCGCTGCGACCCCTGACGGAAGAGCGGAAGGATCCGGGCCGGCTTTCGCGACGTGACCGACTCCTCCATCAGGCGTTCCTGGGCGTGGTACAGCAGCTCGATGAGCTGGGCGGGCCTGCGCTCTCCGCCGACCTGGCGCGGGAGGTCGACGTCGGCCCTCGCCAGCAGCCTCACCAGGCGCGGCATGAGCCAGCCCGGCACGATCCGGAGGCCCTGCACCAGGCACTCCTCCAGCCAGAACATGAGCTCGTCGGACTCTCGCAGGAGGCACCGCGGTGACGGGTGCTGCCTGTCCCGGCGTCGCCAGTAGCTGGCGCGCCGCTGCTCGAGAACCGTCAGCTCGATCATCCTGGCTGCTGGAATCCTCCGCCGGCCACTATACCGCCATCACCCGCGGCGGCTGCCAGGTCATCGGTGGCGCCCGCGCCGCGACAGACGAGGGGCGGCCAGTGGGTCGAGTAGCGGAAGCGGACGCCGTGACCCGGCCGGCCTCCAGGCAGCGCCACCCAGCCGCCGCCCGCCACGCTCAACACCCCGAGGCCCCTCAGGTGCTGGACGACCCTGGCTACGGTGTCGAGGCCGACGCTCGCCTCAGCGGCCACGTCACGGACGGTGAAGCCACCGGCCGGAGGGTCCTGCAGGAGCCGGTGGAGGGCGCGCAGAGCGCGGCGGCCGTTGGGCCGCGTGCGTGGGAACCGCTGCTCGTAGAGCTCGATCCAGGCCTCCACACCGGGCAGCGACACGGCGCTCACCCGCCGCCGGTGGCCCGGATCGCGCCGCCCGCGGGACGTCTCGGATGGAGTAAGTGCATGCCTGTTGGGACTGCGCGCTATTATCCCGGCTCACGGCCGGCAACAGGACAGATGAGCACGACGTCTTGCACAGAAACCGAACACGGCCTATGCTCACGTGGGGCAGGGAGGGCCTTGCGCTGGCCAGCGCCGGCCGCCGGTTGGCGACCCCTCTGCTGCGATGCGGACGACAGGCCATCGGAGCTCGCTCACGCCGGGTCCGGCCCGGACGCAAGTTTGAGGGGTTGTTGATGATTCGTACAGTGCTTCGGGCCTCGGCAGCGGCGGCGTCGACGGCGGCGTTCACGGTCCTGGCTGCGGACCCGGCGCTGGCGGCGGGTGAGGAGATCGGCACCGCCCTCGACCGCATCACCTCCTGGATCCAGGGCGTCCTGCTGGCAGTCGGCATCCTGTCGTTCGTGCTGGGCGCCGGCTTCTACCTGGCAGAGGGGACCATAGGCGGCCAGGAGCGCGGCAAGGCGCTGATGGTCGGCGCGATCATCGGTGTCATCCTGGGCTTCCTGGCCAGGCCCATCGTGAACCTGGCAGCCAGCTTCGTCCGCTAGTGTCGCGCGGTGTCGCGTCTCACAGCCCCGCTGCCGCAGTCTTCTGAGACAGGACAGTAGAGAGGGTGCGACGGGTCCCCACGGTGCTGTTCGCCGGGGCGGCGGCGCTCCTGCTGCTGGCCTCCTCGGGACCCGCCGCGCTGGCCGCGACGCCGTCTCCCGGCGCCTCGCCCGGGGCGTCCCCGGCGGCGTCGTCGTCGGGACCGAGCCTGCCCAATATCCAGCTGCCGACGCTCGACCCGCAGAAGGTCGTCTACCAGGCGATCGCCGGGATCCTCTACACGTTCGACGCCACGCTGACCGCCGAGATGGAGAAGCTCTGGAACCCGATGATCGCGGGCGGCGACGACCTCACCGGCAAGGAGAACTTCGGTCCCGGCCTCGTCGTGGACAACAGCAAGCTGCGCCAAATGTGGGGGCTGAGCTTCGGCATTGCCACCGGCTCGCTGCTGGTCCTGATCTTTGCCGTGATGATCCTGCTCTGGATGCTCGGTGAGGCGGTTGGGAGCCGCCACGACGTCGGCCGGACGCTCGTGTACTTCCTGTTCACCGTCATCCTGATGGGAGCCAGCCTCTTCCTGGTCCAGCAGGTGCTGACCGTCGACAACGTGCTGGTGGGCGCCGTCAACGGCCAGGTGTCGATCGAGCTGCGCTCGCTCCCCGCGTTCCAGGGGCTGGGGCTCAAGGACCCCTCGGCGATACAGGACGTCCACGACCTGCTCAACGCGATCGTGCTCTTCCTCGTGATCGTGTTCGTCGCGCTGGAGCTGCTCGTGCTGTTCGTGATCTACTTCGTCCGGCTGATCCTGCTGTGGGTCCTCGTCGTGGTGGCGCCGTTCGCGTTCGCGTTCAGCGTGATCCCGGCCGGCCGGGGCCTGGTCGTCTACTGGACGCGCCTGCTCCTGGCCACCGTCGCGATCAAGTTCGTCAATGTGCTGGTGTTCACGACGTTCGTGTTCATGGGCGCGTCGTCGGACGTCGCGCTGCTGAACGTGCTCCTGGTGGGAACGATGCTGATCTTCATGATCATGGTGCCGGCGACGCTCATGCGCGCGCTCGGCGAGCCCGGCGCCGCCATCCTCGCCGTGCAGCAGACCTGGCGGGGCATGACGCACCACCAGCCGCTGCGCCAGGCCACGTCCGGCGCCTGGCGCCGCCTGCGGGGCGGCTAGGGCGAGGCGAATGGGCTGCCTGCGCACGGCCGGCGGGGTGCTGGTGGGGGTCGTCGTGCTGATCGGCTTCGGCAGCTTCGCGCTGGCGACCGTGCCGCTGCTCAGCGGCGGGACGATCCCGCCGGAGCGGATCCTGCTGGCGACCGGGCTGTCGCTGCTCGTCGCGCTCGCCAGCGCCTGGTCCTTCCGCCGTCTCATCCACCGCGCGTGGCGCCTCGGCCTGCTGGCCATCCCGCTCGTGGTCCTGGTCGGCGCGTCGCTGCTGCTCGCGAGCACGCTGCCCATCCGGGCCGCCTGCAGCGCGTACCACACGGACGCCGTGTGTCCACCCTGGGCCAGGTGAGATGGACGGGAAGATCTACCACATCACGGCGGACATCGACCGGGTCGAGACCACGGTCACCGTCGCCGGCCGCCGGATCTCGGTTCGCGCGGCACTGCTGCTGGCCGTCGGCGTGCTCGCCTCCATCGGGCTCGTGAGCCTGCTGCTGCCGGCGCTCGGCACCGCAGCGCTGGCCGTGCCGCTGGGATTCACGCCGCTCTACCTGACCGCGGTCGTGGCGTTCGTCAGGGCACCGGACGGCCGCCACTGGGAGGCCCACCTCCTCGACCGCTACCGGTTCGCCCGCATGGTGAAGCGAGCCGCCAACCTGCCCGAGGGCGTCCGCCTGGAACGGTCGGGCAAGATCATCAACCTGCGCCAGGAGGTCATCCCCGTCGTGGACACCACCCTCGACAGCGAGCCGGTCCGAAGGACCCTCAACGACATCGACCTGCCGGTGACGATCGAGGCGGAGGGGGCGGGGCTGCGCGTGACGATCGACGACAAGGTCCTGGTGATCGTGCACGACATGTCGCGCAACCGCATCCGCGTGACGGTCCGGCGGCGCGACCCGGAGGAGCGCTGATGCGGGTACCCAACCTGCTGTCGCTGCTGCGCGGGCCGTCGGCCCGCCTCGGCGCGAGCGAGGACGTCCGCTCGCACCTGCTGGTGGAGCGCATCGAGAACGGCTACCTCCACGTGCGCGGCCACGGTCCGCGGATCGTGCTGGAGGCGAGTGGGGTCAACTTCGACCTCAAGTCCCAGTACGAGCAGCTCGGGCTGCTCGAGGTCATGGGCGAGCTGCTCCAGTACCTCCACGACCCGGTGCAGATCCTGGTTCGCAGCCGCATCTACGAGCCAGACGAGTACTTCGGGACACTGGAGGCGTGGCGGCACTCGTGGACAGCCAAGCGCGCGCTCCGCGAGCGGCGGCTGGAGGAGTACCGCCAGAAGATCCGCCTGATCGCGCGCGAGAAGCAGATCAAGGACCGGCGCTTCTATCTCGTCGTGCCGTTCACGAGGACCCCGCTCGACCGGCTGCGGGAGCCGTCCCGCGAGGAGATCGCAACCCAGCTCGGGGCCAAGGAGAAGCAGCTGGCGCGCATCCTCCAGCGCGGCGGGATCCGGCTGCGCAGGCTCGGCTCGGCCGAGATCGAGGAGATGTTCTACTACGCCTACGACCCGGTCATGGCGCGCCTGCAGAAGATGCGCTCGGCCTCCGCCCCGGCCACCACCATCGAAGTCAGCCCGCTGCGCCCCGAGGACCTGGTCAGCCTCAGCGTCCGTACCGCCGACGTGCGCGAGATGCTGGTCCCCTCGGTCCTGGAGGTCGGGCCGGACCACATCCACTGCCAGAACCGCGACCACACGTACCTCCGGACGCTGTACCTGCAGGACTACCCGCGCGAGGTCACGCCGAACTGGCTCCGCGACGTCCTCAGCCTCGACTACAACCTGGACGTGAGCATGCACATCACGCCGCTCGACCCCGGCAGCGCGCGCACGCGGCTGGACGCCAACGAGCGGGAGCTGGCCGGCACGCTGGCGGCGGTCGCCGACGACGCGCCGGCCGCCCGCGAGATCCAGGAGCGGCTGGAGGACATCTCGTACGCCAAGGAACAGTTTCGCAACAAGGCCAAGTGGTACCACCTGGCCCTCTACATCACGCCGTACGGCAGCGGCGAGGCCGAGCTGGAGCTGGCCACCAGGGCCATCGAGGACCAGCTCGCCGGGCTGTTCTTCCGCAGCCAGCGGGCCCACTTCCGGCAGGAGCAGGGACTCAACTCGGTGCTGCCCCAGGCCGTCGACCTGCTCCGGCAGACGCGCGGCATCTCTACCCGGCCGCTGGCCGCCGCGTTCCCGTTCAACGCCGCCGACCGGATCGAGCCGGAGGGATACCTCTTCGGGATCGTGGGCGGCGAGCACAGCGCCAAGAGCATGCTCATCCTGAACCCCCGGACCTGGGACAACGCGCACATGGTCGTGCTCGGCTGGTCGGGGAACGGCAAGTCCGCCAACGTGAAGGAGAAGCTGCTCCACGAGTGGATCGCGGGCAGCCACGTGGCCGTGATCGACCCGCGCGGCGAGTACGGCACCCTGGCCTCCCACTGCGACGGCGAGACCATCCCGATCTACCTGGGCAGCGCCAAGACGATCAACATCTGGGACCTGGCGCTGGAGACCGGTCGCAACCCGTTCAGCTCGAAGGTGCCCCAGCTCATCAACTTCTGGCGTCTGGCCCTGGGCCATCTCCCGGAGGAGGAGCTGCAGCTGCTCGACGGGGCGATCACCACCGCCTACCAGCGGGTCGGCATCAGGCCGGCCGACCCGGAGACGTGGACACAGCCGCCCCCGCTGACCAGCGACTTCCAGCGGGCGATCGCCGACCGCTATGGGTCGGAGGAGCGCACCAGGATGCCGGCGACGAGCCTCTGCGAGCGCATCGAGCGCTTCAGCCACGGCTACCTGGCGGCGCTGTTCAACCAGAGGACCAACGTCGACCTGGAGAACGACTTCCTGGTCTTCGACGTACGCGTGGTCCGCCAGGAGCAGGCCGACCTGCTGCCGCTGGTCTACTGGCTGATCCTGAACCACCTGCGGGCGTGGATGACCTCGCGGCTGCGCCGGCGGGTGATCTGCATCGATGAGTTCTGGTCGCTGGCCAGGCACCAGGAGGGCATGGCGTTCGTCGACGAGATGGCGCGCACCGCCCGCCACGCCAACACCCAGCTCATCCTGATCTCGCAGAGCGTGGCCGAGATGCTCGCCTCGCCCCAGGCCGTGGCCAGCCTGTCCAACATGGCCACCACCGTCCTCCACAAGCAGCACCCCGACCACATCGCCAGGGTCATCGACACGTTCCACCTCTCGGAGGCCGAGGGCCGCTATCTGCAGAGCGCCGGACGGGGCCAGTGCCTGGTGGTGACCGGCGCCGGCGAGCACGTGAGCATGCAGACCGTGAACTACGCGCCGGAGCACGACCTCTACTGCACCGAGCCCTTCAAGTGCGGGCGTCCCCACGGGCAGCGGGAGGCGCCGGCCGAGGCCCTCGCCTCGGGGACCTGACCGCCGGGTGGGGGCTCGCGTCCGTTTCAGCGCGGTGAGGACCGCGGCGGCGGTGGGTCGAGCGGGCCTGAGCGCTCTGGCCGGGGACTTCGCCGACCGGGTGGTCGGCGCGCTGGTGTCGAACCTGAAGCTGGCCGCCGCCGTCCTGCTGACGGGGTTCGGGGTGCTGGCCGCGCTGGTCACGCTGCCGGTGCTGACGATCGTGCTGGCGGTGAGCATCGGGGTCAGCCACGGCCTCCCCCTCGTGGCGCCGGCCGGGGCGGGCGGGCCGCCGCTGGCGCCGGGCGAGCTGACGTGCCCGGCCCCGGGTGCTGCGGTGGCGCAGCCCTTCGGCCCCAGCGCGCTGCCGGGAGAGCCCGCCATGTTCGGCTATCCGCACTTCCACACCGGCGTCGACCTGGCGGTGCCGCAGGGGACGCCCGTCCGGGCGGCGGAGGCCGGCCAGGTGATCGACGCCTCGGGCCAGACGGACAGCCTTGGTCTGCTTGTCGGCTACGGCAACCTGGTCCGGGTCGTGGCCGGGGACGACCGGGTCGACTACTACGGCCACCTGAGCGCGTTCGGTGTGAGCAGAGGCCAGGTCGTGCAGCGGGGCCAGGTGATCGGCTTCGCCGGCAGCACCGGATACTCGACGGGGCCCCACGTCCACTTCGAGGTCCGGATCGCCGGCACCCCCGTCGACCCGGCGCCCTTCATGCAGCCGTGCTGAGCCGGCTCATCGGGCGGACCCCGATCGAGGTCGGCAAGTCCATCGCGCTCGGGTTCGCCACCCTCATCGCGCTCATCGCGCTGCAGCAGCTGGCCGCCACCCGTACGGCCGTCACCGCCGGTCAGTCCGACCGGGCGGCGGTGCTCGGCGTGGCGAGCGACTTCGGCACGGAGCTGACCACGTACGACTACGCCCACCCGGACGTCCAGCAGAACCGGCTCGCCCCCCTGGCGACCGGCTCGGTGCGCCGCCAGGTCCACCTCGCGCTCGCGGACCTGCAGCTGTACCAGGCGGTCTCGGTGGGCTCGACCGCGGGGACCTACCTGCAGTCGCTGAGCTCGGACCGGGCCGAGGTGCTGGTGGCGACGCAGAGCACCATGCAGAGCACGTATGCTCCTGCCGGGACGCGTAGCATGGGTCTCCTCCTGTGTGAGGTGGAGCGCGCGAGCTCCGGCTGGAGGGTCAGCGGCTACCGGTGGCTCACGCCGGTCACGGAGCGCGTAAGCTGAGCAACTCGAAAAACGTATGGCGGTAGTGAACCATTCGGCCCGCCGAACCGTAAGAGGAATGAACGGACCGAATCCTGGGTAGAAAGTGTCTGTCAAGTGGATCTGGATACTGCACTCGACCTGATCGACGAGGAGCCTTCGCTGAAGGCGGGCGAGGAGGCGTTGGAGGACGTCAGCCTCGACGACGCGGTGCGCGCGTACTTCCGCGACATCAGCCGCGTCCGGCTGCTCACGGCCGCGGAGGAAGTGGAGCTGGCCAAGCAGATCGAGGCCGGCTGCGAGGCCGCCCGCCGGCGGATGATCGAGTCCAACCTGCGGCTCGTGGTCTCGGTGGCCAAGAAGTACAGCAACCGCGGGCTCAGCCTGCTGGACCTGATCCAGGAGGGGAACCTGGGCCTGATGCGGGCCGTGGAGAAGTTCGCCTACCGGCGGGGCTTCAAGTTCTCGACCTACGCCACCTGGTGGATCAGGCAGGCGTGCCAGCGCGCGGTCGCCGACCGGTCGCGGACCATCCGCATCCCGACCCACAACGCCGACACGATCAACAAGCTCGTGCGGGTCGCGGACAGGCTCCGGTCGGAGCTGGGCCGGCGGCCGACCAACGAGGAGATCGCGCTGGAGATGGGCCTGGACGCCGACAAGGTGGCGTGGCTGCTCGACATCGCCCGCGAGCCCGTGTCCCTGGAGACCCCGATCGGCGACGGAGACACGGAGCTGGGAGAGCTCATCGAGGACACGTCCGTCGAGTCCCCGCTGGCGGCCGCCGCGCGGAGCCTGATGAAGGACGAGGTCCAGGCCGTGCTGGAGACGCTGACCGCGCGGGAGCGGCGGGTGCTGCAGCTGCGGTTCGGGCTCCAGGACGGCGAGCAGCGGACGCTCGAGGAGGTGGCGCGGCGCCTGGGCCTCGGCCGCGAGACCGTGCGCCAGCTGGAGCGGACGGCGATGATGCGCCTGCGCGAGGCCGGCCGGGCCGAGCGGCTCAAGGCGCACATGGGCGCCGGGGCCGCGTAGTCCCCCCCACCGGCCCCTGGCCGCTGATCCCTCCCCCGCAGGGGGGAGGGGCTTGCTCAGCCCCTCATCGGCCCTGGCGGGCCACCTCCCCCGCAAGGGGGGAGGGGCTACGGGGTGTTCCGGGAGAGCCTCTGGGCTGTGGCCAGGAGTTCGGGCAGGGGGACGCCGACCGGGCAGACGGCCGCCGCCGCCGCGAGCGCGTCGGCCGGCGGCGGGTCGCCGCCGAGGTCGGCCGCCGCGTCCGGCAGCAGCGTGGGGTCGCGGAGGTAGGCGGCGGCCAGGTCCGGCAGCCGCGCTCCCGCCGCCCGCTTCACGACGAGGGCGCACAGGCCGCAGCCGATGCATCGGGCCGCCAGCGGCATCAGCGCCCGCTCCTCCGCCGTGACCGGCCGCAGGCGGTCCTCGGCGCGGCCGGCGAGCACGTCCTCGGCCGTGGACGGCAGCGGCGTCTGGAACCTGCGGCGCAGGCGGTGCCGCCCATAGGCCATCGCCAGTCGGAACCGCGCGCCGCGGCGGCTCACCGTCACATGCCCCCGGGCCAGCCCCGGCGCACGCCGTACGCCAGCTCCTCCTCCGCCCAGCCCCAGCGGTCGAGCACGGGAACCCGTCCCCGCCACACGCCGGTGAGGTGGTCCCGGCAGGCCTCTCGCCGCTGGGCCGGGCTCCAGCCCAGCTCGTGCCCGAGCACCTGGGCTGCGCGGTCCAGGCACGCGGTGCCGGCGCAGGGGCCGGCGGCCAGCCCGACCCGCCGGAAGGCGTCGGCGAGCGTGCACACCTGCTCTGACCGGACGGCGTGCGCCAGCTCGGCCTCGGTCACGGCCTCGCAGCGGCACACCAGGCGGCCGCGCCTCGGATCGTCGAGCACCTCGGCCGCCGCGCTGCCGTGGCGGCCGACCAGCCTGGCGGCGGCCAGCGCGGTGATGCCGTGCTCGCGGGCCAGCTCCGCGATCGGCGGCGGGTCCCCGGCGGCGCCCGGCAGCGGCCGGGCGGCCGTCACCGACCGGGCCTGGACGCCGAGACGGGCGCACACGGCGTCCGCGGTGCGCTCGGCCATCAGCCGGTACGTCGAGAGCTTGCCCCCGGCGATGGTGATCAGGCCGGCGGCTCCGTCGGACCGCGCGTGGTCGACGACCTCGAAGCGCCGCGAGAGATCGGTCTCGGCTGCCCGCCACTGGAAGAGCGTCGGCCGGAGACCCGCCGTGGCGCGGACCGGCCGGTGCCGGCGGATGTCCGGCAGCACCCGCTCCATCGCCTGGAGCAGGTAGTCGACCTCGTCCGGGAGGACCTCGAGCGAGTCCGGGTCGCCGTAGTAGTCGTCGTCGGTCGTGCCCAGGAGCGTGACCCCACCGTGCGGCACCAGCACGACCTGCCGCCCGTCCACCGCCTCCGCCGCCAGGGCGAAGCTGGAGAGGCGGCGGTCGTAGACCACGTGGACCCCCTTTGTCCGCCGCAGCCTGACCTCGGCGCCGGCCAGGGCCGCCACCTCCGGCACCCAGGGCCCGGCCGCGTTGACCACGACTCGCGCCACCGCCTCCACCCGCTGCCCGTCGGGCGCCCGGTAGCGCACGCCGATGACGTTGCTGCCGTCCCTCAGGATGCCCTCGACTCGGGCGTGGTTCAGGGCGCGGGCGCCGGACATCGTCGCGTCGAGCACGTTGGCCCAGGCCAGCCGGTGGGGGTCGACCCCCCACTCCTCCATGGTCACCGCGGCCAGCACCTCGGGCGCGAGGCCGGGCTCCAGCCGCCGCGCCTCATCGCCGCTCAGCCGTACATGAGGTCGGGATCCCTTCAGGCGCTGAAACCGGTCGTACACCTCCATCGCCGTCTCCAGCCGCTCGATGTCCATCGCGTCGCCGGGCAGCACCGGGAGCAGGAAGAGGCAGCGGTGGACCAGGTGGCGCGCGGTGCGCGCGACCTGGCCCGCGTCCACGCTGGACAGCCGGGTGGTCTCCCGGTCGAACTCCAGGTAGCGAGGGCCGCCGTGCACCATCCAGCTCGACGCCCCGCTGGCGCCGGCGCCCCAGTCGCCCTTCTCGAGGAGCAGCACGGACACACCCCGCAGCGCGAGGTCGCGCGCCACGCCCGCCCCCGTCACGCCCCCGCCGATGACGACGACGTCCTGGGCGCTCGGGGAGGAGCCCTCGATCACTCCTTGCCGGAGGACTCTTTCTGGTAGGCGTCGATCAGCGCCCGGGCGAGGTGGGCAGGCAGCTCCTCGTAGTGCGAGAACCTGGATGTGAACGAGCCGCGGCCCTGGGTCATGGAACGCAGGTCGAGGGCGAATCGCTGCGTCTCCGCCTCGGGCACCGTCGCCCGCACGAGCTGCCAGCCGCCGTCCGGCTCCGTGCCGGCGATCTTGCCGCGCTTGGTGTTCAGGTCGGACATGATGTCGCCCAGGTTGCGCTCCGGGACCCGGACCTCGACCTCCAGGATCGGCTCCAGGAGGACCGGGCTGGCCTCCAGGGCCGCCTTGCGGATGGCCAGCGAGCCGGCGATCTGGAACGCCATGTCGGAGGAGTCGACGGTGTGGTACTTGCCGTCGACCAGACGGACCCGGACGTCCACCATGGGGTAGCCGGCGACCACGCCCCTCGCCATCGTGTCCTGGATGCCCTTCTGGACCGAGGGCCGGAAGTTCTGGGGGATGGAGCCGCCGAAGATCTTGTCCTCCCACTGGAAGCCGGCGCCGCGCTCGGCCGGCTCCACCTCGATCACGCACACGCCGTACTGGCCGTGGCCGCCGGACTGCTTGACGTGCCGGCCCTCCGCCCGCGCGGTGCCCGCGATCGTCTCCTGGTAGGCCACCCGGGGCAGTGCCGTGGTCGCCTCCACGCCGTACTTGCGCTTCAGCTTCTCCAGCACCACGTCCAGGTGGACGTCGCCGAGCCCGGCGATCAGCGTCTGGTGGGTCTCCTCGTTCCGCCGGACCCGCAGCGTCGGGTCCTCCTCCGCCAGCCGCGCCAGGCCGCTGGAGATCTTCTCCTCGTCGCCGCGCGAGCGGGGGAAGATGGCCAGCGTGTAGGCGGGCTCCGGCACGTCCAGCCGGGCAGCGGCCCCGTTCGCGCTGCCCAGGAGGTCGCCGGTCAGCGTCTGCTGCAGCTTGGCCACGGCGCCGATGTCTCCGGCGCACACCTCCTGGGTGTTCACGTGCTCCTTGCCGCGGGGGAAGAACAGCTGGCCGAGCCGCTCGTCGGTGCCTCGCGTCGCGTTGGGCACGTGCTGGTCGGAGCGCAGGCAGCCGGCCAGCACCTTGAAGTAGGTCACCCGCCCGAACGGGTCGGCGAACGTGCTGAACGCCAGGGCCCGGGCCGGGCCGGACGGCTCGCCGACGGCGGGGGGCAGGAGGTCGCGGATCGCGCCCAGCAGCGTGTGCACGCCGAGCAGCTTCTGGGCCGCGCAGCAGACGACCGGGCAGACGCGGCCGGCGGCGATGCCGGCCCGCAGCCCGGCCTCGACCTCCGCGTCGCTGAGCGTGCCTTCGTCCAGGTACTTCTCCAGCAGGCTGTCGTCGCCCTCGGCCGCCGCCTCCACCAGCTGCTCCCGGCGCTCCTCCACGAGCGACCTGAGCTCCTCGGGGATGGGCACCTCCGCCCCCTTGCCGTCCGCACCGCTGACCACGGCACGCTTCCGCATGAGGTCCACCACGCCCCTGAAGCCGGCCTCGGCCCCGATCGGCACCTGCAGCGCGACCGGCTTGGGCGTCAGCTGGGCGCGCATCGCATCCAGGGCGCCCAGGAAGTCGGCGTGCTCCTTGTCCATCTTGTTCACGACGACCAGGCGCGGCTTGGCGTGGCGATTCAGCCGCTCCCACGCCAGCTCCGTCCCGACCGCCAGCTGGGTGCTGGCGCTGACGACCACGAGGGCGCCCTCCGCGGCGGCCAGAGCGCAGTCCACCTGGCCGGCGAAGTCGAAGAACCCCGGTGTGTCCAGCAGGTTGACCTTGCAGCCGTCCTGCTCGGCGGCGGCGACCGCCAGATTGATGGAGATCTTCCGCTTCTGCTCCTCGGGCTCGAAGTCCAGGGCGGCGCTGCCGGCGTCGGTGGAGCCGATGCGGGCGAGGGCGCCGGTTGCGAACAGCATGGCCTCGGCGAGGGTGGTCTTGCCCTCGTGGGAGTGGCCGAGAATGGCGACGTTGCGAATGCTTTCCGGCCCGTACCTGGGCATGAACTGAGAGTCTACGGCCAGCCGCACCCGGCGTGTACGCGTCCGGTGGCGCCGCCCTCGGTATCATCCGTTCCGGAGATGGCCACAGTTCCCAGCAAGCGCACAGCAACGGTCGAGGAGGTCCTCGCGGCCATCGAGGCCGCCCGCGACAAGGTGATGGCGGACGAGATCAAGTCGCTGACCAAGCTCGGCATCCCGAAGGTCATGGCGTACCAGATGATCGCCAGCCGCTTCCACCAGAAGGCACCGGGCCAGGAGGAGGCGGAGCCCGACCCCTTCGAGTCCACCGCCACCAACACCTGGGACGAGATCAGCTAGGACCGCCGCCCCGGCTGCTCCGGCGGCTTCAGAGCCGGTAGAGCCTCCTGGCGTTCCCGGCCAGAACCTGCTCGCCCGCGACCTTCGCTTCCTCGTACGCGAGCATGCGTCGTTCCACCAGGTCGCCCAGCGCCTCCGCCAGGGCCTCCCGATAGAGCTCCGCCGCGACCAGGTACATCTCGGGCAGGCGAGAGGCGTCGGTCGCGTACAGCAGCTTGGTCCACGGGCAGATGCCGACCACCTCGCGCATCGCGCGGGCGCCGTCGGTCGCGGCCAGCGGGATCGCGAGCGACAGGTCCATGAACACCCCGGGGTGGACGGAGCACAGGTAGGCGGCCTCGCGGTGGAACGGATAGCAGTGGAGCAGCACCAGCCGGAGGTCGGAGAAGCGCTCGTGGACCAGCAGCGGCCGCACCCCGAGCGGCGAGCTCTCTGCCAGGTCCGCGTCCAGGTCCCCCAGCCCGCAGTGCACCTGCAGCGGGACGCCGAGCCGGACGCACTCCTCGGCCGTCGCGAAGACCAGCGCGTGGCAGAGCGGGTCGCCGGTGAGCCGCGGCCGGGGCCCGCCCGCCCTCAGGGTCTGCCGGAGCAGCGCGTACTCGGCCCTCACCTCCCGGTGGTCCGGCCAGCGCAGGCGCAGGCTGGCCCGGTAGGCGACGATGGTCTTCAGGCCAACCGCGCCGCGCTCGACCGCGGCTTGGAGCGCGGCCCGCACCGCGTCCAGCCAGTCCTCAGCGTGCCGGTGGCTCTCGACCAGCCTCTCGGCCAGCGTCTCCACGCGGATGATCTCGCGCTGCGGCACGGGCAGGACGGCCCGGTGCTCCTCGACGCTCATCGCCTGTTCGCCGTAGCCGTGGTCCAGCAGCAGCATCCCGGTCTGGCTGCGCTCCAGCAGCTCACAGGCGTACCGGGCCGGGTCCATCATGTTCCGGGCGGTGAGCACCGCGGCCTCGGCCGGCTGGCAGCCGAAGAAGGGCGCGAGGCGTCTCAGGGCGAGGCGGTACACGGGGGTGTGCGCGGCGTGCTCGGTCAGCTGCCTCCGGTCCGTCGCCTCGGTGAAGCACGCCCGCAGGTCGTTCGGCTCCAGGTGGCCCGGCCAGCGGCGCAGCGGGTGACAGTGGTGATCCACCGCGCGGACGGACGCCCACGCCGCCAGCAGGCTGGCCTGTGGTCGGTCAGAAGCGGAAGCGGTGCGAGGAGTATTCGAGGGTCTCGTCCTCCGTGGCGAGACCCTCGATGTCCGACTCCTTCACCGCGAGGTATGCGGTGCTGAGCCGGCCTCCGAGCGCCTCCAGCAGCACGCGGTCGGCCTTCAGGTTCTGGATCGCCTCGCCCAGGCTGCCCGGATGGCGGACGGCTCCGGCGCGCGCGCGAGCCTGCGCGTCCATGGTGTGCGGGTCGACCAGGAGCGGCGGCGGCGGCTCCAGCTCGCGCCCGACCCCGTCCAGGCCGGCCGCGATGACGCCCCCGAGGGCTACGTAGGGGTTCGCCGTCGAGTCGCAGGCCTTCAGCTCGAAGTTCGTCGACTCCGCCTCGTGACCCCAGAAGGGGGAGGCCAAGCGCACCGCCGCCTCGCGGTTGTCCGGGCCCCAGGCCCGGTAGGCGGACGCCCACGTCTGGGGCTGCAGGCGCCGGTACGAGTTGACGGACGGGCAGGTGAGGCCCAGCAGGCCGGGCAGGTGGTCGAGCACCCCGGCCATGAAGTGCAGCCCGAGCGCGGACAGCCCGTGCGGGGCTCCCGGCTCCGCGAACCGGTTGGCGCCGTGCTCGTCCCAGGCCGAGAGGTGGAGGTGACAGCCGTTGCCCGGCTGGCCGGGCCAGGGCTTGGGCGCGAAGGACGCCCTGAGGCCGCGCCGGTGGGCGACGGCGCGCACCGTCTCCCGGTACAGCAGGTGGTTGTCCGCCGCCCGCAGCGCCGCCGCGTGCCGGATCGACAGCTCCTGCTGGCCCCAGCCCAGCTCGGGGTAGTACTGCTCGACGGGCAGACCCTGCCCCTCGAGCGCCGCCACGACGTCGTCGATCACATCGGCGGCTGCCGTCATCCCGTCGCTCGAGAAGCAGAGGCTGTCGTCGAACGGCTCCCACTCGCCGGCGAGCGACCGGCGCGCGAGGGTCCACTCGGGCTCGAACGCGGCGACGATGTTGAGCCCGAGCCGGGCCGCCCGCTCGCTCATCCGGCGCAGGAAGTGGCGCCCGTCCGCCTCGTACGGCCGCCGCTCCTGGTCCAGCATGTCGACCAGCAGCAGCCCGACGTGCGGCGCATACGGAGCCACGACGAACGTCTCCGGGTCGGGCACCAGGCGGATCTCGCCCACCGGCCCCATGCCCTCGACGTCGGCCAGGTGGTCGAGCATCGAGAACGCCTGCATCGCCACGGTCAGGCCGATGCCCGTCTCCAGCCGCTCGCCCAGGCTGGACAGCCCCGTCGCCTTGCCCCTGATGACACCGTCCAGGTCGCAGTAGAGGAAGCGGACCAGGCGCAGGCCGTCCGCCTCGGCCCGGCCTGTGACACGGGCTCGGAGCTCGTTGAGCCTCTCCGTCGACCGCGTGTCACCAGCTACCATTGCCAGCCCATCGTATTTCGGGGGCGGCGAAAAAGGCCAGCCCTCGACGTCGCGCAGGCGCGGCGCGTTCGCGTTCAATGTTGCGCGTATGGATACCGACCGCAGGGCGCGGCGGCGTGCCCGCGGAGTGCCGCGAGCGGCCCGGCTGGCCCGCCGGCTGCGCATCCTCGCGGCCGTGATCCGGGAGCCGGGCCTGAAGCCACATCAGCTCGCACTCCGCGCCGGCGTCTCGGAGAGCACGCTGTTCAGGGATCTTCGCGTCCTGCGTCGGGATGGCTACGCGATCACGTTCGCAGACGGCTACCAGCTGCAGGAGTCGCTGGGGCTGGACGGCCCCAGCCCGGCGACCAGCCTCGGCGCCGTCTACGACCACCAGCTGGCCCTGCTCCACGGGCAGCTGCCGGCGAGCCTGGCGGACCAGGTGCAGGACGAGCTGGAGGCGGAGGCGCCGGCGGCGCTGGCCGCGATCGTGGCGACCGTGATCGACCGCCAGCTCGCGCTGCGCCGGCGGCGACCGGCGCGCCGGCAGGAGCCCCCGCGGGACCGTGCGCACGGCTCCGGGCCCAGCATCTGAGCCCGACTCTCGGCGACGCGCTGACGTCCCGTACACCGGGGCTCGTGGGAACCGGGGGTCTGCACCGCCTTGCGCTACGCTCATGCCCGTGAAGCCGCTGCTGCTGCTCTCCCGCGGGGCCGACGACGCCGACTTCCTGTACGCCTGCCGGTTCGGGGTCGAGCACGCCCTCTACCTGCGTTTCGGCGACGGCGACGACCTCATCGCCGTGCAGCCGCTGGAGCTGGACCGGGCGCGGCTGGAGGGGCGGGCAGCCAGCGTGATCGACGTCAACGAGGCCGGCTGGGAGGACCGGCCCGACCGCACGGCCGCCTGGTGCGCCTTCGCCGCCCGGCTGCTGGCGGGCCGCGGCGTCACGGCGGTGCGCGTCTCGCCGCTGCTGCCTGCCGCGGCCTACGAGGGGCTGCGCGGCGCCGGGCTGGAGCCGGAGATCGACCACGCCCTGTTCACCGCCGAGCGGCGGCGCAAGTCGGGCGAGGAGGCGGAGTGGATCCGGGCGGCCCAGGAGGCGGCCCAGGCCGCCTGCGTCGAGGTGATCGCGCGGCTGGCCGAGGCCGAGCCCGGGCCCGACGGCGCCCTCTGGCTGGGCTCGCGCCCGCTCACGTCGGAGCGGCTGATGGCGCGCGCGCAGGCGGCGCTGAACGAGATCGGCTACGGCGCGGCCGAGATGATCGTGGCAGGATCCCCCGAGTGCGCCCTGCCCCACGTCTCCGGCGCGGGACCGATCCGCGCGGGCCAGCCGGTCATCATCGACCTGTTCCCCCGCGGCTTCACCAGCCGCTACCACGGAGACCTGACGCGCACGGTGGTGGCGGGCGGCCGGCCCTCGGACGAGGTGCGGCGCATGCACGACGCCTGCGTCGAGGCCCTGGACGGGGCGATCGCCGCGCTGCGGGACGGCGCCGACGGGCGCGACGTCCACCGGGGCGTGTGCCGGACGCTGGTGGAGCGAGGCTACGGCACCTCGACGGCCGGCTTCGAGGGGCCGGCGGGCCGGCCCCGCATGATCCACTCCACCGGCCACGGCGTCGGGCTCGACGTCCACGAAGAGCCGAGCCTGCGCGACCTGGCCTGCCCGCTGCGCGCCGGCGACGTGGTCACGGTGGAGCCCGGCCTCTACCTGACGGGCCTGGGCGGGGTGCGGGTGGAGGACACGGGCCTCGTCACGACGGACGGCTTTCGCAACTTCACAACGCTCCCGAGGAGCCTGGACCCGGCGGACTACGT
>DATFRD010000455.1:0-8105 GCA_035263645.1 Candidatus Dormiibacterota bacterium | reverse complement strand
TGGCAGCGCATGCGGGCGCCGGCCGGCACCACGCGGCGGAGCAGGTCGAGCTCGTGGAGGCCGTCGATCACCAGCGTGGCGCCGGCCGCCCAGGCCGCCGCCACGTCCGCCTCGCTCTTGTTGTTGCCGAGGACGTGGATGCGGTCGGTGGGATACCCGGCGGCCAGCGCGAGCTCCAGCTCACCGGCCGACACCACGTCCAGGCCCAGCCCCTCCGATGCCACCACGCGCAGGAAGCCGGGGCTGGCGAACGCCTTCGCCGAGTAGAGGACGTCGCCCCGGTCGCCCATCGCGGCCACGTACTCGCGGCTGCGAGCACGCACCGTCTCCTCGTCGTACACGTACAGGGGAGTGCCGTGGATCCGGGCCAGGTCGACCAGGTCGCACCCGCCGACCTCCATGCGACCGCGCCCGTTCACCCGGTAGGTGACCGGGAACAGCATCGGGCCGCGGTCAGGCACCCCGGCCGCGCCGGCTCCTAGTTGTGCCCGCAGCCGCAGGAGCCGCCACAGCAGCCGCCGGCGGAGGGGGCCATGGGCAGCGTGGACTCGAACTCCGAGGCGCCTCCGACCGCGGCGAAGCTGGAGACCAGCACGCGGGTGTGCAGCGACTCGCACAAGGGGCAGGCCTGGGGCCGGTCGCGCTCCGCGAACGAGGTCAGCAGCTCGAAGCGGCCCTCGCAGGCCTCACAGCGATACTCGTAGATGGGCATCGACATGCATTCTAGTGCCGACTCCGGCGCCGCAGGCGACCCGCACACCGGGCCGGGGCGTCCGCCCGCACCGGCGGATCCGGCCCGCCTGGCCGCGTACGCCCGGCTGCTCTCGTCGTGGCCCGGGCTGGTGAGCGGCGATCCGGGCCCGCTCGTCGAGGACTGCCTTGTGCTGCTCCCGCACCTGGGCGACGCCGTGACGCTGGTCGACGTGGGCTCCGGGGGCGGCATGCCCGGCCTGCCCCTGAAGCTGGCCCGGCCCGACCTGCGCGTCACGCTGGTCGAGGCCGACCGCCGGCGGGCCGCCTTCCTGGTGCACGCCGCGGCCCGGCTCGGAGTCGACGTCGACGTCGTCCCGGAGCGGGCGGAGGCCGCGGGCCGCGGCCACCTCCGCGAGCGCTTCGACGTCGCCACCTGCCGCGCGCTGGCCGCCCTGCCCGTCGTCGCCGAGCTCTGCCTGCCGCTGGTGCGCGTGGGCGGCCGGCTGCTCGCGATGCGCGCCGGGGCCGAGGACACCGCGATCGCCGCCGGCGCGGCGGCCCTCCTGGGCGGCGGCCCCCTCCGGGTCCATCCCGCGCCCAGCCGCGCCAGGGAGCGGGGCCTCGTGGTCGAGGTGGCCAAGCTGGCCCCCACGCCGGCCGCGTATCCACGCCGGCCCGGCATCCCGAACAAACGTCCACTGGGGGGATCGCCGCGTAACCTGTAGGCGTGGCTACGACCCTCACGGCCGATCCGCTGGTCATCGCAGGGACCGAGCTCCGATCACGGCTGTTCCTGGGGACCGGGAAGTACCGGAGCGACGACGACATGCTGGCCGCGCTTGACGCGTCCGGTTGCGAGCTCGTGACCGTGGCGCTGCGCCGGCTGGACCTCGACGACCCCCAGCGCAGGACCATCCTGGACGTCATCGACTGGCAGCGCTACCGCATCCTGCCCAACACCGCGGGGTGCCGGACCGCCGGGGAGGCGATACGGATCGCCCGTCTCGCTCGCTCCATGGGCCTCTCCGACTGGGTGAAGCTCGAGGTCATCCCCGACCCGCGGTACCTGCTGCCCGACCCGGTGGAGACGCTGGCGGCGGCGGAGACGCTGGTGAAGGAGGGCTTCGTCGTGCTCCCGTACATCAACGCCGACCCGGTCCTGGCCGGCCGCCTCGAGGCCGCGGGCTGCGCCACCGTCATGCCGCTGGGCTCGCCGATCGGCTCCGGCCAGGGTCTCGTGACCCAGCGGCAGATCGAGCTCATCATCGAACGGGCGACCGTCCCGGTGGTCGTCGACGCCGGGATCGGGGCGCCGAGCGACGCCGCACTCGCCATGGAGCTCGGCGCTGACGCCGTGCTGGTCAACACCGCGGTGGCCCTGGCCGAGCGGCCGGCCGAGATGGCGGAGGCCATCCGGCTGGGCTGCGAGGCGGGCAGGAGGGGCTTCCGGGCGGGGCGGATCCCGAAGCTGCCCTACGCCTCCGCGAGCTCGCCGACGACCGGCATCTCGCCAGGGGGCTGAGCGGCTGGAGCTTCCGGTCGCCATGGCCGTCGTCAGTGACGCGGACGCCGGCCTCCGGGCCGCGGCGCGGGGCGCGACCCTGGTCCAGCTGCGGGACCCGGCGGCACCGGTCCGGCGCCTGGAGGGGGAGGCGATCCGGCTCGTATCCGAGTCGCCGGTCCCCGTGCTCGTGAACGCGCGCGCCGACCTCGCCGTCGCGGTCGGGGCCGCCGGTGTCCACCTGCCCGAACGGGACCTGCCCGTGGCCGCGGCCCGCCGCCTGCTCGGCGGCGGCCGGCTGGTGGGCCGCTCGGTCCATTCCCCCGCGGAGGCCGTCAGGGCGGAGCGGGAGGGCGCCGACTACGTCGTGTTCGGCCCGGTGTTCGCGAGCACCTCGCACCCGGGCCGCGAACCGGCCGGCCTGGCCGGCCTGGCCCGGGTCTCGGCCGCGGTCGCGATACCGGTCATCGCGATCGGCGGGATCGACGCCGACCGGGCCGCGGCCTGCCGCGGCGCGGGCGCGGCCGGCTTCGCTGCGATCGCATACTTCAGCCGGCCCGGACCGTGATCGAGCTCCAGGTCAACGGAAAGCCGGTGCGGCTGCAGGAGCCGACCCCGCTCCTGGAGTACCTGAGGGACCTCGGCGTCGACCCCCGCGCGATCGCGGTCGAGGTGAACGGCGAGATCCTGCCGCGGGAGACGTACGCGGGCTGCACGCTGGCCGGCGGCGACCGCGTCGAGATCGTCCGGATGGTGGGCGGCGGCGCGGCGCCGGCGCCCACCCCCGGCCGCGACCAACCCGAGCCCTAGTCTCCGCGCGGCGCGACGGGCGTCGGCCGCCCCGGCCGGCCGACGTTGGCGGCGACTTCCTCGAGCCGCCGGCGCATCGCGGCCCGCCGTCCGTCGTCCCAGAGCAGGTACGCGGCGACGGCCAGCAGCCCGGCGAAGGCAACGGCCGGCGCCGAGGCGACGGCGACGTTCGGCCCTCTCCGCCGGCGTTCGATCGGCGGCAGCGCGTCGGCCACCGAGTCCGCAAGGCGGCGGACCTCCCTGAGGAACACCCCCCGGTAGACGTCCTGGCGGACGTCGTCCAGGTCGCGCCGCAGGATGTCGAGATCCCGGCCCAGGCGCCGCAGGGCCAGGTTCGCCCGCCGGCGGGCGGCCTGACGCCTGAAGTCCCTCACTCCGCCCACCACGTCGTACATGGCTGTGGCACCTCCTCAAAGATCGGCGCTGGAAATGATGACCAGCCCTCACTATATCGGACATCCTGATTGTTCGATAGAGGGCCCCGCCCGGCCCCCGGGCTACCAGCCCAAGTCGCGGAGCGCCGCTTCGGCCTCCGCCCGATCGTCCCACGGCACCGGCCCGGACGCGAGCTGCATGGTCCGCTCGTGCCCCTTACCGGCCAGCACCACCACGTCCCCGGCGCGGGCCAGCCCGACCGCCCGTCGGATCGCGGCCCGCCGGTCGAGGAGCACGTCGTAGTCCCGGCCCCTGGCCCGGCCGGCCGCACCGGCCTCCACCCGTCGGGCCAGCTCGGCCGGGTCGACGTCGAGAGGGTCGTCCGTGGTGATGACGAAGTGGTCCGCGTGCCTGGCCGCGGCGGCCCCCATCCCGGCCGGATCGTGGTCGGAGCGCGCCGTCGCGCCGAAGACGGCCAGCAGGCGCCCGCCCCCCAGGTCGGAGCGGAGCTCGCGGAGCAGGCTCGCCAGGCCGACCGCGGAATGGGCGAAGTCCACGTAGACCCGGAACGGCTGGCCACGGTCGACCCTCTCCAGCCGGCCGCTGAGGCCGGGAAAACTCGACAGCCCGGCCGCGACCTCCTCCAGCGGCCGCCCCAGCGCCAGCGCGCACGCGGCGGCGCAGAGGGCGTTCGCCACGTTGAACATCGCCGGGAGCGGGAGCTGCACGGGCGCCTCGGCGCCTCCCGCGGCGATCCGCATGGCCATGCCGGACCCGGACCGCCTCACGTCGAGCGCCCGCACGTCCGCCGCCTCGCCTGTCCCGTAGGTGAGCCGGCGCGGCACATCGTAGGCGGCCAGCGCGTCGTACGACGGGTCGTCGCGGTTCAGGACGGCCGTCTTCTCCACGCCTTTGCCGGGGGCGGCGGCGCAGAGCTCGATCAGGCGCGCCTTCGCACGCAGGTACGACTGCGCGCTCCCGTGGTAGTCGAGGTGGTCGGTGCCCACGTTGGTGAAGGCGGCGACGTCGAAGTCGCACGCCGCCACCCTGCCCTGTTCGAGCGCGTGCGAGCTGGCCTCGATCACGGCCGCCCGCGCCCCGCCCGCGACCATCCGCGCGAGCCAGGCCTGCACCTCCGGGGCCTCCATCGTGGTCTGGCCGGAGCGGTTGCCGTCCGGCGCGCCCGCCGCCCGGACCGCGACGGTGCTCAGGTAGCCCGCCGGCAGGCCCGCTGCCTCGAGGACGTGGGCGGCCAGGTGGGTGGTCGTGGTCTTCCCCGCGCTGCCCGTGACTCCAACCACGAGCAGCCGCCGCGCGGGCCGCCCCCAGAGCGCGCCGGCCAGCTGGCCGAGCCCGGCGCGCGTGTCCGGCAGGCGCACGAACGCGGAGCCCGGAGGCAGGTGCAGCGGCAGCTCCGCGGCCACCGCGGCGCCCCGGCTCGCGGCTGCGGCGGCGAAGTCGTGGCCGTCGGCCCGCAGCCCCCGCACGGCGACGAAGAGGTCGCCCGGCCCGGCCAGCCGCGAGTCCTGCACGACCCGACGCACCTCGAAGCCGCCTCCCGCGCCGACCGCCGCGCCCGGTACCGCCGCGGCGAGCTCGGAGAGGCGCATCGGCACCTGAGCATACTGAGGACGATGGGTTCCGTCCGCGTGATGGGCATCGTCAACGTCACCCCCGACTCGTTCAGCGGCGACGGCCTCCTGGATCACCGCCGGGCGGTCGCGCGCGGGCTCGCCATGGCCGAGGCCGGGGCCGCCATCGTGGACGTGGGTGGCGAGTCGACGCGGCCCGGCCACACACCCGTCGACGCCGATGAGGAGATACGCCGGGCCGTGCCCGTCGTCGAGGCGCTGGCGCGGGCGGGCGTGACCGTGTCCATCGACACCAGCAAGCTGGAGGTCGCCAGGGCCGCAGCCCACGCGGGCGCCGCGATCGTCAACGACGTGTGGGGGCTGCGGCGCTCGCCGGGCATCGCCGGCCTGGCCGCCGGCCGGGGGCTCGGCCTGGTCGTCATGCACAACCAGCAGGGCTCCGCGTACGACGGCGACCTGATGGAGGCCATCCGCTCCGGCCTCGTCGAGTCGCTACGCGTCGCCACGGCCGCCGGCGTGCCGCGCGAGCGGGTCATGGTCGACCCCGGCATCGGCTTCGGCAAGACCGCCGAGCAGAATGTCGTCGTGCTCCGCCGCCTCGGCGAGCTTCTGGACCTGGGCCAGGAGATCCTGGTCGGCGCCTCGCGGAAGTCGTTCCTGGGCCGGCTCTTCGGCCAGGAGCCGCCCATGCGGGTCTGGGGCACCGCGGCCGCGGTCACGGCCGCGGTGCTGCGCGGCGCCGGCGTCGTCCGGGTCCACGACGTGCCGGAGATGCTGGCAGTGGCGAGGGTGGCCGAGGCGCTGAGGGTCGGGGGGTGACGATCGGCTATCTCGGTCTCGGCTCCAACCTGGGCGACCGCGGCCGCCACCTGGCCGACGCCCGCCGCCGCCTCGCCGAGCGGGGCGTGCGGATCCTGCGGGAGAGCGCCGTGCTCGAGACCGAGCCTTTCGGGGTGGTGGCGCAGCCGCGGTTCCTCAACCAGGTGCTTGAGGTCGAGTGGCCGGGGACCGCGCGCGAGCTGCTGGCGGCGGCCAAGGCAGTCGAGGCTGCGGGCGGCCGGACGCCGACGTACCGTTGGGGGCCGAGGCAGATCGACGTGGACGTGCTGCTCCTCGGCGATCAGGTGGTGGACGAGCCCGACCTGAAGATCCCGCACCCCGGGCTGAGGGAGCGGGAGTTCGTCCGCATCCCGCTGGCCGAGCTGCGGCCGGACCTGGTGACGGGATGACCGGCGCCGGCGGTCTTCGCGTCGCCTGGCTGGGCCACCGCTCGGCCACCGGCGGGGACGGCATCATCACGTACTCGCGCGAGATCACGAAGGGGCTGCGCCAGCGAGGCATCGAGGTGCTGTTCCTGCACCACGCGAGGGACCAGGACCAGGCCGACGAGGACGGTCACTCCATCGCGCTGGAGGCGTTCAGCCTCTCGCACCGACTCGTCGTGTCCCGCCCCCTCGGCAAGCGCAGGCTGCTCGATGCCCTCCGGACGCACCGCGTCGATCTGGTGCACGTGTCCCTCGCGTTCTCCAGCCTGGACTTCAACCTGCCCCGCCTCTGCCACCGCCTCGGCATCCCGATCGTGGCCACCTTCCACGTCCCGTACGACACGCGGTTCTCCGTCTGGCGCGGTATCAGCGCCGCGGTCTATCGCCTGTACGCGCAGGCGCTGGCCGACTGCGACGCGGTCATCATCTTCGGCGAGGCGCAGCGCGACATCCTGGCCGGCCTGGGGGTGCCGCGCGACCGCATCCACGTCCTGCCCAACGGCGTCGACGTCGAGCGCTACCAGCCGGGACCGAGCCGGAAGCGGTCCGACCTGAGCGCCGAGCGTGTGTTCAGCTACGTGGGCAGGATCGATCCCGAGAAGAACGTGGACGTGCTGCTGGGCGCCTTCGTGGACGCCGACCCGCCGCTCACCACCCGGCTCGTGGTCGTCGGCGGCGGCGTGGAGCGGCGCCGGCTCGAGCGCCGGTACTCCGACAGCCGGGTGCTGTTCACGGGCGTGGTGACCGACGAGGAGGAGCGCATCGACATCCTCCGCGCCTCCGACGCGTTCTTCCTGCCCTCCAGCGTGGAGGGCCTGTCGCTGGCGATGCTGGAGGCCATGGCGTGCGGGACGGCGACCGTCGCCACGGACGTGGGGAACGATGGGGAGGCGCTGCGCGGGGCCGGGATCGTGCTCGACCCGGCCCATCTGGAGAGCGAGCTGCGCGCCGCGATCCGGCTGCTGGTGGAGACGCCGCAGCTGTGCGAGGTGCTGGGCAGGATGGCCAGGGAGCGGGCGGTGGAGCGGTTCTCGCTGGACCGCAACCTGGACGCGCTCCTGGCCCTCTACCGCCACCTGGCCCCCACCCCCAGGGAAAAGAGATCCAGCAGCACCGGTAAGCAAGGGCTTGCCCCGAGCGCGTGAGTCCGTCTTCCCGGCGCCGACGACGCCACAGAGAGCCCCGAAGGGCTGCACCGAAGGGGCCACCGATGTCCCCAGAGACCCGGGGGGGTTCCGGAAGGGGGGGGCCTGACCCCCCTCGCATTCAGTCCGCTCGCGCGTTCGTGAACCGGTAGCCGATGCCGGGCACCGCCAGGACGTAGAAGGGCCGGCTGGGCTCGACCTCGATCTTCCGGCGCAGGTTGCGCACGTGCACGTCGATGACGCGGGTCTCGATCTCCCCCTGGCTGCCCTGGCCCCAGATGTGCTGCAGGATGCGCTCCCGCGACAGGGCCTTGCCCGCGTTGGATGCGAGCAGGGCCAGGAGCTCGAACTCCGTGTGGGTGAGGGAGACCTCGTCGCCCCGGCGCAGCACCCGCCGCTCGTTCCGGTCGATCACCAGGTCCTTGAACTCGAGGCGCGACCGCTGGGCGTCGTGCCCGTCCAGGCGCGCCCGGCGCAGGTTCGCGGCCACGCGGGCGGTGAGCTCGCGAAGCCGCACGGGCTTCAGGACGTAGTCGTCGGCGCCGATCTCCAGTCCGACGACGACGTCGATCTCGTCGGAGCGCCCGCTGACCAGGATGATGGGGACGTCCTCGCCCTGGCGCCGCAGGTCACGGCAGACGTCGAAGCCGGACATGTCCGGCAGCGTCACCTCCATGAGGACGATGCAGGGGCGGGTCTCCTGGAAGCGGGTCATCGCCTCCTG
>DATFRD010000454.1:0-7682 GCA_035263645.1 Candidatus Dormiibacterota bacterium | reverse complement strand
GTGGGCGTGGCCGTCGGCACCCCGGTCGTCGTGCTCGGCTGCACCGCCGCCGGCGTCTTCGCCGTGCCGTTCGTGCTGGGACCGGTCGCCGACCGGCGGCGGCTGCAGATGGAGCGAGCCCTGGTGGACCATGCCCGGTCGCTCGTCGAGCTCATCCGCACCTCCAACCAGACGCTGGACGAGGCGCTGGCCGACGCCGGCCGGAACCCGCCGCCTGCCGTCCGCCGCGTGCTCCAGCCGCTCGCGGAGACACAGCGGTCGATCAGGGACCGCCTGCTGGAGGTCGACGCCAGGGCGCTCAGCCCGATCGCTAACCGCCTCTGCTGCGACCTGATGCTCTCGCTGGAGACGTCGCCGGAGGCGTTCGTGGCCGAGGCGACCGAGGTGCTCATCCCCCAGTACGAGTCCGACCTAACGATCCAGGAGCGCGACCACGCGATCGCCCAGGGCGCCCGGCAGGCGGGCTACATCGTGGGCGGCCTGATGGCACTCATGTTCGCCGTGGTCATGCGCGTCGACAGCTTCCGGGCCGCGTACGCCGCGCCGGCGGGCCAGGTCGTGCTGGTGGTCGTCGCCGCCCTGGTGATGCTGATCTTCTGGGTGATCGGGCAGCTCACGCCCAGGGCCGGCTGGGTCCGCTGGAACCTGGCCGAGATCCGATTCCAGTTGGAGCGACGCCATGGATAAACGATGCAAGGGGGGGCAGGCCCCCCCTTCCAAAACCCCCCCTCTTTCGGGGACATCGGGGGCGCCTTCGGCGCGGCCCTTCGGGGCTCTCTGGGGTGTTGTCGGCGTCGGGAAGACGGACTCATACGCAGGGCAGAGCCCATGCTTACGCCGGCGTCTGGTCCCTTCATTCCATTCGAGTGCCGTCGGGTGGGGAGGCCCGGCGTGAGGCTCCTGCTCCTGCCCGGGCTGATCGTGGCCTGCGGGGGGCTGGTCGGTCTCGGGCTGTGGCGGAGCGGGGCGCTCACGCCGCCGGAGGTCGCAGCCTGGAGCCGGGTCGGGCGCAACCACGGCCTCATCGACGAGCGTCCGCTCAGCGAGCGCCTGGGCCGGCGGGCGCCCTTCCTGCGGCGGTTCCAGGAGGCCGCGGACGTTGCCCGGCTGCTGGCCGTGGCCGGCCGCACGCAGTCGGCGACCGCCTGGGTGCTCCTCAGCGCCGGGCTCGCCCTGCTCGTCGTCCTGGCCGGGCTGGCGGTCGACCTGGCAGGCCTCGCCGGGGGGTCGGGCCCGCTCCCGCTGCCGCCGGCGGACGCGCTCCTCTTCGGCGCGGTCGCGTTCATGGTCCGGTACCTGCTCCTGCGCGTCGCCGCCGGGCGGCGCCAGGCGGGCCTCGAGGCCGGGCTGAGCAGCGCGCTGACGGAGATCGCGATCCTCACGTACACGCGCCAGATGTCCGTCGAGCAGGCCGTCGACCTGCTGGCCCGGGCCCAGGCGGACGGCTGGCTGTGGGGCCTGATCGGGGACGAGCGATGGCGCGAGCTCGCGGCGCCGGGGCCCTCCGCTCCGGGCCCCTCCACCCGGGGCCCGTTCGGCGAGCCCGCCTTCGTCAGCGCCGCGTCCGTCTACGAGCAGATCGGGCACAGCTACGGCGTGCCGATGTTCGCGCTGCTGGGGAGCACGATGCGGCGCATCGACGACAAGGGCCTGCCTCCGCGAACGGCCCTTACCAACCTGGCCAGGGCCGTCGGGACCGGCCGCCTGGCCGACATGCAGGTCCGCTCCGAGCAGTCCCGATTCCGGCAGGCGATCCCCATCGGGCTGATGGTGCTGCCCCTCGTGCTGCTCATCGGCTACCCGGCGTGGGCGACGCTGTCGCTGGCGTTCCGGTGACCCGCCGGCTGGCGGCCCTGGTCGGCGCGGTCCTGCTCGCCCTGCTGGCCCTGCTCCCCGCGCTGGGGCTGCCGATGGCCGAGGCCCCGCGCTGGCTCGCCGCCGGCGACTTCTTCTGGGCCCCGACGCCCACGGTGGGGACGGCCGTCGCGGCGAGCCTGCTGACCGTCCAGGCGGTAACGGTGGCGCTGCTGCTGTGGGCGGCAGCCGGGGTCGCCCGGCTCGCCGCCGGGCGGCGGCCGGCCTGGCGCCGCCGCACCACCGCGGCCGCGGTCAGCCTGGTCCTCGGCCTGGTCCTGCTCGCCGCCGGGCTGGGCCGTCACCTGACGCCGGCACCGGTCGACCTGGGTGCCGGGTCGGTGGGGGAGGCGACGCAGGCGCTTGGCAGGTGAGCCCGTCTTCCTCAGCCTGCTTCGAGAGCCGGCCGGCGGTCGCGCCGCAGAGCTGCTGAGAGCCGCGCTGACGCCGGCGCGGGCCGGCGCCGTCCACGAGGCGCCGGTGAGCGGCGCGGCCTTCCTCTCGGCCCGCGGCGATGCGGCGAGGCACCTGGACGCCTGGTGGGAGGCGCGCGTGCCGGCCGGAGCGCGGCCCATCGTGCTGGTGATGGACGAGCCCGAGCTGGAGCGCCACCTGTCGGGGCTGGATGCGGAGGTCCTGGTCGGGGTGGCCCGCGCGGAAGAGCGGCTGCGGTACGCGCGGTTCCCGCAGGTCCGGGCGATCGTCGCCACGAACCCGCTCGCGCTTGCCCAGCACGCGATCGCCGAGCTGGGCGGTGCCCGGCGCGAGGACCTTGCGCCCAGCGACCCGTTCAGCGAGCTGGCCGCGGTCGGGCCGCTGGAGGAGGAGCCAGAGGAGGCGGACGAGCCCGCCAGCCAGCTCAGCCGGGCCGGGCTGTTCGGCGGCGGCCGCGAGCTTGACCTGCCCTCCTTCGCGAGGGCCGAGGCAGAGCGGGCGGCACCCGGCCTGGTGTCCAGGTTGTTCGGGCGGCGGCGACGGCGGTTCGTCGTCCCCCGAGAGATCGGGGACGTCGTGCTCGGCCTGCACCCGGCCCCCCTCGTCGTGGTGCCGGCCCGCAAAGGAGGGGTGGGCAAGACCGTGACCGCAGGCGCTGTCGCCCAGGTCGTCGGCTACGCGCTCGGCGAGACGACCGGGACCGTCGCCGTCGTGGACCAGAACATCGGCAACCCCGACCAGTGGGGTCGCCTGGACGTGCCGGCCGCGGCCGGCACGGTGCGCCAGATGATGGCCGCGCTGAGCAGCGGCCGGGAGCTGCCCCCACCCCCCGCGTGGGCGAGGACGCCCGCCCTGGCCGTATATCCCGAAGACCGCACGACGGCCAACGCCTATCCGCCGGGCCTGGTCCAGCGCTTCGTGCAGCAGCTGCGCCAGCGACACGTGTTCATGGTCGTCGACCTGCCCAACCGCCTCCCGGACTTCAGCTCGGCGGAGGCGGCCATCTGCGCCGCCTACCTGGACCTCGCCAACCTGGTCATCCTCCCCACCACCGACGACCCGAGCGCGCTGCTGGGCGTGGTGGAGTACCTCGACAGCCCGAGCCTGCGCGGCAAGCCAGTCGTGGTCAGCTACATCGCCTCGACCGACCGGCAGCTGCGGCGTCACCCGGTCGTGAGGGAGCTGCTGGAGGAGATCCGGAGGCGAGTCGCGGCCGTCGAGACCGTGCCCAGGAGCGAGAAGGCGACGCTGGCCATCGTCAAGGGGATGTCGATCCTGGACATATCCCCCCGGCTCCGGGAGGCGTACATCCGGGTGACCCGCGCTGCTGTGCAGGCCCTGGCCGCCCCGGGTCTCGTCTCGTGAGGGACCAGCTGCGGGAGCGGCAGATCGAGCGGGTGCACACGCTTACCTACGCGCTGCTGCTGGACCTGGTCGCCTGGTTCGCGGACCTCCGCGAGCCGGTCGACGAGCGGCTGTTCCCCGAGTATCGCCTGCCGGCCGCGATACGAGACCTGGCCGACCCGCGGGAACGGCTGGCCTCCTACTGCAGCGGCCGCCTCCTGGCCGCCTGGGGGCCGGCTCGGCGGCGCTGGCTCGAGCACGGGGCCCGGCTTCGACCCGACCTCGGCCCCACCGGCACGCTGGAGATCGACGGCCTGGACGGCGGCCGGCGGCCGCTGGCGGTCGCCCGCTTCCGGGATCGCAGCGTTGTGGAGACGGACGCCGGGCGCCGGTACCTCGGCCGCGACTGGGTGGTGACCGAACGGCTGGCGGCCGACCTGAGCCGGATCGAGAACGCGGCGTTCAGGCTGGCCGGGCGCCCATGACGCAGAACCTCCCCATCGGCGCGGTGACCAGCCCGCATGCCGTGCGCATCCAGCACCGGCCGCGGCGCCGCCTGCCCCGCCTCCGCCTCCACGTGGCTCTCGGCGCGGCCGGCGCGCTGGCGGGCGCGGCCGGCCTGGCCCTGGCCGCGATGCCCCGCCCCGTCGCCGTCCGGCTGTCGCCGGCCGCCTACGAGATCGGCGGCTCGCGCCTGACTGCGGCGGCGCCCGGCGTCTACCGCGGGCCGAGGGGGGCGACCGTGGTCGTGACCCGGTCGGCGGGCGCCACGCGCGCCGGCGCGAGCGCGGTGCTGGACGGGGTGCCCACGACCGGCTCGTGTGTCCTGCCCGACCCTGGGCTCACCGAGTCCTGCCGGTTCACCGCCGGCGGGCGGTCGCTGGCCGCAACGGACCGCTGGCAGGGCGGCGGCTGGGCCCGGCGCTACTCGGACGGCCGGACCGTTGAGATCACGGTCGCCGGGGGCCGGCCGGTTCCGGTGCCGCTGCCGGTCGGGCGCTAGGTCGGGCCGGCTCTCGCGGTCCCGCATGGCGCAGGTGGACGCCGGCCTGAGGCTCGCGCTGGATCTGCCGGCCTGAGGCGGCACGGGGTCAGCGAGCCGCCGCGATGACCTGTCGGGCCCGCTCGGCCACCGCCCGCATCCGTTCGGGGCTGATCATCCGGAGCCGCATTGCCTCCAGCCGGGCCGCCGCCTCCAGCAGGCCCTCGGCGGTGGCTGGCGCTTCCCGGAAGACCGCCACCGCCGGCGCGGCGTGGTCGTGCAGCTCGGCCCTGATCGCCGCTTCGACGTCGTCCAGGACCCGCTCCCGGTCGCGCGGCCGCGCCCCGGCGGCCGCGTCCCGCGCCTCGAGCCTGGCCACGACGAGGGCCCCCCGGTCTTCGAACAGCGGCAGCACCTCCCCCACGCCGCCCACGCGGTCCCCGCCCCGGCGGTAGCCGCCGAGCACCACCTCCTCCTCGACGAAGACCGCTCCCAGCGCGTCGCCGGCCCGGACGCAGACGACACCGTGCTGGCCGGCCCTGGCGAAGCTGCGCAGGAGCAGCTCGCCGTCCATCCAGCAGCCCGGGCCGACCACGACCCGGGCGGGCGCCCGCCAGTACCAGGGCAGGGCGCGGACCAGGGCCGCCGGCAGCCGGAGCACGCGCACGGCGGGGAGCGGCACCCCGTCCAGCCGGTCGAGGACCTCGGCGCCGGTCTCGACCGTGCCGGCGTGCTCCAGGTACCCGTCGAGGACGTCCCGCCCGTCAAGCACGACCGCCGCGTGCAGCGCGCCGTGCCTGGCCTCCAGCACCGCCGTGTCGAGGGACCTGACCAGGCGCAGCAGGGAGCCGGCGTCGGGGACGGTGGCTGCGCCGTCGGGCAGCGGGGGGAAGCCGGGGAGCGGGTCCTCGACGGTCACGGCCCGCCCAGCGGAACACCCTCGACCTGGCCCACGTACTGCGGGTGCGGGTCCAGCTCGACCGGCGGGATGGTCAGGCCGGGGTCGACGGTCTCCCGGTGCGACCCGTCGGAGTCGATCCAGAACACCTGGACGTCGATCGTGTAGATCTCCGTCGCAACCACGTGGAAGCGGTGGTCCGGGTGGCGGTCGTCGCTGATCTCGGAGTACGAATGGGCGACCAGCTCGGGGTGCGCGCCGCAGGCGGACGGCGGCTGCACGGTGGCGGTGCTGCCCGAGTAGTCGTCGAAGAACCAGTTCACGTGGTCGAAGCGGATGCGGGCCACGAACGTGTAGAAGACCTGGCGGCCCGATGGGTCCGGCCGGCCGGCCAGGATCAGCGTCAGGTCCCGCTCGCTCGGGATGCCCATGCCGTCGATCCAGGAGCAGACGGGCGTGTTGACCACGGCCGTCGCGGCGGGCGACGAGCCGATCGTGCCGGCCTCGGCCCGGATGTCGCCGGCCGCGGCGGCGAAGAACGGCGCCCACGCCGCGGGCGGCGAGGAGGCCGGCGTGATCGGGTGGGCGATCCAGATGAAGCAGAGGCTGTCGAGCTGGCCCGTGTCGGGGCAGCGCAGCCGGGCGGCCGGGTCGAGACGGCAGGTGAGCGGGCTGGCCGGGTCGGTCGGGTCCTCGAGCTGGTACGAGCCGAGCAGCACGTCCGACACCATCGCCTCGTGCGTGGCCGCCATCGCGGCCGCGGCGGGCTCGAGCACGGCGGTGCTCGAGCCGGCCCGGGCGTGGAACGTCGCCCTGACGGCGCCGCCGGCCTCGGTGAAGGTCACCGGGTAGTAGTTGATGTCCCGGCACGGCGCGCCGGGCACGGGGTTGGGCAGCCGCTCGGCCACGGTCGGCCTGGTCACGGTGCCGCCGAAGCTGGCGCCGCCGGGCCGGAAGCAGCTCAGGGTGCCCGTGAAGGCCAGGACGCGGCCGGTGATCTGGGGCAGGCCCGACGCCGCCGGGCAGTCGGGGCCGGCGCTGTCGTCGAGACCCGCCCTGCCCGTGGGGCCGGGCTGCAGCAGCAGGGCGCCGACCAGGGCCGCGGCGGCAGCCAGGGCCCGCTTAGACGTCGGAAGCACTCGTCTTCAGGCCGCAGACCGGCCGGACCTGCGCGCTCCCGAGACAGCCGTACTCGCCGCCGATGTACCAGATGACACCGAGATCCGGGTCCTCCCTGACCTGCCCGAACACAAGGATGGGGTGCGGCTCGCCGGGCGGGATCCGCAGCAGCTCGCGGGGGCCGCCGGGGCCCAGGAGCGTGACCAGCGCCGGCCCGGCCTGGTCGTCCACCCAGGCGTACCCGCCGGCGCCGAGGCCGTCCCTGCCCGCCGCGTCCCGGAGGGCCGGCGGCACCTCCACCAGCGTGATCGCCCTCGTCGTCAGCGGCTCGACCCGGAGGCTGCCGCCGGCGGCCCTGGCCTCCGCGAAGGCCTTCGCCTCGGTGCGGAAGACGTTCGTGCGGGCGACCTCGGCGGGGGCGATCGCGCCGCCCAGCAGGAACGCGTCGCCCGCGGGCTGCCGCACGGCCCAGTCGTACAGGGCATGGGTGCGGAGGTAGGCGCGGCCCATCGCCTGCACCGTCGCGTCGTCCACGGCGCCGCCCGTGCCGTTGCGAACGGCGATGGGCTCGGTAGGCAGCGACGCCGGCGGGCACCCGCCGGCGCCCCGCGCCTGGAGATCGATGCAGCGCGCGTCGAGGCCTGCCGAGGCCGACGCGACCGGGGGCGGTCGAGTGGGCGCCGCAGGCACCCCGCACGCCGCCGCGGCGAGGAGACCGGTCACACTTAAAATCAGCAGCCGTCGCCCATCGGCGGACAGTCGCATCTTCCCCCTTAGCCCTGCACGACACAGTGTAACGCGGCCTCATGACGCACGGGACGCCGGTGCCGGCGCGGGTCGTGGCGAGCCGGCGGGCAGCCACGGCTCGTCGTCGACGCTGGTCGTGTGAACCAGCGTCATGAGGTGGTCGCCGGGGACGACGTCCACGATCGCCCGCTCGCCGTCCGAGAGCAGGACGCCGCGACCCCGCCGTCGCTCGCGCGTCACGGCCACGAGCTCGCGGTCGGTCAGGTCGAACGTGCGCTGCAGTGCGGGGGCGACCGCCTCCTC
>DATFRD010000453.1:0-16096 GCA_035263645.1 Candidatus Dormiibacterota bacterium | reverse complement strand
AGTCGTGTCCGACCCGGCGTCCGGCTCGGTGACTCCGAACGACTGTAGCCTCAGCTCCCCGGCGGCGATGGCCGGGAGCCAGCGCCGCTTCTGCTCCTCGCTGCCGTGCCTGAGCAGTGCCCCCATCGTGTACATCTGGGCGTGGCAGGCGGCGGCGCTGCCGCCGGACCGGTTGATCTCCTCCAGCACCACGCCGGCCTCGAACGTCCCCAGGCCGGCGCCGCCGAAGTCCTCGGGGATCAGCACCGACAGCCAGCCCGCCTCGGTCAGCGCCCGCACGAACTCCTCTGGATACCGGCGCGCCTCGTCCATCTCCCGCCAGTACCGCTCCGGGAACCGCTGGCACAGCTCCCGCACCGCGGACCTGATCTGCTCCCGATCGGCCATGACCCTCACGTCCATGGCTGCGCCTCCTCCGGTGTCGCCAGGCCCAGCTCGGCCAGGACGTCCCGGTCGTGCTCGCCGAGGCCGGGCGGCCTGCGGCGCAGTGGCTGCCGGTGCCCGTCCACCAGGAAGGGCAGGCCCACGGACCTGAAGTCCCGCACGAGCGGGTGATCTGCTTCCTGCACGATGCCCAGCGCCAGGGTCTGCGGGTCGCCGGCCGCTCCGGCGGCGTCCCGGATGGGGCTGCTGGGCACGCCCACCTCTGCCAGCGCCGCGCACAGGTCGCCGGCCGCCCAGCCGGCGGTCGCCGCCGAGACGAGGCCCACGAGCTCGCGCCGGTTCTCGACCCGGTCGCGGTTGCGCGCGAAGCGGGGGTCCAGAGGCCATTCCGGGTGGCCGAGGACCCGGCAGAGCCGGCCGAACAGGGCGTCGTTCGGCGCCGCGATCATCAGGTGCCCGTCTCCGGTCGGGAACGCCTGGTAGGGGACGATCAGGGCGGCGCCGGAGCCGTGCCGGCCGGGCGACTCGCCGGCCGCCCAGAACGTGGCCAGGTGGTACGCCATCCAGGCCAGCGACGTCTCGTACAGCGAGGTCACCACCCGCCGGCCCAGCCCGTCCTCGCGCCGCTGGAGCAGGGCGGCCAGCACAGCCATGGCCGCCCACATCCCCGTCCCCATGTCGACCAGGGAGACGCCGACCCGCACCGGCGGCCCGTCCGGCTCGCCGGTCACGCTCATCACGCCGCCGAAAGCCTGCATGAGGGGGTCGTAGCCCGGCCGGTCCCGCAGCGGGCCGTCGTCGCCGTACGCGGTCACGCTGCAGTACACGAGGCCCGGGTTGACCGCCGTGGCCCACGCGTACCCGTAGCCCAGCCGGTCCATCGCGCCAGGGCGGAAGCTCTCCAGCAGCGCGTCCGCCCGGCCGACCAGCCGGGTCATCACCTCCCGGGCGTCCTCGCTGCGCAGGTCGAGCGAGACGGACCGCTTGTTGCGGTTCATCGCCAGGAAGATGGGGCCCTCGCCGTCCCAGAACGGCGGTCCCCACTCGCGGGTGTCGTCGCCGCGCCCGGGGTTCTCGACCTTCACGACGTCGGCCCCGAGCTCGCCGAGGATCATCGCCGCGTAGGGCCCGGCCACGTTGCGGGTCAGGTCGACGACGTGCATGCCGCGGAGGGGCAGGAGCGGACCGGTCACCGGGCCGCGGTCGCGACCGGTGTCAGCCCGACCGGAGTCAGCGCGGCCACGAGGGCGCGGACGTCGGGCTCCCGCTCGATCGCGCGGAGCCGCGCCAGCGCCGCCTCCGCCTGCTCGGGTCCGAGGGCACGCGCCGCGCAGTCGCGAAACTTCGCCGACAGCTCGCCGGCCGCCAGTGGGTGGGCCGGCGCACCCCGGGGCTGGTCGACCCGGCGGGCAACCGACTCCCCGCCACGGAGCCTGAGCACGACGGTGACGTGGCCCTCCTCGATCGGGTTGGGCCCGACCGGGATGGAGGGGTCCTCGCGGACCGTCACCCTGGCCAGCAGGCGCTGCGCGTCCGGCCGGCCGACCGCGGCGTCGCTGAAGCCGCTCAGCCCGAGCCCACCGTCCAGCAGCGCGGCGGCCAGCGCGTACTGCATGCTGAACTTGCCCTCGAGGCCCGTCGCCGGCCGGTCGTGGATGAGCGGGGACACCGCGCCGACGGGCGCGGTCACCTCCACGGCGTCGATCTCGTCGGGGTCCAGGCGCCGCGCCGCGCGCAGGTCCAGGACGGCGTCGGCGGCCCGGTGGATGGCGAAGCAGCAGGGATACTTCTTGACGCTGAGGCCGGCCGCGGCCAGGTCGTAGGGGTTGCCGAGCGATGGTCCGACCGCCTCCGGGTGCCCCTCGCCGTACGCCAACAGGTCGAACAGGCCGAGCGGCGCCTCGATGGCCGCCGGGTCGGCGGTCAGCCCCCTGCCGGCGAGACGCGCCGCGGCGACTCCGCAGCGGGCGGCGTGCCCGGCGTGGAAGGGCTTGGTCATGGTCCCGAAGTTGCGGCGGCTGCCGCTCGCCTGGGAGACCGCCACGCCCAGCGCCGCCGCCAGGCGGGGGGCGTCCAGCCTGAGCAGCCTGCCGGCGGCCACGGCGGCGCCGAGCGCGCCCAGCGTGGAGGTGGCGTGCCAGCCAGTCCGGTAGTGGGCGGGGCCGATGGCCCGGCCCAGTGCGGCCATCACCTCCACCCCGACCACATAGGCCTCGAGCACCGCAGCCCCGGAGGCGCCGGTGAGCTCGGCCGTCGCCAGCGCGGCCGGCAGCACGACCACGCTGGGATGGCCCGTCACGGAGACGCTGACGTCGTCGTAGTCGAGCGCATGGCCGCTGATCCCGTTGAGGAACGCGGCCGACTCCGCCGTCGTCCGAAGGTCGGTCCCCAGCCACGAGGCCTGCGCGGCGCCCCCGTCCTCGGCCACGGTCTCGGCCGCGATCCGGCTGACCGGCTCGTCGAGGCCGGCCAGGATGACTCCGACCGTGTCCACGATGGCGTCCCGCGCCGGTGCCAGCACCTCGGGCGGCATCGTCTCGATCGAGGCTCCGGCGACCCAGGCGGCGATGTCACTCGTCGTTCCCATGCGGCTCTCCCTTTGTGTGGCGCGCCTGACCATCGGGGGTTTCGATGCGTCCATTGTCACGCCCGGCGGGCCGCGCCGCCGGCACGACGAGGCGACCGGGCCGGCCCGGGTCAGCCTGCGTAGTCGGCAGGTTCCAGCGTGAACGCGGCCGGGCGGAGCAGACGTATGGCGACCAGCACGATGCCGGCCGCGACGGCGCCGATCAGCATGGCCGCCGGCGGATCGAGCAGCGAGGCGATGGCGCCGGCCTGGGCGGCGCCGAGGGGCCCCATGCCCATCACGGCCTGTGCGTAGAACGCCATGACCCGCCCGCGCAGCCGGTCCGGCGTGGCCCTCTGCACCCGCGTGTTCGCGATGGTCAGGAACCACATCTGCGTGATCCCGGCCAGGTAGAGGAGGAGCAGCGACACCGGGAAGTAGCGGCTGAGGCTGAGGGCGACCAGGCAGACCGCCCAGCCGAGGCCCACCCGGAACTGCCGCCGGCCGCTGGCCTGGTTGGGCACGAACGCCAGCGTGAGCGCGCCTGTGAGGGCGCCCAGTCCCTGGGCGGCCATCATGAGGCCGAACCCGATTGCGCCGGCGTGCAGCACGCGGTCGGCGAAGAGCGGGATCAGGGTCAGGCGATTCATCGCGAACAGCGAGAAGACGCCGGCGGCGAGCAGCATGCTCAGCACGATCGGGTCGCGGCGGACGTATCGCGCCCCTTCCACCATCCGACTGGACATCCGCTGGCGCTCGGGCTTGACGACGAGGCTGGGCAGGTTGGTCATGAAGGCCAGGGCGCCGATCACCGCCAGGTAGGAGATGCCGTTCAGCAGGAAGCAGACGGGCACCCCGAGCATGGCGATCAGCACCCCGGCGGCCGCCGGGCCGACCACGGCCGCGGAGTTCCAGATGGACGAGTTGAGCGCGATCGCGTTCATGAGGTCGTCCCGGCCGACCATCTCGATCGCGAACGCCTGCCTGGTCGGCATGTCGATCACCTGGATGACCCCCCACGCCAGGGCGCTGGCCAGCACCAGGGGGTAGCTGACGGCGTGGATGCTCGTCATCACGAAGAGGAAGAGCGCCGGCACCATGAACGCGGCCTGCGTGAGCTGCAGGACGCGCCGCTTCGGGAAGCGGTCCGCCACCAGGCCGCCGAACGGGCCTGCGACCAGCAGCGGCAGGTTCTGCATGGCCAGCACCAGTCCGACCAGGAACGCCGAGTGGGTGAGCTGCAGCACCAGCCACGGCTGGGCGATGCTCTGCATCCACGTCCCGATCGTCGAGACCAGCTGGCCGCCGAAGAAGAGCCGGTAGTTGTGGTGGCGGAGCGCCCCGAGGCCCCGCTGGCGCGGCGGTGGCCTCGACGTGCGGGGAGCGATGGCCGACACGGACAGTGATGATCGCACCACTGCCCCGATCGCGGAGAAGCGCAGATCGCGGCCCCCCGCCGGGCCCCGGGTCAGTTCTTGGGCAGCAGCTCCAGCTGCTCTGCGCGGTCGTCGAGCGCCTTCTGGAGCTGGGCGACCAGGCCCTGGAAGATGCGCTGGTCCGACTCATCCGGCAACCGCACTCCGCGCAGATGGCGCAGCACCTGCCGCATGGCGTGGATGCCGTTGGCCTCCTCGACCTGCAGCCGCCGCCCTGCCATTCGGAGCGCCGCCGCGTGCCGCTCGAGGTTGTTCTCCTTCAGCATCGCGAGGAGCCGCGCCGTGGCTGCCAGGGCCTTCACCGTCGTCGGATGCAGCTCGGCGGGAGCGCTCTTCGACGGCCTGGCCGGGCGCGCCCTGACGAGGCCGCGACGACGGCCGGCCAGCCCCAGCCCCCTCGAGAGGGCCGGCCCCGCCATGATGGCGGCACCGACGAGAAACAGCAGACCGGCCAGCAGGCCGACCACTACTTCCAGCACCGCCCTCTAGGGTACGCCCGCTCGGGTCATTCGTAGTAGGTGCGCTGCTGCCGAATCTCGTTCCGAGCCGGCATCCCTGGTGGGGGCACGCACGGGACGGACGGGGTCCTGGTCCGGGCGGGCCGCGGCCCCCGGTCAGGCGAGCGACAGCGCGTCGCCGAGCGGGATCAGGCCCTCCAGCAGCGACCTGCCGAGGATGGCGGCCGCGGCGCCGGCAGCCGCCACGGACCGGAGGTCCTCCAGCCCGGCGATCCCGCCCGAATAGGTCACCGGGTGCGGGCAGGCCCCGGCCACCTGCCGCAGCAGGCCGAGGTCGGGGCCGCCCAGCGTGCCGTCGCGGTCGACGCTCGTGAGCACCACGCCGGCCACGACGGCGGTCGCCCAGCGGTCGAGCACCTCGGCGACCGCTCCCTCCTCCGCGGACCACCCGGCGACCGCCGGGCGGCCGCCCCGCACGTCCAGGGCGGCCAGCACCCGGCTGGGGTGCGCGGCCGCCACCCGGGCCAGGAGGTCCGGGTCGCGGACCGCCGCCGTGCCCATGACCACGGCCGAGGCGCCGGCCCGGAGCCAGCGTTCCGCGTCGGCTGCCGTCCGGATCCCGCCCGCCACCTGCACCTGCACCCCGGCCTGGGCCACCAGCCTCTCGACCAGCGCCCGGTTGTCGCCCGACCCTCGGGCCGCGTCCAGGTCGACGACGTGGAGGCGGGCGGCACCGGCCGCCGCGTACCGACGTGCCAGCGCCACGGCGGGGCCGGTGCCGGCCGCGTAGGCGGTCTCCCGGCCGAAGTCGCCCTGCTCGCCCAGCCGGACCACCCGGCCCCCGCGCAGATCCAGCGCGGGCAGAACCCGCACGCCGCACCTAGAGGTGCGGCCGAAAACCCAGCCGGATCTTTGGCGCCCATGCACCCCATCTCCGGCGTTGCCTCCTGCGGTGCTCAGTCACGCCCTGGAGGGCGCTCCTTCCGCTCCTCGTCGGCGCCACCGGATCTGGGGCACCTGGACTCCAAATCTCCCGGCCAGGTTTCCGGCCGCACCTCAGCCCCGGTAGTTGACGAACTGGAGCGGGACCGGGATGGAGTCGTCCTCGCGCAGGCGGCGGATCACCGCCTGGAGGGCGTCCTTCTCCCTGGACGTGACCCGGAGCTGGTCGCCCTGGACCCGCACCTGCACCCTGGGGGAGACCTCGCGCGCCTTTTTCTGCAGGGACCTCGCCAGGTCCTCCGAGATGCCAGCGTTGAGCGCCACCTCGACCTGGCCGCGGCCCTTGCCCACCGTGCGCGGCTCGCTCGCCCGGAACAGCTTGGCGGGCAGGCTGCGCCTCGCCGCCTTCTCGACGAGCACCTGTACGACCGCCCGCGCCCTGTCCTCTGTCGAGGCCTCGACGACGATCGCGTCCTTGCGCAGGTCGAGCGTCGGGTTCGTCCCCTTGAAGTCGAACCGTGTGCCCACCTCGCGCCTGGCCTGGTCCAGCGCGATCGTCAGGTCCTGGTGGTCGAACTGCGAGACGACGTCGAAGCTGTACTCCGCCAAGGCTGCCTCAGACGAAGTGGAAGATGCCGTTGAGGCCGGCGATGAACGCCGCCACGGCCAGCGCGGTGACGACGACGGCGGTCCCCCCGAGCAGGATGCCGATCCCCACCTGGGACGGGTCCATCGGCTCCAGGCTCGCCCGCAGCTCGTCCGGGGAGAGCGGGACCTCGTAGTCGTCCAGGCCCTCGGCCGCGGCCCGCTCGGCCAGCTGGTCCAGCACCGCCCTGCCTCCGCTCGGGATGGGACGGTCTTCGAGCCTGCTCAGAGCGTGCCTCAGGTTGTCGCGGGTCTCGCCCAGCTCCGCCACGACGAGGTCCAGCGTCCGCGAGCCGGAGGGGGTCGGATGCTCGCGACGCAGCTCCGAGATGATGTCGTACAGGGTGGCCATCCAGTGAGGAGTTATAGCCGACCCGCGGCCGCCGCTGCCAACTGACCGCCCGTCGGCTCTCGGGGCGGCGTCGCCCGGACCCTACAATCGCCTCAGGATGAGCGTCCAGACCGACTTCAAGCTGAGAGCGAGGTCTCGCCCCCGGCACCCCGACTCGTGGGTGTTCTTCGAGGGCGAGTTCGCGCGCTACCACGACGTCCACATCGGCGTGATGACCCACGCTCTGCACTACGGGACCGGGTGCTTCGAGGGCATCCGCGCCTACTGGAACCCACGCCAGGAGCAGCTCTACCTGCTCCAGGGAGTCCAGCACTTCCAGCGGCTGCACCGCAACGCCCGGATCCTGCGGATGGACCTTCCCTACAGCGTCGGGGAGTTGATGGAGATCACGACGGAGCTCCTCCGGCGCAACGAGTACCGGACGGACGCCTACGTGCGGCCGCTCGTCTTCAAGGCGGTGGAGCAGATCGGCGTCCAGCTCCATGGGCTGGCCGACGCATTCCTGGTCTACACCGCGCCGATGGGCAACTACGTGGAGATCGAGGGCGGCATCCGCTGCATGGTGTCCAGCTGGCGGCGCGTCCCGGACGTCTCGGTGCCGGCCCGGGCCAAGGTGACCGGCGCGTACGTCAACTCGGCCCTGGCCAAGTCCGAGGCGCTGGAGAACGGGTTCGACGAGGCGATCGTGCTCACCGAGGCAGGGCACGTGTCGGAGGGGTCGGCCGAGAACCTCTTCATGCTCAGGGACGGCGCCTTCGTCACGCCACCCTGCACGGACGACATCCTGGAGGGGATCACCCGGGGGCTCGTGATGGGGCTCATCCGAGACGAGCTGCGTATGCCGATCCTGGAGCGGAGCATCGACCGCACAGAGCTCTACACGTGCGACGAGCTGTTCCTGTGCGGGACCGGGGCCCAGGTCTCCCCCGTCATCGAGGTCGACCACCGGGTCGTGGGCGACGGCCGGGTCGGCGAGTTCACCCACGAGCTGCAGCAGATCTACTTCTCCGCGGTGCGCGGCGAGAGCGCGCGGTACCAGGACTGGTCCGTCCCGATCTACTAGAGGTGTGGCCGGAAACCGGGCCGAGAGATTTGGGGTCCAGGTGCCCCAGATCCGGTGGCGCCGACGAGGAGCGCAGTGAGCGCCCTCCAGGGCGTGAGCGAGCACCGCAGGAGGCAACGCCGGAGGTGGGGTGCATGGGCGCCAAAGATCCGGGCTGGGTTTTCGGGCGCACCTCTAGGAACGGGGGCCACCCGGCGTGAAGCTCGTCGCGGCGCCGAACCCCTACAAGGGGTCGCTGGGGGCGCCGGAGGCAGCCAGGGCGATCGCCCTGGGCCTCCGCGACGTCTTCCGCGACGCCCGGGTCCTGGAGGTGCCCGTCGCGGATGGCGGCGAGGGCACCGTGCAGGCCCTGGTGGCCGCTCGCGGGGGCGATGTGGTGATGGTGACGGTCCGCGGACCGCTGGGCGACCCGGTCGAGGCGGCCTTCGGTCTGATCGACGGCGGAGGGACGGCCGTCGTCGAGCTGGCGTCTTCCAGCGGGCTGCCGCTGGTCCCCGTCGGCCGGCGGGACCCGCGCGTCACGTCCACGTACGGCTTCGGCGAGGTGCTGGAGGCGGCGCGCCGGCGTGGGGTCCGGCGCATCATCGCCGGGATCGGCGGCTCTGCCACGAACGACGCCGGGGCCGGCATGGCGCAGGCCATCGGGTACCGGCTGCTCGACGCCGAGGGCGAAGAACTGCCGCCGGGCGGGCTGGCCCTGGCGCGGCTGGCCCGCATCGACGCGTCCGGCGTGCCCGCCGGCTGGAGCGATGTCGACGTGGAGGTCGCGGTCGACGTCACGAACCCGCTGACCGGGCCCGAGGGTGCGAGCGCCGTGTACGGGCCGCAGAAGGGGGCCACCCCGGCCATGGTCTGCGAGCTGGACGCTGCGCTCTCCCGCTTCGCGGACGTGATCGGGGGCGGCGTCGCGCGGCTGCCGGGCTCCGGTGCGGCGGGCGGCGCCGGAGCCGGCCTGGTCGCGTTCCTGAGCGCGCGACTGAGGAGGGGGGCCCCGCTGGTCGTGGAGGCGTCGGGCCTGGACGATGCGCTGCGCGGCGCCCGCGCCGTCTTCACGGGAGAGGGTCGGGTCGATGCCCAGACGGCCTACGGCAAGGGCCCGGTCGAGGTCGCGCGGCGGGCGCGTGCGGCGGGCGTGGCGGCCGTCCTGATCGCGGGCAGCCGGGGCCCGGGTTGGGAGCGCGTGCTGGCGGAGGGGGTGGCCTTCGTCGAGGTGCTCGTGCCGGGGGAGCCGCGGGGCGAGGAGCTGGCGGCCGCCCAGGGCCGGACGCCTGAGCTGCTCCGGGCGGCGGCGGCCAGGGCGGCCCGGCGCCTGGCGGGCTGACCGCCGGCGCGGCGGACCGCGAGCGCCTGCCGCCGGCCGGATGGCCGAGCCCTCACGAGCCGGGACGTGGCGTATGGCCTGGCGGTTCCCGTTGCGCCACGTCCTGTGCGGTGGAATCCGGCTAAGCCCGATTCCGCCGCGCGAGCGGACGTGCCCCTTCGAGTCGCGTGTCGTCGGTGGAATCGGGCTAAGCTCGGGCGGAATGCGTCGTGCCCTCGCCTCTCTGACCGCGCTCGCCGCGGCCGCCAGCCTCAGCGGCTGCTCGGTCTCGCTCCTGCCCAGGTCGCTGGAGGGCCAGGGCCCGGCCGCGCACCGCGGGCTGCCGCCGGTCCAGACCCCCGGCTCCTATCGCCCGCAGGCGGCGCCCCGGCCCGGGGGCACGATCACGGTCGGGATGTTCCAGTTCCCCAGCACCCTGTCCCCCTACTTCGGGGCGCAGGCGCCCGCTGCCCCGATCGACCAGGCGCTCTTCGACGGCCTGGTCACCACCACGCCGGACCTGCAGTGGTACGGCGACCTGGCCCAGGAGGTCCCCACCGTCGGCAACGGCGGCGTGCGTGTGACCGGCTCGCGGATGGACGTGACCTACCGGCTCCGGCCGGGCCTGGCCTGGTCGGACGGCCAGCCCATCACCGCGGACGACGTGGTCTTCACGTACCAGGTGATCACCGGCGCCGGGGCCGCCGCGGGCGTCGGACAGCTGGGCTACGACCGCGTCAGCGGCGTCGACGCGGGCGGCCAGGACACCGTCGTCGTGCACTTCAGGTCGCTCTATCCCGCCTACCGCAGCCTCTTCACGACCATCCTGCCCAGGCATCGGCTGCAGGGCGTTGCCCCTGCCCAGCTCGCCGGCGACCCCTACTGGACGCGGCCGGATGTGGTTTCCGGGCCGTTCACGGTCGCCGAGCTCGCGGCGGACCACGTGACGCTGCAGCGCAACCCTCACTACGCGGACGGCCGGCGGGATATGGGCATCCTCGGCCACGCGGCCTACGCGGACCGGGTGATCTTCCAGGCGCTCGAGTCGCGGCAGGCGGTGCTCGCGGCGCTGAAGGCGGGCGATGTGCAGGCCGGTCTCGGGCTCACGGAGCGGGAGCTGCCGACCATCGGGAGGATGACCGGCGTCCGCGTCGTGCTGGCCCCGTCGCTCTCCTACGAGCAGCTCTCGCTGAACCAGTCCGACCCCAACCCCGCCACTGGGGGCGTCCCGCCGTGGGTCGACGACCCGGCGGTGGCCGAGGCCCTGGACCTGGCGATGGACCGCCCGACCCTGCGCAGCCGGCTGGGTGCCGGTCTGCAGCTGACCGCCACGCCGATCTCGCCGCAGCTGGCGTGGGCCTACGATCCCGGCATCGGCGTGCCGGCCTACGACCTGGCCAGGGCGCGCCGCCTGCTCGACCAGGACGGGTGGACCACCGGCGCCGACGGCATCCGGGTGAAGAACGGCCGCCGGCTGGCCTTCACCCTCAGCACCACGAACGACCAGCAGGTCCGCATCGCCGAGGAGGAGGTGCTGGCCGCGGGCTGGCAGAAGCTGGGTGCCGACGTCTCCATCCAGGACTTCTCAGAGCAGCAGCTGTTCGGTTCCTACGACCAGGGCGGCGTGCTGAGCCGCGGCGGCTACGAGGCCGCCATCTGGTCGTGGGTGACGCCGGTCGATCCCGACGTCGAGTTCGACATCCTCCACTCGTCGGCGCTGCCCGCTCACGGCCGTCCCGACGGGCAGAACTACTCCCGCTGCCACGACGCCGCGATCGACCAGGCGCTCGCCGGGGGCCGGGCCACGCTGGACGACGCCGAGCGGGGTGCCGCGTACCGCGCGTTCCAGGCCGCGTACGTGCAGGCGCGCTGCGAGCTCCCGCTGTACCGCCGCCTCGACATCGGCGTGACCGCGCGCCGGCTGCACAACTTCGTGCCCAACCCGGCCCCCGTAGGTAACACGTGGAACCTGGCCGACTGGTGGCTGGGCTGAGCCAGAATCGTCGGTGGAATCCGGCTGAACCGGCCCGCCGCCCGATCGACTGAGTCAGGAGCACCCGACAGCGGGGCCGAAAGGCGCTACCCTCTCGCCAAACGTGGTCGGACCATTGCTCCAGGTGGAGGGCCTGCGCACCTACTACCACACCCGCGCGGGTGTGGTCAGGGCCGTCGACGGCGTGGATCTGGCGGTCCGGCCGGGCTCGACGCTCGGCGTCGTGGGCGAGTCGGGCTGCGGGAAGACGGTCATGTCGCTGTCGGTCATGCAGCTGATCGACGCCCCGGGCCGTGTCGAGGCCGGCAGCCGGATCGTGTTCGATGGCCGCGACCTCGCGAGGGCCGACGAGGACGAGCTGCGGTCGGTGCGCGGCAACGAGCTCTCGATGATCTTCCAGGAGCCCATGACCTCGCTGAACCCCGTCTACCCCGTGGGCGCCCAGATCGCCGAAGCGGTCCGCCTGCATCAGCGGGTCGGGCGGCGGTCGGCGCTCGACCGTGCGGTCGAGATGCTCCGCCTCGTCGGCATCCCGTCGGCCGAGCGCCGGGTCAAGGACTATCCGCACCAGATGTCCGGAGGCATGCGCCAGCGCGTGATGATCGCCATGGCACTCTGCTGCAACCCGAAGCTGCTGATCGCCGACGAGCCGACCACGGCTCTCGACGTGACGATCCAGGCGCAGATCCTGGAGCTCATGAAGGAGCTGCGCGACCGCCTGGGCATGGCGATCATGCTCATCACGCACGACCTCGGCGTGGTGGCCGAGATGGCGGACGACGTGGCAGTCATGTACGCCGGGCGGGTCGTCGAGCAGGGTCCCGTGGCGTCGATCTTCGGCAGCCCGCAGCACCCCTACACGGAGGCGCTGCTGCAGTCGATCCCCGTGCTGGGCATGACGCAGGCCGAGCCGCTGCGCGTCATCAGGGGGATGGTCCCGAGCGCGCTGCACTCGCCGGCCGGCTGCCGGTTCGCAGACCGCTGCGACTACGCGTTCGACCGCTGCCGTCAGGAGGACCCGCCGCTGTTCCGGGCCGGCGACGTCCAGGATGCGGCCTGCTGGCTGTGCGAACGGGGACCTCGTGAGCCCGCGGGGGCGAGGGCGTGAGCGCGGCCGCGCTCGAGGGTGCCCGGGTGGACGGCGCCCAGGCTCCAATCGTGGAGGCCAGGCGCCTTCACACGCACTTCCCGGTCCGGCGCGGCGTCCTCCAGCGGACGGTCGGCCACGTGCGCGCGGTGGACGGTGTGGACCTCGCGGTGATGCCCGGCGAGACATTGGGACTGGTGGGCGAGTCGGGCTGCGGCAAGTCCACCCTGGGCCGGACGCTGCTCCGGCTGCTGCCCACCACCTCAGGAGACGTGCGCTTCATGGGTCGCGACGTCCTGGCCATGCGAGGCGCCGAGCTCAAGGCGTTCCGCCGAGACATGCAGATCATCTTCCAGGACCCGGTCGGCTCGCTCGACCCCCGGATGACGGTCCGCCAGCTCGTCGGGGAGGGGCTGGTCACGCACCGGATGGGCACCAGCCGCGAGCGGGAGGCCCGGGTCCGCGAGATGCTCGAGCGGGTGGGTTCGCGGACAGACGTGGCCGGCCGCTATCCGCACCAGTTCTCGGGCGGCCAGCGGCAGCGGATCGGCATTGCCCGTGCGCTCGTCCTCCGGCCGAGAGTCATCGTGGCGGACGAGCCAGTGTCGGCGCTCGACGTGTCGATCCAGTCCCAGGTGCTGAACCTGCTCGTCGAGCTGAAGCGCGATCTCAACCTCACCTACCTGTTCGTCGCTCACAACCTGGCGGTGGTGGGTTACATCTCGGACCGCATCGCGGTGATGTACCTCGGCAAGATCGTGGAGCTGGCGCCGGCGGCGGCGCTGTACCGCCGCCCGCTCCATCCGTACACCGTGGCGCTCCTCTCGGCGATCCCCGAGCCGATCCCTGGCCGGAGGCGCCAGCGGATCGTCCTCAAGGGCGACGTGCCGAGCCCGATCGACCCGCCCTCGGGCTGCCGGTTTCGCACCCGCTGCCCGATCGCGCAGCAGGTCTGTGCCGAGGTCGAGCCGCCGCTGGAGATGAAGCCGGACGGCCACCTCGCCGCGTGCCACTTCGCCGGCCAGCCGGTGGCCGGCTGACCTCGTCTCCTCCGGGCGCACTCCCTGCGGAGATTCCTGCTGGAAGGGGGCCCGCTCCCCGTGCGATGCATTGTCCGCCTCCTGTCTGCCGGCCCGTCCGACACTTGAGCCAGGAGCTTGCGAAGGTGGCAGCCACGATCGGTGAGCGGGTGAGGGTCTACCGGCTCCGCCGCGGCCTCACGCAGGCCCGGCTCGCCCATCTCGTGGGCCGGTCCGAGCGCTGGCTCGTCGAGGTCGAGCGCGGAGCGGTCGACCCCCGGTTGTCGGACGCCGTCGCCCTGGCCCGGATGCTGAGGGTCGGCGTCGACGAGCTCGCTCGCGACCTCGCCCCGCCGGCCGTCCGGGGCGGCCGGGCGACGGGAGTGGCCCGGATCGGCGCCGACCGGTAGCCTGTGCGGGCGGCTGCGGCGGCCGGCCCGGCTGCCGCTCGCGGCGACCCGGAGGTGCCTCGCTGGGGTGGTGAAGTCAAGAGGGAGCCGGAGCGTCCGACGGGGGTCTGGGTGACCCGGACCGCCGAGATGCACGCGGTCGTGGAGACCAGGCTCCTCGTGCACGCCTGGTTCAAGGCGTGGAACCGCGCGGACCAGCAGGCTTTGCGCGGCCTGCTGCAAGTACCCCACGTCCGCCTCTCCGGCACCCGCCTCTCTGTCGACGACACCGAGGCTGCGGTGCTGCGCCGGCCGGACTTCCGGGCCCTGGCGTCCGTGCAGGAGTGGCACAGCAGCACCCTCGATCGCCTGGAGGCGAACCAGCGGTCGCCGGACAAGGTGCACGCCGCGGTCGCGCTGAGCCTTCTCGCCGCCGATGGACATCGCTACGCGGACGGCCAGGTCGTCTACGTCACGACCCGCCGGGCGGGGAGGTGGGGGATCCAGCTGAGGTCCGGGACGCTCAGCCCCGTGCCGGCGCCCGTCGAGGCCGGTGGGCGGCAGGAGGCAGTCGCGCAGGCGCGCCGGGTGCTCGAAGCCTGGATCGAGGCCGGGGACCGCGGAGATCGCGCCGCGTCGTCGCGGCTGGTCCACCTGCCGTTCGTCGAGCTCCGGGGCCCGGAGCTCGTGGTGCACCGCGCGCCTCCGGACCCGCCTGCGCCGGCCCGGCCACCGGCCGCGGGCCGGAGCGCCGTCAGCCGGTTGCGCGTGCGTGAGTGCGCGCGCCGCAAGGTCTCCCTCGAGGTCGACATCGATCGCTTCGACCCCGGAGGATCTCCCACCGGCCACGACTCCCTGCTGGCGATCGTTGTCGAGCGCGGCGGCCGCTGGGCGCTCCAGGTGCTGTCGACCTTCCGGCAAGAGGACCCAGCGGGAGTGTAAGCACGGGCTTTGCCCTGCGTGTGGGTCCGTCTTCCCGGTGCCGAGGACGCCACAGATAGCCCCGGAGGGATGCACCGAAGGTGCCCCGAACGTCCCAGACAAAGGGGGGGTTCCGGAAGGGGGGGCCTGCCCCCTCTTGCACCGCGTCAGCGGATGACGCCGGCCGCGCGCAGCTGCTCGACGTCCTCGCCCAGCTCGGCGAGCACCGTCTCGGTGTCGGCCCCGAGGGCCGGAGCCGGCCTGGAGGCCTGGCGGCCGGGCTCCCCGAAGTCCAGCGCCGTCGCGCTGCGCGGCCACCGCTCGCCCTCCTCCGCGACCAGCTGCTTGAACGTCCGGTAGGGTCCCCACAGGACCTCGTGGCGCTCGAACGCCGCCCCCACCTCGGCGAGGTCGCGGCCGGCGATCCAGGGCTCCAGCAGCTCGCAGATCTGCTCCCGGTGCCGCCAGCGTTCGCCCTCGTCCGCCAGGTCGGCCCCGATCCGCTCGAAGGGAAGGCCGGTGGCGTCGGCCAGGCTTCCCCACTGCCGGGGGGTCAGCGCGAGCAGCATCAGGAAGCGCCCGTCGCGGGTCCTGAAGTCCCGTCCGAACGTGCCGAACACGTGGTTGCCGAACCGGCCCCGCGGTTCCTCGATCAGCCGTGCCTCGGCCAGCAGGCCGAGGCTCTCCGCCACCACCAGCGCGACCTCGGCCAGGCTCAGCCGCACCAGGTGCCCCTCCCCCGTGAGGAGGCGGTGACGATCGGCGGCGAGGATCCCTGCCACCGCCAGGAAGCCGGTGGCGACGTCCCAGGCGGGCAGCACGTGGTTGACCGGGCGGTCCCAGCCCTCGGGCCCGGTGATGAGCGGAAAGCCGGCGCCGGCGTTGACGGTGTAGTCGACGGCGGCGCCGCCGTCCGGTCGGCCCCCGATGGACAGCATGACCAGGTCCGGCCGCCCTTCCCGGAGCGCCTCGTAGCGCAGCGCGCCCCGGGCCGGCAGGTTGGTCAGCACGGTGCCGGCCGCCGCCGCCAGACGAGCTGCGAGCTCGCGGCCCCGCTCGGACCGGAGGTCGAGCGCCACCGACCGCTTGCCGCGGTTCAGCCCTTCCCAGTAGAGGCTGCGGCCCTCGTGGACGGGCCAGCGCCCGATGTCGATGCCGCCGCCCAGGGGATCGACCCTCACGACCTCGGCGCCGAGTGCGGCCAGCGTCGCCCCGCCCAGGGGCGCGGCAACGAACGCGGAGAGCTCTACCACCCGCAGCCCCTCGAGGATCCCGTCCATCTGGGCAGATCGTAGGGCGCGGGCGAAGTGGAAGCGGCAGTGATAGAGAAGCCCGAATCGGCGCCGTTAGAGGTGCGGCCGGAAACCTGGCCGAGAGATTTGGCGGCCAGGTTCCCCAGGTCCGGTGGCGCCGACGAGGAGCGGAAGGAGCGCCCTCCAGGGCGTGACTGAGCACCGCAGGAGGCAACGCCGGACCCGGGGTCCCCGCGAAATCGCGGTGGTGGGGTGCGGATTTCGTGGGGTGGGGAGATGGGGTGCATG
>DATFRD010000452.1:0-3738 GCA_035263645.1 Candidatus Dormiibacterota bacterium | reverse complement strand
CTGGGCGGCGGCGCACCCCGCTTCTCGTGGCCGGCGGCGCTGGTCCTCGAGCTCCTTGGTCGGAATCGGGTCGGCAAATCCGTTCAGCCAATCATCTCCTGAGCTGCCGGAGGAGTTGGCGTTGCGGTCACGTCAGCCTCCTTTACCTCAATCGTTGGCGGCGAGCGCTGGATGCGCTCAGCCGCACCGGTCGAGCGCCCTTCGCAGGTTGCCGCCGGCGGCCTCGACCAGCGCCGCCGCCCGCTCCGCCGGGACCCGGCAGCGCAGCATGACCACCGCCACCTTGACCTCGCCACCGGCACCGGCCAGGGCGGCCGCGGCCTGGGCGTCATCGACGCCTGCGGCCTGCGCCACGATGCGCCGCGCGCGGTCCCTCAGTTTTTCATTGGTCGCCTGCAGGTCGACCATCAGGTCGCCGTAGGTCTTTCCAAGCCGGACCATGGCGGCGGTCGAGAGCATATTCAGCACGAGCTTCTGCGCGGTCCCCGCCTTCAGCCGGGTGGAGCCCACAATGACCTCCGGGCCCGTATCAACCTCGATCGGCTGCGCAACCGCCCGGCTGAGATCAGTGTCGGCGTTACAAGAGATGCCGACAGTCAACGCCCCCACCGCGGCGGCGTGGCGGATCGCCCCCAGCACGTATGGCGTGCGCCCACTAGCGCTGATGCCGACCACCGCGTCGCCCGGCGCCAGGCCCAGCCCGGCCACATCGGCGGCCCCTGCCTGCTCGTCGTCCTCGGCCCCCTCGACAGCACGCGTCATGGCCCCAGCGCCGCCCGCGATCAGCGCTACCACCTGGCCCACCGGCGCGCCGAAGGTCGGACCCCACTCGCTGGCGTCCAGCACCCCGAGCCGGCCGGCGCTGCCGGCGCCGACGTAGACCAGGCGGCCACCGGCTCGCAGCCGCTCCGCGATCGCGTCGACGGCGCCCGCAATCGCCGGCAGGGCCCGGCCCACGGCCACCGCAACCGTCGCATCCTCTCTGTTCATGAGCCGCACCAGGTCCAGGCTGGAGAGGCGGTCCAGGTCGCCCCGGCCCCAGCCCCGCTCTGTTCCCAGGTCCCCGATCGAGCCCATAGCTCCCTACTGGATCTCAGCCGCCACCGCCTGGTGGAGCTCGCGGCGCACCTCGGCCAGGTCCTCCGGGCGCCGGCGCGGGTGCACGGCGTTGGTCAGCAGGACCAGCGCCACGCCCATGTCGTGGGACACAAGAAGCGATGTCCCGGTGAAGCCAGTGTGCCACCAGGTGGTCGCCGGCCAGCCGCCCCAGTCTTCGGGCTCCAGTCGCCAGCCCAGCCCGCGCACGTCCGGCCGTCGTCCGGCCTGGTGCCGGCCCATCTCAGCCAGGGAATGCGCCGGCAACACCGGGTGGCTCCGCGGCCGCAGCAGGGCGGCGGCGAACGCAGCCAGGTCATCGAGGGGGGCGAACAGGCCGGCGTGGCCCGCCACACCGCCCATCGCCCAGGCGTTGCCGTCGTGGACCTCGCCCCACACGACCCCGGGCGTGGGCCGCTGGTCCCCATCCGCTTCGGTCGCCGCAGTCCGGCGGCGCAAGCGCCGCCCGGGCCGGAAGTCGGTCCTCCGCATGCCGAGCGGTCCCAGGAGGTCGTCACGGGCCAGCGGCCGAAGCCGCCGGCCGGCGCACGACTCCAGCGCCCAACCCAGGAGCATGAAGTTGAGGTCACTGTAGGCCACCTCACCCGTTACGCTAGTCCGGCGCGCCTCCTCCAGCAGCGCCAGCCGCACCTCCCGTCCACGGGCGACCCGGTAGAACGGCCGGTGGGGATGCAGCCCCGAGGTGTGGGTGAGGCAGTGCCAGAGCGTCACGTCCTCGTCCGGAAAGCCCGCCACCCAGCGCCGGACGGGGTCGGCCAGCGACCAGAGGCCGCGGTCGCGCAGCAGCAGCACGAGCGGGACGGTGACCGTGACCTTGGTCAACGACGCAAGGTCGAACAGAGTGTCCCGGGCCACCGGCACCCGCTCCGGCACGACGGCGGCACACCCGCCCCATATGCGGCCGGCCACGCCTTCGCGGTCCACCAGCGCGGCGGCTGCCCCGGGCGGGAAACCGCGCTCCAGGCGGCCGGCCAGCACATCGGCTGCGGCCCAGGCGGCACGCCCAAGCGAGCGCGGCGCCCTGCGCCGCACCTCCAGGTGGAACCCGCCAGGTGTCAGCTCCCGAGCTCCCTGCTCAGCCGGACCTCCTGGGCGCCGTATGGAGCCTCGACCCGGCGGCTTCCGTCCGGCTCGAACCCCATCCGCTCGTACAGCCGCCGTGCCCGCGTGTTCGCCTCGAAGACCCACAGCGTCACGCGCCGGTGCCCGCGGGCCGCCAGCTCGGCGAGCACCTCGGTCAGCAGCGTCCGGCCGACGCCAAGGCCCATCGACTCCGGGGTCACGTAGAGGGAGAACACGTGGCCCGCGCCTGGTAGGTCCGGATCCTCGCCGAAGCGCACGAACCCGACCGGCTCGCTGCCGTGACAAGCCAGCAGGGCATTGTGGCGAGGGCCGGTCTCGCCGATAAAGTCCTGGAAGCGACTCGCGATCTCCGCCTCGTCGAGGGAATCCAGCACCAGGTCGTCGATCACGCCGTGGTAGGCGCTGCGCCAGGACTGGACGAAAATTCGTGCAAGAACGGGGGCGTCTGCGCGGCGTGCCGGTCGCAGCACGATGGCGCCCTCGACCCCGGTTCCCTGCCGCTGCCGGGTGGAGAGGCGGAAGCGGTCACCCCGGTACCAGGAGAGCATGAGCTGGGCCGGACGCCCCTCCGAATCAAGCGTGCGGCGCCTCACCAGCAGCAGCGGGATGCCGCCGGCGACCCCCAGCAGCCGGGCCTCGCGGGCGCTCGCAGGCACCGCCTCTATCGTCTGCTCCGCTTCTGCGACCTCGAGGCCGTGGGAGTCCCAGAACAAACGCGGCAGTGCGCCGGCGTCTGCCTGCGGAGCCCAAAGGCCGTCGAACCTGGCGGCATCGACCGTGACGCGCTCAAGCCCGACCCCCTCACCGTCCGCGATGCGCAGCCGGTCGATCTGCATGACCTCTGTTCCCTCCGCCAGGCCTAGCGCGGCCGCTTCCTGGGGATCGGGCCGGCGCCGGTCGACGCCCACCAGGCGTACAGACCCGGCCGTCTCGGCGTCCGTACCGCCGTCCGCCCTGTCATCGAGATCCACGGCGTGCATCGCCTTGTGACTCGCCACGTACGTCCCGCTACCCTGCCGGCGGTAGATCCGGCCCTCCGCGACGAGCTGCTGCAGCGCCTGGCGCACGGTCTGCCGGGAGATGCCGTGTGCCTCGCTCAGCTCCCGTTCCGCCGGCAGCGGCGCATCCATCGGGAGGCCTTCCATGAGGCGGACCAGCGCCTCCTTGAGCTGCTGGTGCTTCGGCTGCCTCTGGGGTCGATCAGCTCCGTACCTCATGCTCACTTGACCGTAACAATTGCAATTGGTAGGGTCAACCTTCATGGGAGTGGTGACGACGGCAAGACGAGTTCTGGCCGTGCTCGCTGCGGGATCCGCGTTGCTGGCCGCCTGCGGGCAGACGAGTGGCGGGGGTGGCGCCCCCTCCGGCGGCACGCTGGTGGTGGGCGAGGTGACCGGCGTCCAGAAGCTGGACCCGCAGGTTGCGACGAAGTTCGTCGACGTGGCGGCCCTCGGCCTGGTCTACCAGCCCCTGATCAAACTGGACGGCCACCTGCAGCTCCAGCCAAACCTGGCGAAGTCGTGGCAGGCCTCCACCGAC
>DATFRD010000451.1:0-10563 GCA_035263645.1 Candidatus Dormiibacterota bacterium | reverse complement strand
CTCTATCCCCGCCACTTCGGGGTGACCTTTCGGAGCCGGGATGACTTCGACCGCGTCCTGCGCCTCGCCCGCGAGCGCCAGGTCTGCGTCTTCAGCGACGTGGCCACGCGGTTCGACGGCCTGGTCGAGTCCCACCTCACGTTCGTGCTGCGCGACCCGTCGAACAACCTGGTGGAGTTCAAGCACTATCGTGACCCGCGGATGATGTACTGACCGAGCTCCGGTCCATGGCTGCGAATCCATCCACAAGCAGGCCGCCGCACCTGCACGCGGTCGACCTGATGCGGGTCGTCACCGTGCTGGGCGTCATCGGTGTGCACGCGGTCGCGTCGACGACGCGGCCGGCGAGCGTGACCGGTGGCGCGGCCATGGTCCTCCTCCACGTCAACCGCGAGGTGTTCTTCGTGCTCACCGCGCTGGTGCTGACGCACAGCTACGCGTCGCGGCCGCTCCGGCTGGGGCGCTTCTACGCCAGGCGGTACTGGCTGGTCGCGACGCCGTACGTCGCATGGACCGCCGTCTACCTGCTGGCGGATGGCCTGCCCGCTTCCCTCCCGGCGGCGCTGACCCGGCTGGGCACGGACCTGGTTACCGGAGACGCCAGGTACCACCTCTACTTCCTGCTCGTTACGATGCAGATCTACCTCGTCTTCCCGCTCCTGCTGAGGCTGCTGCAGGCCGCGCGGGGCCATCACGTGTCGCTGCTGGCCGCCAGCCTCGTCGTCCAGCTGGCCTTCTCCGCAGGCATCCACTACCGGGTCCCGGCGCCGGGATTGCTGGGTGTCTGGCTGGCCCGCCCCGCCGCCCTGCTGCCCAGCTACCAGTTCTTCGTCCTGCTGGGCGCGGTGGCCGCGCTCCACCTGGAACGGTTGGCCGGCTGGGTCCGCCGCCGCCCGAGCTTCGTGGCCCTGACCGGCGCGGCTGCCGTCGCGGTCGGACTGGCGAGCTACGGGGCCGACCTGCTCCTGCGGCGGGCGCCGGTCGCCCATGCGAGCGAGGTGTTCCAGCCGGCCATCGCCGTCGAGAGCGTCGGCGTCGCGCTGGCGCTCTTCGCGCTGGGCACGCGCTGGGCCGCGTGGCGGCGGCCGGGGTGGCTGGACCGCGTCGTCCGCGACGCGGCGGAGTCCTCGTTCGGCATCTACCTGGCGCACCCTCTGCTGCTGCAGGGTGCGGTGGCGGCTGCTGGTGCGGCGGGCCTCCTTCAGATCGTGCTGGCGGCCCCCGGCGCGGTCGGCGTGGGCGTCGCGCTGGCGGCGGTCGCGCCCGTGGGGGCGGCGACCTGGGCCCTGACGTGGCTCATGCGCCGGACGCCCGTGAGCGTGGCGCTGACCGGGCGCCGGCGCTCACGCCACCCGGCTCAGCTGACGAGGGTGCCGCCGGTCGCCGTGACCGGTGCGGGGACGGGCGCCGTGGCCAGCGCCGAGGCCACGACGTCGGCGATCCGCAGCTGGCCCTCATCGTTGGGATGGAACCAGTCGGCGCGGCCGTACGACGTGGACCGGCCCGCCGGGCCGTGGAGCCCGAAGTCGGCGAAGACCCCCGACAGCGGGACGAAGACCCCGCCGACGCGGGCGCAGTCCTCGCTCACGACATCGTCGTACGACAGGGCCGGCACCCCGGCGCGATCGGCCGCGCCCGGCGCAGCCCAGGTGCCCAGGCAGACGAGGCGGGCGTTCGGCGACTCGGCTCGCAGGCGGTCCAGCAGCTCGCCGTAGCGGGGGCCGTAGAGGGACAGCGGCGTGTCGCGGCTGAAGTCGTTGGTCGCCAGGTGGACCACGATGACGTCCTGGTTGGCCGGGGTGGACCAGGAGAGCACGGTCGCCACCACCGCTCCCGGCCTCGCCTCCACCGTCAGCACGACCCGGCGGCCCCGGTGCCCGAGCAGGTGGGCGACCCGGCGCGGGAATGCATCCTGCGGCCGCGCGGCGTACCAGCCGGCGGTGATGCTGGCCCCGACGAACAGGGCCCGGAGCACCGGGGCGTGGGTTGCAGGGGGTGCCGGGGCGGCCTGGGCGGAGTGGCGAACGGCGCTGGCCGACACGCCCGCCCCGGTCACGACCAGGAAGGCGGCCAGGCCGGTGAGGAGCCGGTGGCGAAGGCGCGAGAAGCACATGCCAGGAGGGTCCAGGGTACGGCACGGAGGGATGCGTGGCCGGAGCTCCCTTCCGGTCAGCTCCCGCCCGAGATGTCCACGAAGCGGACGCTGCTGGGGCGGAGCCGCAGCAGGTCGCCGTCCCCGGGGTGGCCGCCCTGGCTCCAGGTCTCGAGGTACCGGGCAGCTATCTGCTCGCCCAGGTAGCGCCGCGCGAGGCCGCCCACCAGCTCGATCCGGGCCGCCTCGGGCAGCACTTCGACGGCGACCTCGCCCCTGACCGTCACCAGGTGGTAGGGCCAGCGCTCGGTGGAGACGGCCAGGGAGGCGCGTCCGTCGGCGCGCAGGCACCGACCCTTGTACGTGCCGGGCGCGCTCGGCACGAGCACCTGGCCGTCCCGGTGCTCGAACCAGACCGGGACGACGCGCGGGTGCCCGTCCAGGCCGAGGTAGGAGAGCTGACCGACGATCGGGCGCGAGAGCAGGTCGAGGGCACGAAGGTCCATGTCGTCACATTCTCCTGCGCCGGCCGTTCCCGGGTGCCTCCCCACGGAGGACCCGGAGCAGGCGGGCGGCCCCCTCCTCGGGGGTGGTCCGGGGCACCGTCACCTGGACGGGCGCCCGCCGGTACACCTCCAGGCGGGACCGGTAGAGTCGGTGGATGCCCGCCAGCGAGCTGCCCTGGAGCAGCGGCCGCGTCGCCATGAGCTCGGGGATTCGCGGGCGGAGCTGGCTCCAGGGAACGTGCAGGTGGACCAGCAGCGTGCACGAGAGCAGCAGGTCCCGCGTCTCCTCGCGCAGCAGCGCTCCACCGCCGAGCGCGATCACCGTCTCCTCCTGCTCGGCGGCCCGGCGCACTGCCTCCGCCTCGGCGCGCCGGAAGCCGGCCTCGTCGCCGGCCAGGAAGCAGTCGGCGATCGAGCGGCCGGCGATCCGCTCCGCCTCCTCGTCCGTGTCGACGAAGCGGCGGCCGAGCTCGGCGGCGACGAGCCGGCCGAGCGCGGACTTGCCGGCGCCCATGAAGCCCGCGAGCACGATCGGCCTCGGCCCCAGGCCGTCCAGCAGGCTGCCCGGGGCAGCGGCTCGATCGTCTCCGGGGGCGTCCATCATGGGCGGCAGCGGACGGCCAGGATAGCAGGCCCCCCGGCCGGTGGCGGAGAATGGCGCTTCGCATGAAGTCGGTCCTCGTGGTCAACGGCCCCAACCTCAACCTGCTCGGGACCCGGGAGCCGGGCATCTACGGGAGCGAGACGCTGGCGGACCTCGAACGCCGCCTCGGCCGCCGCGCCGCCGAGCTGGGGTGCACGATCGAGCTCAGGCAGAGCAACGTGGAGGGGGAGATCGTGGGCTGGCTGCAGGACGCGCCCACCCGCTTTCACGCGGTGATCCTCAACCCGGGGGCGTTCGCCCACTACAGCTACGCGATCCGGGACGCGATCACGGCCGCCAGCGTCCGCGTCGTGGAGGTCCACATCTCCAACATCTACGCCCGCGAGGAGTTCCGCCGCCGGTCGGTGATCGCGCCCGTCGCGGCCGGCCTGATCAGCGGGCTGGGCATGCTGGGCTACGAGCTGGCGCTGGAGGCGGCGGTGCGCCTCCCGGCCTGAGCCCCTCGCCCGGCGCTCGCCGCGTCACGGCGACAATGTCACGCTGATGGCCGCCCGGAGCCTGCTCATCGACCTGACGCCCGTGCGAGAGTCGAGGGACTTCCGCCGGCTCTGGCTGTCGCAGCTGGCCACCGGGGCCGGCCGCCAGGTCGTCATCGTCGCGCTGCCGTACCAGGTCTACGTGCTCACCCACTCCTCCCTGCTCGTCGGCCTGCTCGGCGTCGTCCAGGCCGTGCCCATCGTGGTGGCCGGTCTGTACGGCGGCGCCCTGGCCGACCGGTTCGACCGCCGCCGTCTCCAGCTGGCGGCGAAGACGGCCGTGGCGGCCGGCTCGCTGGCGCTGGCGCTGGGCGCGGTCGGCCTCCGGGCGCCGGTCGGGTTCGTGTACGCCGTCGTCACGATCACCGCGGCCGCCTCGACCGTCGACCAGGCGTCGCGCACGGCGACGGTGGCCCGGCTCGTCCCGCCCGGGCTGCTGCCGTCCGCGATGTCGCTGAGCCAGGCGCTCTTCCAGGGCAGCGCGATCGTCGGGCCTGCCCTGGCCGGCCTGATCATCGCCAGGGCCGGGCTGAGCTGGGCCTACCTGGCCGACGTGCTGGCGTTCGCGCCCGCCGCCCTCATGGTCTGGCGGCTCTCGCCCCAGCGCCCGAGCGGCGTGCACCAGGTGCCCATCGGGTGGCGGGCGCCGCTCGAGGCGATCCGCTACGTGCGGCGCAGCCGCCTGGTGGTGGGGCTGTTCTCGGCCGACCTGGTGGCGATGATCTTCGGCATGCCGACCGCGCTGTTCCCGGCGCTGGCGCTCTCCGTGTTCGGCATCGGCGCCGGGGGCCTCGGGCTGCTGTACGCGGCGCTCGCGGCCGGCGGCCTGGCCGGCTCGCTGCTCTCGGGCTGGGTCCGGAGCATCGTCCGCCAGGGCCGGGCGGTCTTTGTGGCCATCGCGATCTGGGGCCTGGCCATCACCGGCTTCGGCCTGGCCGGCTCCCGGCTCTGGCTGAGCCTGCCGCTGCTGGCCGTGGCCGGAGCCGGGGACCTGGTCAGCGCCATCTTCCGCGGCACGATCCTGCAGGTCGTCGTGCCCGACTCGATGCGCGGCCGGATGAGCGCGTTCCACCTGATGGTCGTGACCACCGGGCCGCGCCTGGGCGACCTGGAGGCCGGGGCGGTCGCTGCACTGGCCGGCCCGATCTTCTCGGTGGTCTCCGGGGGGATCGCGTGCGTGGCCGGCATCGCGGTCCTGGCCGCGCTGCTGCCGCAGATGCGCCGCCACCGGTCGGCCGCCGCGGCCCCCGACCGGGTCCGCGGCCTGGGCTCGCCTACGGCACTTTCAGGTTGACGACGGTGAGACCCTCCGGGTCGATCCAGCTCAGGGTCAGGTCCTGGCCTGCCTGCCCCCTCACGGCGAAGCACACCGGATAAGGCCCCAACCGCTGGCCGGCCTGCAGCGTCTGCTGGACCGGCGTGGCGCTGCAGCCCTGGGCGGGGGCCGTGACCGGCAGCACCGGGGTGCCCGCGGCGTCGGACAGCACGAACTCGGCGGGCGTTACGGTGTGCGTTCCCGAAGTGCCCACGAACGTGACGTCGAGCCGCACCAGGTGGGGGCCGGAGCCCGGGCTCGCGCTGCGGTCGACGTTGCTCACGAGCACGGTCACGCCGTGGCGCGCCAGGCACGGCTGCGGGCCGCAGGGCTCCGAGCTCACCGCCAGCTGGGTCAGCCCGGAGGGCAGCGGCACGGGCAGGAGGAAGCCACGGCCCTGCAGCCCGCTGCGGACGGCCGAGCCGAGGAGCGCGCTGGACACCACGAAGAGGATGAGCTCGAGCACCAGCACCCCGCAGCCGCCGGCCAGGACGCCCAGCCAGAACCGCCTGCGGCCGGCTCCGGGCGCCATCCCGTGGCCGGCAATCCCGGGCGGCCACGGATAGCCGGGCGCGCCCGGCGGCGGCAGCAAATATCCGCGGTTGCCGCCGGGTGGGGGCAGGGGCGGGTTGCAGGTCACCGGTCGCTCCTCCTCGTCGGCCGTCAGGAGCTGCAGTCCGGGCACTCGCAGCCCGCGCAGCACTCGGCCTGGCCGCAGCAGCCAGCGTCGCCGCAGTCGCAGCAGCAGAAGCCGTCGCCGTCGCCGTCTCCACCGCCGCCTCCGCGGCGGTCACGCGGTGGGGCCGTCGTGCCCACGGGGCCCGGGTCGTAGCCGCGAGGCGGCGGCGGAGGAGGCGGCGGCGCGGTGTCCGGCGGGGTCGCCCGGGCCCGGACAGGGACCGGGCAGCCGGCCGCCACCCCGAAGGTCCGCCGGACCGCGTGGTCCACCTCGTGGACCAGCAGCGCCCGAACGAGACGTCCGTGCGGCAGCTCGGCCCGACCCAGGCTCCGGCGCAGCCCGCCGAGCGCGTCGCGGCAGAGCCGCCGGGCGTCGTCGGGACGGGCGCCGGTCGCGGTCAGCGGGTTCCACGCGCCCGAGCGGCGGTCGCGGTCCACGTCCTCGACGGCGTCCAGCAGGTGGGCGATGCGCCCGAACGCCCGGCCGACCTCCCGCAGCGGCGGGACGTTGGCCGGCCGGCCGGCCAGGACAGCCGTGTGGCCGAACGCCAGGGCCACGGCGGTCTCGGTCGGGGCGGTGACGGCGGTCAGCGGCGTGCCGGGTCCCGCCCCGGCCTCCAGTCCTCGCTGGCGGGCCGCGGCCTCCGCCAGGACGGCGGTGTCGAACCCGACCGCGAGCCCGGTTCGCCGGGCGCCGCCGGCCCAGTGGTCGGCCAGGCGCCGGCCCCCGGCGGCGGCGAGCCGGTGGCGGAACCGGCCGTCGCCGTCGTCGGCGTGATCCCGGACCCTGGCCGCGGCGAGCGCCAGGGAGACGGCGGCCGCCAGACGGGGGCCGTGGCCGGCGGCGACATCGGCTCCGCGGAGCCGGCGGAGAAGACAGGGCCCGGCCCGCCGGCTGAGACTGAGGCCGTCCGTCTGCGCGTCGAGCAGGGCGGACACGACGAGGCCGTCGGTGTTCGTCGCCAGTCGGGCGGGGTGTCCGTGCTCGTCCCGGAGGGCCAGGCAGAGGCCGCACAGGTGGCCGAGCCACGCTGCCCGGAGATCGCCGGGCAGCCGGTGACGGCACGGCCGGATGATGCCGAACATCGCCGCGGCGCATCGTACCCTCGCGCGCGCCGGAGCGCACGCGCGCAGGCGCGCTGCTACGAACGCCTCTGGGGGCCGGGCTCAGCCGGTGTTCTGGAGGCCGGCCGCCACGCCGTTGACCGTCAGCAGCAGGAGCCGCTCCAGCCGCTCCCGGTCGGCTGCCGCCGGGTCCTCCCTGAGCGCCCGCAGCGCCCGCAGCTGCAGGTGCGACAGCGCGTCCACGTACGGGTTGCGCAGCTCGACCGCGCGGCCCAGCACGCGCCGGCCCTCAAGGACCCGCGACTGCCCGGTCACCGCGAGCAGGCGCTCCAGCGTCAGGTCGTACTCGGCCAGCACGCGGGCGGCCAGGTCCGGCCGGTTGCCGAGGGCCAGGTAGCGCGCCGCGATCCTGCGATCGGTCTTGGCCAGGCTCATCTCCGCGTTGTCCACGAGCGAGGTGAACAGCGGCCAGTCCGCGTACGCGTCCTTCAGCTCGGCCGGGTCGGCGGCCGCGAGCCCGCTGCCCAGCCCGTACCAGCCGGGCAGGTTCAGGCGCGTCTGCGACCAGGCGAACACCCATGGGATGGCCCGGAGGTCGTCCAACGACCGGCTGCCGCCCCGGCGGGCCGGCCGGGAGCCGATGCGCAGGCTGCTCAGCTCCTCGATCGGGCTCACCAGGGCGAACCACGACGCGAAGCCGTCGGTCTCCACGAGCTCGCGATACGCGCTCCGGGCGGCGGGCGCGATGGAGGCGGCCAGGGCGGCGAACCGCCGGGTCGCCCCGGATGCCCGCTCCTGCACCCACGGCGACGAGGCGAGGAGCACGGCCGACGACACCTGCTCCAGGTGCCGGCGGGCGATGGCCGGGTTGCCGTAGCGGGCGAAGACCACCTCGCCCTGCTCGGTCACCTTGAAGCGGCCGTTCACGGAGCCGGGCGCCTGCGCCAGGACTGCCCGGTTGGCCGGCCCGCCGCCGCGCCCGAGCGCCCCGCCGCGGCCGTGGAAGAGCGTCAGCCGCAGGCCGCGCCCCGCCGCCCATGAGGCCAGCTCCGCCTGTGCCTGGAACAGCGCCAGCGTCGCGAACACCGGGCCGCCCTCCTTGGCCGAGTCGGAGTAGCCCAGCATGACCTCCAGCCGGCCGTCGGTCTCGCGCAGCCGCCGGCGCACCGCCGGCACGTCCATGACCTGGTCCATGAGGGCGGTCGCCCGGGCCAGCTCGGCCGCGGTCTCGAGCAGCGGCACGACGTCGAGCGCGGGCGGCCCGCCCGCAGCTGCGGCCAGCTCGTGCACGGCGGCCACGTCGGCGGCGCTGGTGGTGAAGCTCACCACCCAGCGCCGGCAGGCATGGGGCCCGTGCCGGCGCTGGAGCTCGGTCATCGTCCGCAGGGTCGCCAGGACCTCCTCGGTATCGGCCGAGCGGGGGCCGCCCGCCCGCACCTCGACCAGGGCGCGGCCCAGGACGCGGCTGTGCTGGCGCACCTCCAGCTCCGCCAGGTGGAAGCCGAAGGTCTCCACCCACCAGATGAGCTCCTGCAGGTCGCCGTAGGCCGGCCGCGCGGCTCCGGCCTCGGCCAGCGACGACTGCGCGGCACGGAGGTCGTCGAGCAGCTCGGCGGGGCGGCCGTAGGCGCCCGGGCCGCCGAGCCGGGTGGCCCGCACCCGGTCGGCGACGTGGAGGAGGAACTGGCGGTGGGGCTCGCCCGGAGAGCGAGCGGCCAGGTCCCCGAGCCGGCCCGGGTCGGCGGCGCCGGCCGCCTCCAGGCGGCGCTCCAGGCCCGGGCTGGGAGGTGTCGACGCCACGTCCGCGGTCAGCGTCCGGCCGACCCGGGCGACGACCGCCTCCAGCGCGGCCAGCGCCTGCTCCGCCTGGACCCGCATCGACTCGCCCGTGACCGCCGCGGTCACCGAGGGATTGCCGTCCCGGTCGCCGCCCACCCAGGTGCCGAAGCGGAGGAACGCGGGTGCCAGGGGTGGCCGGGCACCCGCGTCGGCGGGCGAGAGCGCGGTGTCCAGCTCGCGGTAGATGGCGGGCACGGCATCGAGCAGGGTCTCGTCGAACACCGCCAGCGTGGTGCGCACCTCGTCCAGGGGGCGCACCTCGGTACTCCGCAGCTGGGCGGTCCGCCACAGCAGCTCGATCTGCTCGAGGAGGCGCCGGCGGGCGTCGCGCTCCTCGCTCCCGGAGCAGCGGGGGTCGTCCAGCCGCTCCAGCTGCTCGCCGATCCGCCGGATCGCCGTCACGACGGCCCTGCGGCGCGCCTCCGTCGGGTGGGCGGTCAGCACGGGGTGCACCTCCAGCCCGTCCAGCAGCGCCCGGAGCGCGCCCTCGCCCTGGCGCTCCCGGATCTCGGCCACGGCCGCTGCCAGCGAATCCCGCAGCGCGCCGGGCGCGCTGTCACGCTCGCGGAGGATCCGCGCGCGGTGGTGCTCCTCGGCCAGGTTGGCCAGGTGGAAGTAGCACGTGAACGCCCTGGCCACCTCCTCGGCCCGGCCCAGCGGCCAGGACGACACCAGCTCGACCGCGGCCCGGTCCTGCTCCGCGCTGTCGCGGGCGGCTATCACGCTCCGGCGCAGCCGCTCCACGTCCGCCAGCAGCTCGGGGCCACTGCTCTCGGCCAGGACCTGGCCGAGCATCTCGCCCAGCAGCCGCACGTCCCGCCGCATCGGCTCCGGCATCTCGCGCCTCGCCTCCGCCCGCCTGTCCACGCCTCGATGCTAGAGGTGCCCGGCGAACCTCCGCGGACCCTGCCACCGACCCGGGTGGCCGATGCGCGGGGCGGAACCCGGCTCAGCCCAGCTCGGCCAGCCAGCGATGGCCGGGATGCGCGGCCTCCAGCGCGGCCCGCAGCCACCGGCGCCGCTCTCGGTCCAGTCGCGGCAGGGCCGTTTCGAAGTCGGCCTGGTCACGCCCGCGGTCTCCCTTCGCCTTGAACAGCAGCGCCACCTCCGGTGCGAGGACGGTCACCCCGAGCGGTGACGTGAAGCCCAGGAGACGCCAGGCGAGGGTCACCCGCGGGTCCCGGCGGTAGAACCACTCGTCCCCGCGGCGCTCGAGCAGGAGGAACTCGAGGTGGCGGCCCGACGGCGAGTGGGCGTGGATCTCGTGGACCGGCAGATCGAGCCACTCGTCCTCCGCCCAGGCCTCCCGGACCAGCGTGCTCTCGACCGGCACCACCTTCTCGTAGCGCCAGCCAGGCAGGAGACGGCGCGCGGCCGCCTGGTGCTGGCGGGCGACGCCGACGTCGACATCGTCGTGGTCGCGGGTCAGCGCACCGACGAACACGTCGATGGCCCAGCCCCCGACGAGGAACCACTCGGCCGGGCACCGGGCCATCAGCCCGGCGACCTCCAGGACCGGCTCGAAGTCGCCAGGTCGAAGGCGCACGATCACCCAGTATCGGCGGTTTCCGCCGGACGTCAGGTGCCGGTGCCGGGGGTGTGGAGCTGGGTCCAGTGGAGCCCGCCGTCCAGCGTGCGCTGGAGCTCGCCGCGCACCGTCGCGTAGCCGAGCTGGGGGCTGGCGAAGACGACGCTGGGCGCCACCGGCGCCGCCTGGCCGTAGTCGGAGGCGTAGGCGCGCCAGTGGGCGCCGGCGTCCAACGTCTCCTCGGACTGGCCGGGGACGATGAGCTTCAGCCAGCGCGTGGCCGTCACGAACGCGATCGACGTCGAGCCGTCCGGCGTGGTCCCGACGTAGGTCCACGTCGCCCCGCCGTCCATGGAGCGCAACAGGTAGGGGCCGGCGCTGGCAAGCAGCGTCGAGCCGA
>DATFRD010000450.1:0-2990 GCA_035263645.1 Candidatus Dormiibacterota bacterium | reverse complement strand
AACCGGTTGGTCTCGACCCGCTCGTGCAGCCGGGCCTGGAAGTGGTCGTAGATGCGGTCCGGCGTGAGCAGGTCGCCGGCGCCGTGCTCCTGCCACGGCTCGATCCCGGCTGCCGGGTCCCCCCGCAGCCGGCGGCAGATGAAGTCGACCGCGCCGCGCTGCTGCGAGAGCAGGAACCGGAGGCCGTCCAGGACCGTCAGCGTGTCGGGGTGGAGCGGATAGCAGCTCATGAAGGACCCTGCCGTCACCGTCCAGCCGGGGAAGGCCGCCTTCAGCTCCCGGTAGATGCGCTCGATCTCGGCGTCGGCTCCCGGCCGCAGCCGGACGAGCCGCCCGCGGACCAGGTCCTGCACGTGGCGCATGGAGAGCCCGAGGGTGACCGGGTAGCGGTCGCGGATCCGGGCCAGCTCCCGCTGGCTGACGCTGGCCACCTCCTCCAGGCTCTCCTGCAGCGCGCCCACGACGACCACCGGCTCCCGGCGCGGCCACTCGCCCAGGAACTGCAGGAAGCGCAGATCCTCGGTCAGCGCAGGTCCCCGCTTGGCCTTCAGGAACTCGCTCAGCTCGTCGACCAGGAGCAGGAGGCCGGCGTGGCCGGCGGCCCGGGCGGCGTCCAGCAGCCGGCCCCACGTCTCGGAGCGGTCCGACGTCAGCGGTGGCGGGGCCGTCTGGAGCACGCGCCAGCCGCGCTGCCACACCACCTCCTCCAGCGACGCCTCGGCGCGGTACTCGACCAGCGGCACCGGCACCGCGAGCGAGGGACGGGACGACGCGGCCAGGTCGCGCACCCCCGGGTCCCAGCCGGCGAGGCCGCGCGCCCCGGCCGGGTCCGTGAGCAGCTCGCCCAGGGCGGCCAGGAAGTGCGACTTGCCGGACCCGAAGTGCCCGACCACGAGGAAGCCGGCGCCGGTCGGACCCTGCGCCGACTCCAGCACGGCCCCGAGGCTGCGCACCACGTCCCCGGTGAGGACGAGGTCGTGCAGGCGGCCGCCAGTGCCGTCCAGCCGGACCACCGTCTCGGCGGCGGTCACCTCCACCAGGTCCGCGATCCTCCTGGCAGCGACCGTCGGCATCAGCGCGGGCTCGGTTCCGGCGCGCCCTCGCCGAGCTTGCGCAGCTCGCCCATCACGGCCCCGCGCCGGCTGCCGGCGACGGGGAGCAGCTCGCTCAGCGCGCGCCTCAGCTCGTCGAGGACGCCTCGCTCGCGCTGCATCCGCACGTACGTGCGAAACAGGATCACGTCCTCTGGGTCCCTGAGCAGGCAGGCGTGCATCAAGGCGGCCGCCTGGTCCAGCTGGCCGGCCCGGCGCAGCGCGTAGCCCTCCATCTTCTGCGCGTACAGGTTGTCGCCGCCCTGGCGGCTGCTGCGCCAGGCCGACGCCGCCGCCGCCTGGTCGCCCAGCTGGCCCTGCAGACGGGCCAGCACCTGCAGCAGGAAGCGGTTGTCGCGGCCTGTGCTCCTGAGCAGCAGCTCGACCTCGCGGCGACGCTGCTCGGGCTCCAGCTGGAGCAGCCTGGACTCGATCAGGCGCGCGTAGGCGTAGCCGTCGCCGGCGTCGATCTCGTGCGCCCGGGCGAATGCCGCCTCGGCACCGGCGACGTCGCCCGCGCGGGCGGACACGTCACCGAGCACCACCCAGGCCGCGGCCGCGCCGGGCTCGCGCTCGACCGCCCGGGCGGCGGCCCCGCGGGCGCCCTCGATGTCCCGCAGGCGGAGGCAGGACCGGGCGAGCTGGGCGAGCGGCCAGGCCGTCCGATCGCCGAGCGCGTCCGCTTCCCGGTAGGCGTCGCGGGCCGGCCCGTAGCGGGCGAGGCGGTACAGGGCGTCGCCGCGCACCCGCGCGGTGAAGGACGTGGCGCCGCCCGCGGCCTCAGCCTTGCCCAGCTCTGCCAGCGCGACCTGCGGCTGGCCCCGGCGGAGCTGGCAGTGGGCGAGGTGAGCGAGCGCGAGCGGGTTGGCGGGCTGGTCGACCAGCAGGGACTCGAGCAGGATCACCGCCTCGTCCAGCCGGCCCTCCCGCCTCAGCGCCAGCGCGCGGTTCAGCCGATCTTCCTGCAACTGCGCCAGTGTACGAGAGCGGCGCACAGGGGCCGGCGGGCGATGGTCCCTCCCCCCTTGCGGGGGAGGTGGCCCCGCCAGGGGCCGGTTGGGGGGTCGATCAAGCAGTCCCCCTCCCCCAACCCCTCCCCCGAGGGGAGGGGGGCCACCGCGGGGGACCCGCTCCCCCTCGCATCTACGACGCGGCGCCCGCCTGCCAGGCCTCCTCATCCACCGTCCGCCGCTGCAGCAGCGGCTCCCACCAGTCGGGGTGCGCACGGTACCACTCGACGGTCTGCCGGATGCCCTGCTCGACCGCGACCCGCGGGCTCCAGCCCAGCTCCCGGCGGAGCTTCCCCGAGTCCAGCAGGTACCGCCGGTCGTGGCCGGGGCGATCCTGCACGTAGGTCTTGAGGCTCGCGTCCAGGCCCAGGGTGTCGAGGACGAGGTCGGCGATGCCCTCCACGTCGATCTCGGTCCCGCTGCCGACGTTGTACGTGTTGCCCGGGCGCCCATCGGTCAGGATCGCGTCGATCGCCCGGCAGTGGTCCTCGACATGGAGCCACTCGCGCCGGTGATTGCTGCTCCGGTACAGCGGCAGCTGCTGGCCGCGCAGCGCCTGGATCGCGAACACCGGGATCACCTTCTCCGGGAACTGGTAGGGGCCGTAGTTGTTGGAGCAGATCGAGACGGTCACCGGTAGGCCGAACGTCTCCGAGTAGGCGCGCACCGCGAGGTCGGCGCCAGCCTTCGAGGCGTTGTACGGCGTCCGCGGCCGGTAGGGCGACTCCTCGGAGAAGCTGCCCGGGTCGTCCAGCGCGAGGTCGCCGTAGACCTCGCACGTGGAGATGTGGTGGAACCGGCCGACCCCGACCTCGCGCGCTGCGTCCAGCAGGGTCTGCGTGCCCAGGACGTTGGTCCGGAAGAAGGCGGCGGGGTCGACCACGCCCCT
>DATFRD010000449.1:0-9074 GCA_035263645.1 Candidatus Dormiibacterota bacterium | reverse complement strand
ATGTCGGATGCCGGTTGTCGGTTGTCCCTCCCCCTTGCGGGGGAGGTGGCCGCGCCAGCGGCCGGTGGGGGTACGCCCTCCTCCTCGGCTGACTTCTACCGGGTCGGCCGCAGCCTCTCGGCTACGGCTGTCAGAGGTATGTCTCCGGCTTCCTGCCGACCTCGCCTCGCGACGCCGCCGTTGCCTTCGACTCGAAGTTACCAGCGCGTTCCCTCCAGAGGTCTCTCACCTCTGGCAAGCAACCGCCCCATCCGGGCGTACCCCCCACCGGCCGCTGGCGCGGCCACCTCCCCCGCAAGGGGGGAGGGACAACCGCGGGAAGGGCCGAACGCCAGGCTCTCTCACCGCGCCTCGAGCGCGTCGTTCACGAATGGGCGGCGGCGGCCCAGCAGGACGACGGCCCGCGCGGCGAGGAGGAGCAGGAGGACGAACACGGCCACCAGCACGTCCTGCACCACCGCGTCCACGCCCCGGTGGTGGAGGGAGATGAGCGCAGCCTCCAGCCCGCAGCCCACTACGAGGAGGGAGATGTACCGGCGATCGCGCAGGGCGACGAAGAACTGGATCAGCAGGTTGTCGAGGCTCAGCCCGAGGCCGATGAGACCGGCCAGCGGCAGAAGCGGGGCCGCACCCTCGAAGGCCGGCCCGAAGAGCAGGCCGACCACCAGCCGCGGCTCAGCGGCGAACACCGCGAGCGGCACCAGCGACAGCAGCGAGAGCAGCAGCGCCGAGAGCAGGAGGAGCCGGCCCGGCCGACGTCCGAGCCTGGCCGCCTCGACGACCCGCGGAAACATCACCTGGCTCACGCTCAGGGTGAGGAAGAAGACGATGCCGGCGATCTTGTTCAGGCCGCCGTAGAGGCCGGCGCCCTGGGCGTCGAGGAAGTGCTTGGCCAGGACGACGTCCAGGTTGTACAGCAGCAGAACGCCGACGGTCCCGGCCCCGGCGCTGATCGACAGGCCGGCCAGACCGCTGGGCCGTCGAGCCGGCCTGCCCGGCGCCCTCAGGACGTCGCGCAGCGCCCCCACGCCCAGTCCGAGGGAGAGCAGGGCCCCCACGAGGAGCGCCGCCGCCCCACCCGCGACGGCGAAGCCGGCGAGGAGGAGCAGGAGCACGCTCGTGGAGCGGGCCACCATCTCCGCGGTGAGGTTGAGCGAGAGGGCCGCGAATCGCTGCATCCCCTGGAGCAGCGCACGCGGTATCGCCAGCTGCCAGGTGACCGCCACGGTCACACCCAGCCAGACCATGGGGACCGGCGAGCCGAGCTGGAGGAAGGCCGCGGCGGGGACCGCGAACGCAACCGCGAGCGCGACGAGGGCGCCGCCAGGCACGGCCATCCATGCGCTGGCACGGAGGGCGAGGCCGCGGACGACGCCGGGGTCGTCCTGGGCGGGCAGCGTCGCCGCGCAGTGGGCCAGCACCAGGACCAGGACGAAGTAGGGCGTGCTCAGGACCGTGTAGGCGGCGATCGCCGAGGCCACCTCACCGTAGAGCCCGGGCCCCAGGAGGCGGCCGGCGATGGCGTGGTAGGCGAAGCCTCCGACCCCGCTCACCACCCCCCCGGCCAGCAGGACGGTGTTCTGGCGGACCAGGTGTCGCGGCCGGAGCCGCGGTGTCTCCGAAAGGGCGGCGTCGGCGCTGGTCGGAACCTGGGGATCGGCCAGGTCGGTTCCGACCCGGCCTGCTGTCACCTGCTCCGGCCGGTCGGGGCCGGCGAACGGCTGCCGTCCGAGGCGCCGGCGTCGGCGCTGACGACGAGGTGCGCGAATCCGACGAGGAAGTCCTGCGTGCGCTCGGCCGCTCCCGGCACCGGCCGTGCCTGGAAGCCGAGAGCATCGTTGACGCGCAGCTGGGCGCTGCGGAGCGTGCCCGGCCCGCGCGGGGCAGCCAGGGCCGGCACCGCCGCCGCAGCGTCGTCCAGGTGGAGCACGACGCGCTGATACCGCTCGCCCTGCGGCGTCTGGACCGGCCACTCCCAGTAGACCCCGGTCCAGGGGCTCCCACCCCGCCCCCGGTAGACGGTGCCGTGTCCGACCACGCCGCCGCCGAGGTCGGCGCTCCTCGTCGCCACCAGCTGATACGGGTAGAAGCGATAGCTCGCAGCGATGTCGTACGTACGAAGGCTGCTCAGGTCCGACGTAGTGACGACGTCCATGACCACGGCCGCCGCGGGACCGGAGACGGACGAGCTGGTGGCGCCCGGAGCCGGACGGTAGGTGTACCGGATCCACGTGGAATCGGGGCCGAAGTACCGCTTGGTCCAGTCCAGGCTGTCAGTCCGGGTGAGCGACCATCCCGCGATGGTCGCGTCGTGCTGATCGATCCCGTTCACCTGGGGCGCGCCGAGGTCTCTGGCGACCAGCTGGAAGCTGGCCAGCGTGTTGTCGGCGGCCGCGCCGACGCCGGAGGCGACTGCCACGACTGCGAGGCCGGCCACCGCGAGGCCTCGCGTCCCACGCCGTCCCGGCTGGCCCTCCGGGCCGGGCCGGTGGATCCGCAGGCCGAAGCAGGGCAGAGCGGCGACCATGGCCAGGGCCGCGACGCAGGACCACACGACGGGCATGACGGCCGGGTCGGGCGGCCTGGCGGGGAGGGCCCAGGTGACCTCGGCGGCGAGGACCACGAGCGTCCACACGAGGTTCAGCGTCCAGGCCAGCACGGTCCCCGTCGCCAGCCAGAGCAGCCTGCGCGGCACGGCTCCGCGGACCAGCAGCGCGACTGCGCACCCCACCAGCAGGAAGCCGAGAACCGCGCCGGCGCCGGTGTCGGCGAACGCTGCTTCGAGGGCCAGGCGCCGCCCGTGGCTGGTGACGAGCGACAGCACGCCGCCGCCGGCCTGCGCGGCTGGTTCCAGCGGGAGCAGGGCCAGGAGCCTGCCGAGGGCACCGGTGGCGCCGACGCCCAGCCGGTGCAGGCCCCCGGCCGGCAGCACGAGGTAGGGCAGCGGCCAGGCCAGCAGCAGGAAGGCGATCGGGACCCGGACCCGCCAGAGGATGCGGACGCCGAACACCAGGCTGACCGCTCCCGCCACGAAGACCGGCAACGTGAGCAGGTCCAGGCGCCAGAGCCAGAAGAAGGTGGAGAGGCTGACGGGCCCGATGAGCAGCATCACGAGCGCCGCCAGCAGCAGCGGCAGCCCGACGATGAAATCGACCGACCGGTCCTCGATATCCACACCGGCCGTCCTCGTCGTGGCGCGCTGCACCGCAAGGAGGACGGCGACGGCGGGGACCAGGCCCAGGCCGGCCAGCAGCGTCCCTACGCTGAGCTCTCGGTACAGGGTCCAGAGCGAGTAGTGGTAGGCGACCACGACGCCGGCCACGATGATCGCGGCTCGCACGTAGCTCCAGCGGCTGCCGCTGGTCGCTGGCGAGCTCACGTGCGGGCGTTCCTGGAGGCGCAGTCTGTAAGCACGAGGCCATCGTGGCCGGGGCCAGCTCGAACCTGCAGTAAACGCCGGGGGACGGCTGCCCGAATTTCGCGTGAAGGAAGCGTGAAACGTGACGAGATGCCGGTCGGCGGCCCCCTGACCCCCACCCGCGCTGGCGGGCCACCTCCTCCGCAAGGGGGGAGGGACTCTACGGACAATTGAGCTGGTGACACCCAAACCGCCGGTTGCTGTGCTCGACCTGTTCCCGGACGAGCGGCGCCACCTGCTGGCGCTCCTGTCGGGCCTTACGCCCGACCAGTGGGACGCGCCTACAGTCTGCCCGGGGTGGTCGGTCAAGGACATCGCGGGGCACCTGCTCGGCGACGACCTGCAGAGGCTCTCCGGCGGCCGCGACGGCTATCGGTCGGGGGCCTCCGCCGGTCCCCGGGCCTGGAACGACCTGGTCGCGTTCCTCAACCGCCGCAACCAGGAGTGGGTCGCCGCTCACCGCAGGCTGAGCCCCCGCGTGCTCGTCGAGCTGCTCGGCTGGAGCGGGGAGCGGGTGCTCGAGCACTTCCTGACGCTCGACCTGGCCGAGCCGGGTCGACCCGTCGACTGGGCGGGGCCCGAGCCGGCGCCTCGCTGGCTCGACGTCGCGCGCGAGTACACCGAGCGCTGGGTCCACCAGGAGCAGATCCGCGACGCGGTCGGCGTCGGAGGCCTGCGAGAGCGGCGGCTGTTCCATCCCGTCCTGGACGTCCTCGTCCACGCGCTCCCGCACACCTACCGGGACGTCCGGGGCCCCGAGGGCACGCATGTGCGGCTGGTCGTGACCGGCGAGGCGGGAGGCGGCTGGTCGCTGGTCAGGCAGGAGAACCGCTGGGCCCTGTTCGTCGGCGTCGAGGCGGCGCCGGCCAGCGTGGTGACCCTGGACCAGGACACGGCCTGGCGCCTGTTCACGAAGGGTGCCGCCGCCGCCGCCGCGCGCTGCCGGGCGACCATCGAGGGTGACCAGCACCTGGGCGCGGTCGCGCTCGGCGCCGTGGCGATCATCGCGTGACGCGGGAATCCTGACGCCCCTCCTCCACGCGAGGGGAGGGAACCCCATCCTGCCCCGGCAACAGCGGGGCCCGGGGTCCAGGTCCGCTCTCCCTGTCACCCCGGGCCCGGTCGCTCGATGAAGCTGGAGCCGGCTGGCGGGGGCCGCCGGGCGCGGCTCAGGCCGTCAGGGCCTCGGCCTCGAGGTCCACCGCGGCCAGGCCGGCCGCGATCCGGCCCGGCGCCAGCGGAGCGAGCAGCTCCTGGGTGCGGATGCCGCAGACGACGAGCCACACGCGGCAGCCCACCGACGCCGCGGCCTCCGCGTCGGCCTCCGTGTCGCCGACCCAGAGGCAGCGGGCCGGATCCAGCCCGGGCGCCTCCCGGAGGACGGCCCGACCCTTGCCCTCACCTCCCAGGGCGTCCGGCGAGACGACGACCCGCCAGAAGAGCCCGCTCAACCCCAGGCGGCCCACCTGCTCGGCCGCGCGGTCGGGGTGGCGCCGCATGGTGGCCAGGATCAGCCGCACGTGCCGGGCATGCCACTCCTGGAGCCTGCGCTGGGCTCCGGGCTGGGCCCGGTCGAGGGCGAGCATGTCGCGGCCCTCGATCCGGTCCCGCCAGGCCCGGAGGAAGCGGGCCTCCAGCGCCTCGGCGCCGCTGGCCGCGAGCAGGCGCCGGGGCTCGACCCGGCGCCGCTTCATGGCCCAGTAGCGGTCGGGCCCGATCACCGGGTACCCGTGCTCCGCCAGGATGCCGGCGTAGCAGCGGTAGTGACGCCGCTTGACGTCCAGGATCGGGCCGTCCAGGTCGACGACGACGGTGTCTATCACGGGCGCTGCGCCAGCGGGCGGTTCCTCCAGCCGTCCTGCCCCTCCAGGGCCTCCAGCTCGTCGGTCGTGGTGAGGACAGGCTGCACGTCCATTCCCCTGACCCAGACCAGCCCCGGGGGCAGCGGATTGATCTTCCGGGACAGGGCCGGCCGCCGGCGGTCGAGGGCGATGTCGCAGTAGATGGCGGGCATGTTGAGGCCGGCCCGGGTGAAGAAGTAGCAGGTCGTGAAGAACCGCCCGATGTTGATCTCGGTGACGTAGAGGCGGTCCGCCGCGTCGTAGGTCATGTCCACCCCGAAGATGCCGTGGGGCCGCGGGTCGATCGCCACGATGGCTCGCTGGGCCAGGTCGTCCACCATGGGATCGCTGCACGTCTCTCCCACCCCGGTGATGCCGGTGACGCCTGACAGCGTGCGGTCGCCGAAATTCCATCGCCGGCGGCGCCGGCCCTGGCCCACGACGAGCTCGCCCTCGTGCCAGATCGACAGCCAGGTCACGCTCCGCTCGGTGAGGCACTCCGCCGCGGTGAACGTGCCCCAGCCTCCGAAGCGGTCGATCCACAGCCTGGCGAGATCCGGCCGGTCCGCGGGCAGGGCGCCTCGGCCGCCTCCGCCCCGGGTGGCCCGGATCCAGACCGTGGGCCCGAACCGCCCGAATGCCTCGTCCAGGTCCTCGGGACGCCGGACCAGGATGGTCTCGGGCACGGGGACGCCGTTCCGCTTCCAGACTTCGTACGAGCAGTACTTGTCGACGCACGCCTCCACGGTGTCCGGCGAGGGAAGGTAGAGGCCAACGCCGAGCGCCTGCACGTGGTCGCGGAGCCGCGAGATCGCGAGCACCTCGCTGTCGTGCTGGACGTGCAGGAAGTCGGGACGGGTGCGCCTCAGGAGCCCGAGGATGACCTCCGGGTAGCGCGCGTCGCTGGCCGGGGGCACGAGGTAGCGCTCGTCGACGTCGGCCAGCAGCAGGTCCGACGCCAGCGCCGTGGCGCCGATCAGGTAGTCCCTGCGGTGCGACTCCCGGAGCGAGCGGATGACGTTGTTCGAGGGCGCACCCCCGGCGCCTCCCACGTAGATCCTGGCCATGCGAGTCTGTCCTCCTGTGTGTCGTGGGCTGTGGCCAGGCCCGCCCCGCAGGGAGCAGGCCTGGCGGTGGTCGGAACCGGGAGGTGTGTCGCTCACTCCTCCCCGTCGCTCCGGGAGACCGGTGCGGCCGGCGGAGACGGCCTGGTCCGGGAGTGGAGGTCTCTCCAGACCCGAACGACGTCGACGAGTGCCTGGGCGACGGTTCGCACGCTGACGCCGCGTGCTCGCCCGGCCAGCCGCGGCTTGATGTCGACCGGGCAGACGGTGATCCGGTACCCGGCGCGAGCGGCGCGAATCAGCCGCTCCGCCTCCGAGAACGGTGAGAGCGAGATGACCGGGATCTCGCGCAGCACCTCGCGCCGGTAGAGCTTGAGCGCGCCAGCGTCGTGGGTCGTGAGGCCGAACAGCACCTGGGGCACCAGGTTGTAGGCCCAGGAGATGAACGCGCGGTTCCAGCTGTAGAACTTCTGGCGCCGGCCGGCGATGATGATGTCGGAGTCCGAGGTGAGCGGGACCAGGCCGAGGACGGTCGCCATCGGCCACTGGCCGTCCACGGAGTTGACGACCACCACGTCGCCGCGGGCCTCGGTGTAGAGCTCCTCGAACGTGGCCCTGATGCCGAGGTTCTTCTCGTGGTGCAGCACCCGGGTGTGGCCGGCCCTCCGGGCGAACTCCTCAGCGATCGCACCGGTGCCGTCCGTGGAGCCGTCGTCGCACACGATGATCTCGTACGGGAGGCCTCCGGCGCGCAGCAGGTCGTCGGTCTCCCTCAGGACGTCGTCGATGGTCGCGGCCTCGTTGTAGGCCGGGAAGCAGACCGAGAGGCGCGGCCGGACCGCCGCCGGCGCGGCTGCGGCCCGCTCGCCGGTGGCCGGTTCGCCGGCGGCGGGCTCGCCCGTGGGCGGTTCGCCGGTGGGCGGTTCGCCGGTGGCCGGTTCTCCGGTCGGAGGCTCCTCCGTCGACGGTTCCCTCGTGGGCGGCGCGCTGCTGGCGGGCCGGCTCGCGGCGAACTCCCGGACCAGGTCCGCCACCCGGGAGACCGCCGAAGCGGGCATCTCCGCGTAGAAGGGAAGCGACAGGGTCCGCCGGCAGCTGCGCTCGCTCTCCGGCAGGTCCCCCTCCCGATAGCCGAGGTCGGAAAAGGCTGGCTGCAGGTGGACGGGGGCCGGGTAGTGGATGCCGGTGCCGATGCCCCGCTCGGCCAGATAGTCACGGAGCTCGTCGCGGTCGTCGTGGAAGATCGGGAACTGGTGCGGAGCCGATGTGCCGTAGGGCATCTCGGCCAGCATCTCCACGGTGTCGGCGAGCAGGCGCCGGTACTCGGCCGCGTGGCGCCTCCGGGCCAGGTTCCAGGCGTCGAGGTGGCGGAGCTTCACCCGCAGCACGGCGCCCTGGACCGCGTCCATGCGGTAGTTGAAGCCGACCAGCTCGTGGCGGTACTTGGTCGACTGGCCGTGGTCGCGAAGCATCCTCATGGTGGCCGCCAGCTCGCGGTCGTTCGTCACGACGGCCCCGCCCTCGCCGCAGGCTCCCAGGTTCTTCGCCGGATAGAAGCTGAAGCAGGCGAGGTCGCCGAGGCTCCCGGCCGGCCTCCCTCCGTAGACGGCGCCGTGGGCCTGCGCCGCGTCCTCGATCACTGTCAGACGGTGCTCTCGCGCGATGGCGTTGATCGCGTCCATGTCGGCGCACTGGCCGTAGAGGTGCACCGGCAGGATCACCCTGGTTCGGGCCGTGATGGCCGCCTCCAGCCGCAGCGGGTCCATGGTGCACGAGCCGGCGGCCGTGTCCACGAGGACCGGCTGGGCGCCGGCGTGCCTGATGGCGGCGACGGTTGCCACGAACGTGTGCGCGACCGTCACCACCTCGTCCCCCGGGCCGGCTCCCGCCGCCAGAAGGGCGAGGTGGAGCGCGCTGGTGCCGCTGTCAGTGGCCACGGCCTCGGCCCGGCCGCAGTAGGTGGCGAACTCGGCCTCGAAGGCCTCGACCTCCTGGCCGAGCACGAAGCTGCCGCTGTCCAGGACCCGCCGCACCGCGGTGTCGAGCTCGGCCCTGATCACGGCGGTCTGCGCGCGCAGATCGGCGAGGGGGATACGGGGATCCTCTCGTGGGGCGTCCGCCGCCTGACGCGGCGCCTCCGGGTCACGGGCGATCGCCGCCGGGGTGAGCGGCTCTGAGGCGGCCGACGCGAGCCGCCCGTCAATTCCGTCCCGCATGCCAGGTACCTCCATCAGTCATCGCGGATCTCTCGGTCGTTCCTCCGCGCTCCCCGCCGCCGCCGCCTCGTCAGCCCCTCCTCCCGCCGCAGCCCGATCACCCCTTCCTCGCGCTCCTCCTGCACGTCCTCCCTCACCGCCGGCGGAGGCCGTGACGGAGGCGACAGCAGGGGAGGTGGTGGAGCCGGAGCCGGAGCCACGGGTGCTGCGTCCGCGGGTCTGGGGGCCGAGGCCGGGACCACCGGCGGAGGCGGGGGCGGCGGCACGGCCGGAGCCGTGGCCGGAGGCGGGGGTGGAAGCGCAGGGACCGGCGGTGGCGGCGCAGAGACAGGCGGTGGCGGCGCGGGGGCCGACAGCGGCCCGGCCGGCTGCACGCGGTAGAGCTTCCAGACGTCCGGGTCCCCTGAGCTCTGGAACTCCCTGACCAGGGTCCCGATCCCGGCTCCCGTGGCGTAGATGCTGGGATACGTGCGCGTCAGCGCGTCGAGCGGCGTGTCCCTGGGGACCAGCAGATACTTCACGTCCCACCCGGCCG
>DATFRD010000448.1:0-3389 GCA_035263645.1 Candidatus Dormiibacterota bacterium | reverse complement strand
CGCTCACCCGGCCCTGTTCCGCCTGACCCAGCGCGCCCGGCACGAGCCGGCATCTCCGCTGGGGGCGGCCGCGCGGGAGCTGCTGGCCGGCAACCGCCGCGAGCTCGTGGACGACCTGGTCATGCTCGGCTACCCGCTGGGCACGGAGCGACAGCGGCGCCGCGTCGAGATGATCGCCGATGGCTATATCGCTCTAACGGAGACCCTGGCCGGCGGCCATCTGGACGGCCGCTACCCCGACCTTGAGGAGATCGTCGACATGCTGCTGACGTTCGCTGCGGGGCCCGCCGCCCTCCTCCCCGGCTCGCCATGGGGCTTCGTCAAGCGGACGCCTCCCCGCTGAGCGGCGAGGGTCTCGGCTCCAGCCAGCCCGAGGGGTGCGGCCTCAGGTCTGGTATGGCAGGCGGACCTCTTCGGGGAGCTCGTACCAGGGCAGGCGGTCGCCGACCCGGGCTCGCAGCTTCCAGCGCAGGGACTTGGGCTGGGCCTCGATCGCGCGCCACAGGTCCGAGAGCCGCTGCTGAGCGAGGGTGGTGTCCATCTCCAGGTCGGGCATCGCGGCATGCAGGCGCTCCGTGTTCAGCCGCACCGTGCGGTAGAGCCCCCACTCCCTGGCCGCCAGGCGGGCGATGTACCCGACGTTGATGGCGTCGTCGTCCAGGTCGGCGACGTGGTGGTCCGTCAGGAGGGCGACCACGTCGACCAGGTCCTTCTGGTTTATCTCGTAGATCTGGAGCTTGCTCAGCAGCAGGTCCGCCGGGGACACGCACGGACCCTCGACGGCCAGCCGTCGGCGCAGATCGATCACGTGGCACATGCGCATCTGGTCGACGAACACGTCGACCTGCCTCGCGTTCGGCAGGTCAAGGTACAGCAGCCGGCGGTCGCCGTTGAGCGTGTTGAAGCGCGACTCCGCCTGGTAGCCGAGCGCGACGAACAGGCGGTGCACCTGGGCTCGCTGGCGCGAGCTGGCGACGAAGTCGATGTCGCCGTACCGCCGCCTCAGCGGCGGCCGCCGGGCGCTCTCCGAGTGCAGCCAGACGGCGGCGCCTCCCAGCAGTCGGAGGGCCACACCGGCCTCGCTGGCCGCGTACGCGATCCGCTGCGCCTCCTGCAGGAGGTCTGTGAGTGGGATGCTCGTGACCAGCGCCTCAGTCCTCCGTGTCCGGGACGGCCGCGGTGCCGCCGGTGGTCCGCTCCAGACTGGCTGGATAGTACGGGTTCGTCTCCTTCACTCGATGCATCTCCGGCCATACAGGGACTCCACCGTCACAGCCGCCCCGGAGTAAGCCCCTCCCCCTGCGGGGGAGGTGGCCCGAAGGGCCGGAGGGGGCTCTGCGACGAGCTGTCGCGTCAGAGAGCTGGACTGGTGCGCACCGCGTCACCCGCTCACGAGCTGGTAGCTCCTGACCCCCTTTCGGCGGTCGAGCTCGACGATCGCCGACATCAGCATGCCCTCCTCGTAGGCGCTGCCGGGGTTGAGGGCGAGGGTGCGGCCCAGCCTCGCCACGCCCCTGCCTTCGTGGATGTGGCCGTGCAGCGACAGCATCGGCTGGTGGCGCAGGATCGCGTCCCTGACCGCGGTCGATCCCACCGGCCGCATTGCGCGCCCGGCGTGGATCGGCCGCAGCTCCTCGTCCAGCGCCGGCGCCTCATCGAGCCCGGAGCTGTAGGGCGGGACGTGCAGGTTGAAGATCGCGTGCGCGGGGTCCTTCAGGTCGCGCGCCATCGCCTCGACACGGTCGGTCAGGGCCGCCTCCGGCTCCTCGCGATGGGTGTTCCAGGGCGTCGGGTTGGACCAGCCGGTCGAGATCATCTCGAAGCCGTCCACGTCGATCACGGAGCCCTCGGCGAGCTCCACCCGCCGGGCCGCCCTGATCACGTCGTCGATGGCCATCTCGTCGTCGTTGCCGGGACAGACGAAGCAGCGGACCCCGGAGTCCGCCAGCCTCTCGTCGGCCAGGGCCAGCCAGCGCTCCACCGTCCGGCACATCTGGTCCGTGAACAGCCTGGCGACGCGGCTGGGGTCGGCTCGCAGTTCCTGCACCTCGCCTGCCGACATCCGCACCGGGTAGTAGCCGCGTCGCTGGATCTGCGTCACCGCCTCCTCGACCTCGTCGGCGCCCACCCGCTGGCGCGTCCCCGACAGGGCGAACTCGTAGCCGCCGTCCGACTCGACCACGGGGATGATCGCCTTGCCAGTGAGGTCGCCACCGCAGATCAGCACGTCGGCCCGGTGGAACCTCGCCGCGTTCAGGAACTTCCGCCAGCAGGTCTCCGACCCGTGCAGGTCGGTCGCGAAGAACACCCTGGTCATCGGCGCCTCCTCCTCGTTCCCTTCGTGCGCGACCCGCCGGCTGCCGACCGCACCAGCTACGCGGGCCGGACGAGCCCGGCGAACGAGCGGACGAGCTGCGCCAGCTCGCGCGGCAGCAGGTTGGGCACGTCGTGCCCGCAGGGCAGCCAGGAGATGAGCAGCTCGGGATGCCTCGTGGAGAGCGCCGCCACGGCCTCCGGCGTGTAGGGCCACGGCGGGTCGCGCCAGGCCGGGGTCGCGGCGAAGACCACGCGCACCGGGCATGCGATGCGGTCGTACAGGTCCTCGCGCAGGCTGCCGCCCGCGCCCAGCGCGGCACCGTCCATGCAGAAGACGCCCGCGCAGGGGTGGCCGGCGGCGGCGTACACGATCGCGATCTTGGCGCCCCACGACCAGCCCGCCACCAGCGGACGCTCCGCCCCGGCCCAGCGCACCACGGCCAGCACGTCGTCGGCGAGGGTGTCCCAGCTGGGGTCCTCGTCGCCCGCCGGCGCCGTGCTCTCGCCGGCTCCCCGCCGGTCCGGAGCGAGGCAGCGCCAGCCCGCCCCGAGCTGCTCGATGAGCGCGTCCATCATGGAGCGATTCGAGTCGGAGCCATGGAGGAGCAGGATGGGCGCCCCGCTGCCGGCGTCCGTAACGGCCAGGTAGCCGCCCGCGACGGGCACGCGCACCGTGCGCCGCCCCGCCGTCACCGCGGCTATCGCCGCCGCTGCAGGCGCGCCTCCAGCTCGTCCAGGGCCGAGCTGATCGCGCTCCGGTCGGGCGGCCGTCGGCCCGTCAGCCGCAGCACGATGCCCGCCACGCCGCCCAGCAGGGATTCCACCGCCAGGAGCACGACCAGTCCCAGCACGAGCCCCAGCACCAGCCCGGCGATCAGACGAGACTGGCCAGGGGTGAGCTGGATCGGGATCCGGCCCGCCAGTTCCAACGCCGTCGGCACCATCGTCGCCTCCCCGACAAGCCTACTCCTGCCCAGCCACAGATGAATCCCTCCCCCCTTGGGGGAGGTGGCCCGCCAGGGCCGCACCCGGGGTCCCCACGAAATCGCGGTGGCGGGGTGCGGATTTCGTGG
>DATFRD010000447.1:0-3752 GCA_035263645.1 Candidatus Dormiibacterota bacterium | reverse complement strand
GCCCGCGCTCGATTGAGACCACCCGGGTGGCCAGCTCCATGCTCAGGTTGACGAGGGCATGGATGCCCCAGGCCGCCTCCTCGACCGACATGCCGAGCGGACGCGCCACGCGCTCCTCGACGGCGCGCCATGCGGCGCCGGCGTCCAGCCGCATCGTCCCTCCGGCGAAGGTGTCGGGGTTCAGGTAGCCGAGGACCAGGTTGGCGTCCGTGACGGTCGGCTCCACGCCGCCGCGGGCGTAGCAGGCCGGGCCGGGCGTGGAGCCCGCCGAGTCGGGGCCGACCTGGATCGTGCCCAGCTCGGGCCGGGCGATGGAGCCGCCGCCGGCCCCGATCTCCACCAGGTCCAGCGAGCGGACGTTGATGGGGATGCCGCTGCCGGGGGCCAGGCGCATGCGGTGCAGCTCGAACGCGTCCACCGTCTGGGGCCGGCCGCTGGTGACCAGCGCCAGCTTGGCGGTGGTGCCGCCCATGTCGAAGGCGATCAGCTCCGTCTCGCCGCTGAGCCCGCCGTAGTGGGCCGCCACGAGGGCGCCCGCCGCCGGCCCGGACTCGATCATCCGGACCGGGAGGTGCGCCATCGTCTCCGCCGTGGCGGCGCCGCCGCTCGACTGCATGATGAACAGCCGGCCCCGGTAGCCGCGGTCCGCGAGCGCGGCGGTCATGCCACGCAGGTACTCGCTCACGGCCCGCACCAGGTAGGCGTTGACCACGGTCGTGCTGGTCCTCTCGTACTCGCGGAACTGGGGAGACACGTCGCTGGACAGCGAGACGTGGACCTCGGGCGCCAGCTCGCGGACGAGCTCGCCGAAGCGGCGCTCGTGCGCCGGGTTGACGTAGCTGTGCAGGAAGCAGACGGCTAGGCTGCGCACGCCGCGCTCGCGCATCGCGGCCACGGCGGACCGCGCCTGCACCTCGTCGAGCGGCCGGCGCACGGCGCCGTCGGCCAGCATCCGCTCGTCGACCTCCCAGATCCAGGTGCGGTCGATCAGGGGGGCGGGCTTCTCGATCTGCAGGTCGTAGAGCTGGTAGCGCTTCTGGCGCCCGATCGCGAGCACGTCTCGGAAGCCGCGGGTGGTGGCCAGCCCTACTCCCTCGGCCTTCCGCTCGATCACGAGGTTGGACCCCAGCGTCGTGCCGTGGACGGCCCGCGCCAGCTCCGGCCAGGGCACGCCGGCCCGCGCGACCAGCTCGTCCAGGCCCGCGAGGCAGGCCTCGCTCGGGTCCGGGTAGGTGGTCAGCCGCTTGGCCGTGCTGAGCCGGCCGGCCCCGTCCTGGAGCACCAGGTCGGTGAACGTGCCGCCGACGTCGAACGCGACCTGCAGCGTCAACTCAGCCCCTCCCCCCGGGCGGGGGAGGTGGTCCGCCAGGGCCGGTGGGTTGAGCGCCCAGCTCCCTCCCCTAACCCCTCCCGCGAGGGGAGGGGGACCATCGCGTTCAACTCAAGAACTCCGAGGTGTGCTGGCCGAGGGCCGGCGCCGGGCGGAACTCGTCGGGCGCGCCGGTCCTGACCGGGTTCCCCAGCAGGGGGCGCTCGCCGTCATGCGCCAGCATGCCCCGGTGGCGAATCTGCGGGTCGGCCAGGACCCGGTCCAGCGCGTTGACCGGCCCGCTGGGCACGCCCGCCGCCCAGAGGTCGGCCACCCACGCCCCGGTCGTCCGCTCCAGCAGGCGCCGCTCGAGGCACGCGATCACCTCGTCGCGGTGGTCGTACCGGGAGCGGTTGTCGGGCCAGCGCTCCACCAGCTCCTGCAGCCCCAGCACCCGGCAGAGCGGCGGCCAGAAGCTCTCGCCGAACACCGCGATGACCACGTGGCCGTCGGCGGTGCGGAACGCCTGGTAGGGGACGACGCTCTGGTGGGCGCTGCCCATCGGCCCGGGCACGCGCCCGTCCGTCAGGAAGTACTGGGCCACGTAGGTGAGGAGCGAGACCTGCACGTCCAGCAGCGAGAGGTCCACGTGCTGGCCGAGGCCCGTCCGCTCGCGGCGCAGCAGCGCGGCGCAGACGGCCAGGGCCGCGAACGCGCCGCCGCCCAGGTCGCCGATGGGGATGCCCGACCGGGTGGGGGTGCCTCCAGGCTCGCCCGTGATCGACATGCCGCCCCCCATCGCCTGCAGCACGAGGTCGTACGCGGGCAGGTCGCGGTAGGGCCCGTCGGCCCCGAAGGCGGTCAGCGAGCAGGTGACCAGGTCGGGCCTGACCTCGCGCAGCCTGGCCGGCGCGAGTCCCAGCCGCTCCATCACTCCCGGCCGGAAGTTGTCCACCACGGCATCGGCGGTGCGCACCAGCCCGAGGAACCGCCGGCGGCCGTCGTCCGAGCGGAGGTCGAGCGCCACGCTCTTCTTGTTCCGGTTGACCGCCATGAAGTAGGCGGAGCGGCCGTCCGGCTCGAAGGGCGGGCCCATGCGCCGCATGGGGTCGCCGCCGTCCGGGTCCTCCACCTTGATGACCTCCGCGCCCATGTCGGCCAGCAGCATCGTGGCGTACGGCCCGGCCAGCATGCGCGTCAGGTCCAGGATGCGCAGGCCGCGCAGGGTGTCGCTCACCAGCCGCCCCGCCTCAGCACGTCGCGGCCGATCAGGCCCTTCAGGATCTCGCTGGTGCCGCCGCCGTAGAGCAGGAACCGAGCGTCGCGGAAGTGGCGCTGGGCCGGGTACTCCACGGCGAAGCCATAGGAGCCGAGGATGCGGGTGGCCTCGTCGACGACGCGGGCGCAGACCTCGGTCGCGAAGTACTTCGCCATGGCGGCCACCGTCGTGACGTCCTCGCCGGCGTCGATCCGGGCCGCGGCGTCGGCGGTGAGCAGCCGGGCGGCCTGCAGCTCGGTCGCCATGTCCGCCAGCTTGGCGGCGATGAGCTGGAACTCCCCGATCGGACGCCCGAAGGCCCGGCGCTCGGCGGCGTACCGGGCGCCGTCGTCGAGGGCTCGCCGGCCCAGGCCGATGGCCAGCGCGGCGGTCATCACCCGGATCTCGGACAGCGTGCCGCCCACGTTCCGGACCCCCTGGCCCTCCCCGCCCAGCAGCGCGTCGGCGGGGAGGTCGCAGTCGATGTGCACCTCGCTGGTGAGCGAGCTCCTGGTGCCGAGCTTCTCGATCGGCCTGCCCACCGAGAAGCCGGGCGTGCCGGCGTCGAGCAGGAACAGCGCGATGTCCCTGAGGCCCGGCTCGTCGGTCGTCCTCGCGCCGACGGTGAGGAACGAGGCCACCGGCGCGTTGGTGATCCAGGTCTTGCTGCCGGCGAGGTGCCAGCCGCTCTCCGTCCGCGTCGCCCGCGTCCGCATGGCGCCCAGGTCGCTGCCCGCCTCGGGCTCGGTGAGCGCGAACGTGCCCACCTTCTCGCCGCGCAGCGCCGGCCTGAGGTAGCGCTCGTGCTGCTCGGGCGTGCCGAAGCGGTGGACGAAGACCGTGCCCATCAGGCCCTGCATGGCCGCGATGGCGGCCAGGCTGAGGGAGCCGGCGGCGAGCTCCTCGTAGAGCACGCAGGCGGTCTGGAAGTCGGCGTCCTGGCCGCCGAGCGCCTTCGGGTAGCGGAGGCCGAAGCAGCCGAGCTCGGCCAGACGGCCGAAGAGGCGGTGGGGGAACTCGCCGTGGCGGTCGAGCTCCTCGGCCGCGGGCAGCACCTCGCGGTCGACGAAGGCGCGAATGGTGGCGCGGTAGAGCTCTCGCTCGTCGGACGTCAGGGTCGCATTCCTCCGAAGGCTGAACGGACTTCGTTCAGCCTCCGGAGGGCCATGCTAGCGGATCTGCGGC
>DATFRD010000446.1:0-16891 GCA_035263645.1 Candidatus Dormiibacterota bacterium | reverse complement strand
CTACGTCCACCAGCAGGACGCCGAGCCCCACGACGTCCTGCTCTGCCTCCAGACGGGGGCCAACTTCGAGGACCCCAAGCGCTGGCGGTTCGACTCGCAGGACTTCTACCTGAAGAGCCCCGCCGAGATGGCCGCCGCCTTCGCCGACCTGCCGCAGGCCCTGGCCAGCACCCTGGAGGTCGCCGAGCAGGTCGACCTGACGATCGAGATGGGCCGGTCGCTGCTGCCGCCCTTCCAGGTCCCCGATGGCATGACCCACGACCAGGTCCTCCGCCAGAAGGTGGAGGAGGGCGTGCGCTGGCGCTACGGCGACCGGCCCGAGCTGGCCGTCCGCGAACGCATGGACATGGAGCTCGACGTCATCCGCCAGACCGGGTACGCGAGCTACTTCCTGATCGTCTGGGACTTCTACAACTTCGCCCGTCAGAACGGGATCGTGACCGGGCCGGGACGCGGCAGCTCGGCCGGCAGCCTGGTCGCGTACTGCCTCGGGATCACGAACCTGGACCCCCTGGCCCACGGCCTGCTCTTCGAGCGGTTCCTGAACAAGGACCGGGTGTCGATGCCCGACATCGACTGCGACTTCTCGGTCGAGGGCCGCGAGCGGGTCATCCGCTACGTCGCCGAGCGCTACGGCTCGGACCGCGTCGCCCAGATCATCACGTTCACCACCATGGCCTCCAAGGCGGCGATCCGCGACGTGGGCCGCGTGCTCGAGGTGCCCCTCAAGGAGACGGACCGGCTGGCCAAGCTGATCCCCGTCCACCAGGGTCGATCCAAGTCCCTGGACGACGCGATCCGGGAGGTGCCCGAGTTCCGCGATGCCTACGAGGGGTCGCCGCAGGCGGGCCCAGACGGCCGCCCGTACCACCTGCGGCGCCTCATCGACGTGGCGCGGACGCTGGAGGGCGTGTCGCGCAACGTGAGCGTGCACGCGGCGGGCGTGGTCATCGCGCCTGACCGGATCGAGCAGTACACGCCGACCCAGTGGGGGCCCCGCTCGGCCGGCGCCGGCGAGGACCAGGCCCGGCAGGTCATCACCCAGTACGACATGAAGGCCGTGGGCGACATCGGGCTGCTCAAGATGGACTTCCTGGGCCTCCAGAACCTGGACATCATCAGCACCTGCCTCCGGCTCATCCGGGAGCACCGGGGCGTCGACATCGACCTGCTGGACCTGGGGACCGCCGACCGGGCAACGTACGAGCTGATCTCGAACGCCGACACCCACGGCGTGTTCCAGCTCGAGGGCTCCGGCATGCGCCGGATGCTCCAGGAGATGAGGCCGCAGTCGTTCGCGGACATCACCGCCGCCAACGCGCTCTTCCGGCCCGGCCCGATGCAGAACATCCCGGCCTACCTCGCCCGCAAGCAGGGCCGGGAGCCGATCCAGTACATGCACCCGCGGCTGGAACCGATCCTGCGCGACAGCTACGGCGTGATCATCTACCAGGAGCAGGTGATGATGGCTGCCCGCGAGCTGGCCGGGTTCACTCTCTCGGAAGCCGACATCCTGCGGTCGGCCATGGGCAAGAAGGACAAGGTCAAGATGGCGCAGCAGCGCGACAAGTTCGTCGACGGCTGCCTCGCCAACGACATCGAGCGCTCCCTGGCCGAGCAGATGTTCGACGCGATCGCCAAGTTCGCCGAGTACGGCTTCCCGCGCGCGCACGCGGCCGCGTACGCCGTCATCAGCTACCAGACCGCCTACCTGAAGGCCAACTACCCCGTGGAGTACATGACGTCGCTGCTGACGCACATGGAGGGCAGCGCCGACAAGGTGGCCGCGGCGATCGTGGACGCCAGGAAGCGCGGCCTGGAGATCCTGCCCCCCGACCTGAACGAGTCCGGGGCGGACTTCTCGATCGTGGACGGCAGCATCAGGTTCGGGCTGGCCGCGATCAAGAACGTGGGCAGGGGCGCGGTGGAGCAGATCGTCCAGGAGCGGCGCGCGAACGGCCCCTACCGGTCGCTCGACGACCTGTGCGAGCGCCTGGCCGGCGTCCAGGACGTGACCGCGCGGGCGCTCGAAAGCCTGGTCCGCAGCGGCGCCTGCGACCTGCTCGGCGAGCGCAACCAGCTCCTGGCGTCCCTCGACCGGGCCCGCCAGCGCGCCGAGCAGGCGCGCCGCGACCGCGAGTCCGGCCAGATCTCGCTGTTCGGGCTCGTCGAGCCGTCGGCCGCCGAGCCCTTCGACTACGGTCTGCCCCCGGTCGCCCCGATGGCGCCGGAGGAGCGCCTGCGCAGCGAGAAGGAGCTCCTGGGCCTCTACCTCTCCGACCATCCGCTGAACCGGATCGAGGCGGAGCTGGCCGCGCTCATCGATACGCAGGCGATCGCCGTGACGGCCGACCTGGTCGGCAGGGAGGTCCGGGTGGGCGGCCTGGTCAGGGCGTGGCGCCGGGTCGTGACGCGGAAGGGCCAGATCATGGCGTACGCAGAGCTCGAGGACCTGACCGGCGTCATCGAGGTGACGTTCTTCCCCCGCGCCTACGACGACTTCCGACGCGCCATGGAGGAGCGTGACGCGGTCGTCATCGTGCAGGGGAAGGTGGACACGGCCCGCGGCGGCGGCCGGCCCGCGGCGCCGGCCGCCGTGGACGAGGAGCTGGACGCCGGCGAGGAGGAGGAGCCGGAGGCGGTGACGCTGATCGCCGAGGCGGTCTGGGACTGGGCGCACCGGCAGGACTGCGAGCCGGTGGCGCGCCAGCAGCTCGTCCACGTCGACGTCCCCGAGGGCGGGCCCGAGCTGGTCGACGGGCTGGAGGCCGTCCTGGCCAGGCATGCCGGCGAGGACGACGTGCTCCTGCACTTCCGCGTGCGGGGCCAGGAGGTCACCATGCAGGTCGGCGAGCGCTTCCGCGTGTCAGGCGGCTTCGCGCTCAAGGCCGACCTGGACAGCCACTTCGGGGCCGAGGTGACCCGCGTGGAGACGGTCCGGCCACGCGCCCAGGGCAACGGCAACGGCAGAGGACAGGGACGACATGGAAACGGAAGGGCAAACGGGCGCTGAGGGCCGCGCCGCCGGCAGGTACATCGTCGTGAAGGCGCTCGAGGACGGCGTCATCATCATGGGCCTCACCCGGGGCCGCGACACTCGCTCGCACCACTCCGAGCGTCTCGACGCGGGCGAGGTGCTGGTGGCCCAGTTCACCGAGCTCACGGCCGCCATCAAGGTCCGCGGCCGCGCCGAGATCCTGACCGAGGTGGGGAGCGTCCTGAGCGGCCCCGACCGGTAGCCTCGAGCCCCCTCCCCTGGGGGGAGGGGTTGGGGGAGGAGGCTGGTCGATCGGGCCCCCTCCGGCCCTGGCGGGCCACCTCCCCCCGCAAGTGGGGAGGTGTCAACCGGAGGCACGGCCGCGCTGACAGAACCCTTACACACCGCCCCGGCGGGCGGGGCCGGAAATCGGCCGGGGTGCGGTAGTGTGTGCTTGTTACCCGTCGCCAAGCCTGGCGTTACCTGGACAGACCTGCATGATGCCGCCCCCCGTCCCGCGACCACTGGCGCTTCGACTCCCGTCCCGCCTCGGCGCGGTGGCGGTGCTGTTCGGCGCCCTGCTGCCGGGTCTGGCCGCGCGCCCGGCCCTGGCCGCCGACTCCCAGGTCACGGTCACGATCACCCAGCGATGGCAGCTCCAGGCGACCGAGGGCACGTGGACGCCCTACGTCATCACCATCCGTGACGGGGGGTCGAGCCCGTTCACGGGCGACCTCTACCTGCTGCCCAATGACTCGCGCCAGACGTCCGCCGCCGCCTATCCCATCTACCGGGTTCCCGTCGACGTCGGACGCGGCGGCTCGCGCAGCATCCCCGTCTACGTGATCGACGCGCCCGGTGGCTACACGGCCGAGCTGCACGACAGCTCGGGCCGCACGGTGATGCGCTCCTCCGTCGCCACCAGCCCGCGCTCGGGCTCTGCTGTCGGCATCCTGAGCGACCTGACGCAGGCCGAGCAGAAGATCGGCGCGCCGCTCCACTCCCTGAGCCGGGTGGACGCCTCGCTGGCGCGGTTCGCCTCCCCGCAGGACTTCCCGACCAACGCGGTGTACCTGAGCGGCCTGAGCACGCTGGTCGTGGACCAGTTCGACAGCGCGGCGCTCAGCCAGGCGCAGGTCCAGGCGCTGAAGGACTTCGTCGGCCTCGGCGGCGCGCTCATCGAGGCCGGCGGCCCCTCCTGGCGGCGGACGCTGCTCTCGCTGCCGGCCGAGCTGCTGCCGATGCGGCCCTCGTCGACCGCCACGGCCGCGCTGGCGCCGCTGGCGGAGCTGGCCGGGCAGACCACCGAGGCGACCGCTCAGGTCGCCAGCGGCCCGGTCGGCCGGGGCGCCCGGGTGACGCTCGAGACGCCGGACGGGGTGCCGCTCGTCGTGGAAGGCACCTACGGGTCGGGGCGGCTGGTGGAGCTCGCGTTCGACCCGTTCGCCGAGCCATTCGACACCCACGTGGCCCTGGCCGGCATGGCCTGGGCGCACGCCATCGGCCAGGCGCTGAGCGGGATCCAGGGCGCCGCCAAGCCGGTGGGCGTGTCGGGCGGGATCGGCATCTCCTCGTCGTTCTCCGCCTCGGAAAGCGCGCTGGCGGCCGCGCCCGGCGGCTGGGCTCCCGGCTACAGCACCGCCTCCCAGGACCAGCTCGGCAACGTCCTGAACGACACGCCGGCCGCCGCGGCCCCGCCGGTGGGGCTGCTGGGCGGCATGCTGGTGGCCTACGTGCTCCTGGCCGGGCTCCTCAACTACCTGTTCCTGAAGGCGCTCGGCCAGCGCGTGATGATGTGGGCCAGCGTGCCGCTGGTGGCGGTGGTGTTCACGGCCGGCGCGTACGCCGTAGGATTCGGCAGCCGGGGCACCGACTTCGTGGTCACCGAGGTGCAGGTGCAGCGGCTGGCCCCGGACGGGGCCGCCCAGACGTACACCTTCGACGGCGTGTACCCGCCCCGCAAGGGCGACGTCCACCTGAGCCTGCCCGGCAACACGCTGGTCTCGACCGCGATCTCGCAGGGCGACGGCAACGCCAGGAACGGGGCGGTCATCACCGCCATCTCGCGGCCGCAGGTCCTGCTCGGCAACGTCGCCGTGTGGAACATGCAGCCGGTCCAGACCCTGTCGGTCAGCCATCCGTACGCGTACGAGCCGCGCGGGTCCATGCCGGTCGACGTCCAGCTGAACCTGCGCAAGGGCCGCCTGCAGGGTGCGGTGGTGAACCGGACCTCGCACCCGATCAGCGACCTCGAGCTGGTCAGCGCCTCCGGCACCGAGCTGACGCTGGCCGGGAGCCTGGGGCCTGGCGCGAGCATCCCGGTCGACCTGCCGTTCAGCCAGACGCTGACCGGCGCTGCCGGCGGCCCGGCCGGGACGACGGCGCCCGCGGTGCGCGGGCTCTCCGACAGCTCCCGGGACTCGCTGATCCGCCTGGCTGCGAGCCAGGCCAGCAGCCACCCGGGCGAGCTGGCGGTGGTCGGGTTCACGAAGGCCATCGACTCGCTGAGCGTCGAGGGCGGCCGGCCCAGCGGGGCCTCGGTCGCCGCGGTGGTGGAGCCGTTCCAGCTCCTGGCCGCGGACTCGCTGAGCGGGCTGGCTCCGCGCGCCCGCTGGGTGAGCAACTACTTCGCGGACGACTCGAGCCAGACCGACGTGTACGACTTCGACCTCCCGCCGGGCCTGACGGCCCCGATCGGGCTGAGCTACGACATGCTCCAGGCGGCGACGCAGACCGGGGTCACCGACGTCGCGGTCTACAACTGGGACACGCACACCTGGCGGTCGCTGCCCAAGCAAGCGATCCCGTCGCGCAGTCAGGCGCCTGTTGCACTGGCGCCCGGCGAGGTGGCGCAGGGAGTGGTCAGGGTGCGGGTCCAGGAGTCGCTGCCCGGCCAGGCGCAGCTCGCGCTCGGCAACCTGCCCGTGAACGGGAGCGGTCAGTGATCGAGGTCGAGGCGCTGCACAAGCGCTTCGGCGGCCAGGTGGCGCTCGACGAGGTGCACTTCAGCGTGCCCAGGGGCGAGATCTTCGGCTTCGTGGGCCCGAACGGCGCGGGCAAGACGACGACCATCCGGATCCTCGCCACGCTCACGACTCCTGACGCCGGCACCGCCACCATCGGCGGCGTGCCGGTGGCGGACGACCCCTACGGGGTCCGAGAGCTCATCGGCTACATGCCCGACTTCTTCGGCGTGTACGACCGCCTGACGGCGCTGGAGTACCTCGAGTTCTACGCCGCCTGTCACGCCGTGCCGCACCGGCGCCGGCGGTCGGTGGCGCTGGAGCTGCTGGAGCTCGTCGACCTGGGCGAGCGCATCAACGACCAGGTCGACACGCTGAGCCGGGGAATGAAGCAGCGGCTCTGCCTGGCGAGGGCCCTGGTCCACGACCCGCTGGTCCTGCTGCTGGACGAGCCGGCGTCCGGACTCGACCCCCGCGCCCGGATCGAGATGCGGGAGCTCATCCGCGAGCTTCGCCGGATGGGGAAGACCATCCTCGTCTCCAGCCACATCCTGCCCGAGCTGGAGGAGCTGTGCACCTGGGTGGGCTTCATCGACCGCGGCCGGATGGTGGCGGCCGGTCCCATGAGCGATGTGCGCAACCGGGTGCTCGCCGGCCGTCGCCTGCGCGTCGAGCTGGTCGACGCGGACGACGTGAAGCTCTACGCGGCTCGCGACCAGGTGGCCGACCGCGCCGGTGTGATCGGGGCCGAGCTCGTGGAGGGGTGCCTGGAGATTGCCGTCGAGGACGACTTCGCAGACCAGGACCTGCTCCTCGACCTTGTCCAGGCCGGCGTGGCCGTGCGATCCTTCGCCCCCGTGACCGGCGACCTGGCGGAGGCGTTCATGCGGCTCACGGCACCGGCTTCGGAGGAGAAGGCGGAGGAGGCCGGGGAGTGAACGTGGTCGAGCGGCTGGCCCGGCTCTTCGACAACCCGCTGATCGTCAAGGACGGCGTCTCGCGGATGCGCTCCTGGCGCGCCCCCGTCATCCTCACGGTCTACCTGGCGCTGCTGGGCGCGTTCGGCTACACGGTGTTCGTGCTGGCGGCCATCTCGTCGCCGAGCCAGCGCACCGGCTCGGCCATGATCGGAGCCACGGTCTTCGAGGCGCTCGCGCTCATGCAGGTTTCGCTGGTGGCGCTGTTCGCCCCCGCCCTGACTGCGGGCGCGATCAGCGGTGAGCGCGAGCGGCAGACGTTCGACGTGCTGCTGGTGAGCCGCATGACCGCGGTGGAGATCGTGTGGGGCAAGCTCGTCGCCTCGGTCGCGTTCATGCTGCTCCTTATCCTCGCCGCGCTCCCCCTGTTCGCCGCCGTCTTCCTGTTCGGGGGCATCGACTTCGAGCAGTTCGTCATCACCCAGCTGCTGACGGTGACGACCGCGGTGAGCATCGGCGCGGTGTCCCTGTTCCTGAGCGCCGCGTTCCGGCGCACGCTCGCCTCCACGGTGGTCGGCTACGGGGTGGCGTTCGCGGGCATGGTGGGGACGCTCGTCGCCGGCGCGCTGTTCACCCTGGCGCTCGTCGTACACTCGTCCACCGACCTGGCGATCTCGACGTCCGACGTGCACCCGCTGCTGTTCGCGAACCCGTTCTACTCGATGTTCGTGGCGCTCAACGAACCGAACGGCGCCGCGATGCACCTGGGCCGCCTGGTCCAGCTGCTCTTCTTCGTGTCGAGTCCGCGGAACGACGTCGGCCCCGGCCTGGAGCCCTGGCAGGCGACCGTCCTGGTCCAGCTCGTCCTGGTGGCGCTCAGCATCTTCGGCGCCGTCCAGCTGGTCCAGAACCGCCGGGCGCCGATGCCGCTGCGGGCCCCGGAGCCGCTCGAGGTGGCCGGCGAGCCGGTCGAGACAGGGGGTGGAGGGCTATGACGCCAGTGCAGGCGCTGCTCAGACAGGTGCGCGGGCGGCTGCTGCGCAACCGGGCGGTGACGTGGGGGGCCAACGGCGCCGGCGCGGCTGCGCTGCTCGCCCTGGTCGTCGAGCTGGGCGAACGCCGCTGGCCGGCGGACCCGGCCTGGCCGCCGCTGGTCGTCTGCGCCGGGATCGGCCTGGCCCTGGGGGTCGCCGGCTGGGTGCTCGCCTGGCCGTCGTGGCAGCAGGTGGCCCGGCTGGCGGACGCGGCCCTCGGCGGCCGCGAGCGGCTGACCACGGCACTGGAGTTCGCAGGCGAGGGGGGGTGGCTATACACGCGTCAGCGCGCGGACGCGGCCGCCTTTGCCGTCCGGGCCGACCCGGCTGCGCTGGGACCGCTGCCGCTGCCCGTCAGGACGCTGGCGGTGGCCGCCGTCGCGGGCGCGGCGGCCATCGTGCTGGCGGTGCTGCCCAACCCGGCGGTGACCCAGCTGCGGGCGCAGCGCGCGGACGCCGCGGCCCAGGAGGCGGCGGCGACCCAGGTGGAGCAGGTCGCACAGCGGGTGGGGAAGCAGGCGCAGCCAGGCGAGGACCCGGCCAAACGGCAGGCGCTCGCGCAGCAGCTGCAGAACGCGGCCCAGGCCGTGCGCAAGGCGCCCGACCCGCAGTCAGCCGTGGCGTCGCTGAGCCAGGCTCAGCAGACCATCCGCCAGCTGCAGGACCCGAACCAGGCAGCCAAGCAGGACGCCGCGTCCGCCGCCGGCCGCCAGCTGGCCCAGGATCCCAACGCCGCCAAGGCCGGGCAGGCGCTGGCCAACCAGAACCTGGCGGCAGCCGCGAGCGAGCTGAACAGCCTGGGCCAGAACCTCTCCAAGCTCAACAGCCAGCAGCAGCAGCAGCTGGCCCAGTCGCTCGCCCAGGCGGCGAACGCCGCCGGCGGCGACCAGAAGCTCCAGAGCTCGCTCAGCCGGGCTTCCCAGGCCCTCCAGCGGGGGGACACCCAGGCCGCCCAGCAGGCGCTCCAGCAGGCCGCCCAGGAGGCGCAGTCGCTGAACGGGGAAAACGCGTTCGAGGGCGACGTGAACCAGGCGGTCAACGGCCTGCAGCAGGCGAAGCAGCCGCTGGAGGACCAGGCCAGCCGGGACGCGCAGGGCCAGCAGGGCCAGCAGGGTCAGGGCTCGGCCCAGAACCCGGGGTCGGGCCAGAATCCGGGGTCGGGGTCGGGCCAGAATCCGGGCCAGAATCCGGGTCAGGGGTCGGGCCAGAATCCGGGCCAGGGGTCGGGCCAGAATCCGGGCCAGGGGGCGGGCCAGAATCCGGGCCAGGGGTCGGGCGGTAGCGGGGCTACGGGCTCCCCCGTCAAACCGGCCGGGGGGAGCGAGCAGGTCTACGTCCCCGGCCAGGCCCAGGACACCGGGGGAGGCCAGAACCAGGGCAGTCAGCCGAACGGCGCGAACAGCGACCTGCTGCCCTACGATGAGGTGCTTCCCCAGTACACGCAGAGCGCGCTGAGCCAGGTCGACCGCGCCGACATTCCCGAAGAGCAGAGGCAGCTCGTGCAGCAGTACTTCAGCGATCTCGGCCAGTGAAAGCGGCCGAAGTCCAGCCGGCCATGCAGCCGGAGCGATTCCAGGAGCTGGCGCTTGCCATCGAGGCCGAGCTCGCCAAGCTCATCGTGGGCCAGCGCGAGCTCGTGCGGTCGGTGCTGATCGCGATGATCGCGGAGGGGCACGTGCTCCTCGAGGGGCAGCCTGGCCTGGGCAAGACGGTGCTCGTGCGCTCGCTGGCGCGGGTGCTCGACCTCGGCTTCGCCCGTGTCCAGTTCACGCCCGACCTGATGCCGGCCGACGTCACGGGCACCAACATCGTGACCGAGGACGACGCAGGACGCCGCCGGTTCGAGTTCCAGGCCGGCCCGCTGTTCACGAACCTGCTGCTGGCCGACGAGATCAACCGGGCGACCCCGAAGACCCAGAGCTCGCTCCTGGAGGCCATGCAGGAGCGGCAGGTGACCGTCGGCGATCGCACGCGGCACCTGCCCCGTCCGTTTTTCGTCCTGGCCACCCAGAACCCGATCGAGCTGGAGGGAACGTACCCGCTGCCCGAGGCCCAGCTGGACCGGTTCTTCTTCAAGCTGCTGGTGCCCTTCCCGGGCGGGCAGGAGCTGGCCGAGATCGCCCGCCGGACCACCGGCGCCGAGACGGCCGAGCTGGCGCCGGTCGCGAGCGGGGACGACCTTGCCTCGATGGCGCTGCTGGCCCGGGAGGTCCCGATCGCGGAGGCGGTCATGGACCGGGCCGTCAGCATCCTCCTCGGCACCCACCCGGACCGTCTCGAGGCGCCCGACGACGTGCGCCGGTACGTCCGGTGGGGGGCCAGCCCGCGTGGGCTGCAGACCCTGGTCCTGGCGGGCCGGATCCGGGCCCTGCTGGAAGGCAGGTACAACGTCGCGCTGGACGACCTGGAGGCGGTGGCCGTGCCGGCGCTGCGCCACCGCGTGTTCCTCAACTTCGAGGCAGACGCGGCCGGCGTGGACACCGACCGGGTGGTGTCGGCCGTCCTGTTGGCTCAAGGTGCTGAGCGCCGCTGAGCTGACGCTGCTGGGACGGCTGGATCTCGCCTACCGGCGAACGCAGAGCGGTCTGTACGCGGGCGAGCGTCGCTCTCCCCGCTCCGCCCGCTCGCCCGAGTTCTCGGACTTCCGGCCGTACGTTCCCGGTGACGACTTCCGGCAGATCGACTGGGCAGCGTACGCCAGGCTGGAGCGGCTCGTTCTGCGACTGTACGTGGCCGAGGAGGAGGCCTGCCTGAACCTGGTGCTCGACACCAGCGGCTCCATGTCGCTGGGAGCTCCGGCCAAATGGCCGGCCGCGCGACGCCTGGCGGCGGCGCTCGCCTTCCTCGGGCTCGCTGCCATGGACCGGGTCCAGGTCGGCGTCCTCGGCGGCGAGCACCTGCCGGCGCTGCGCGGCCGGGACGGGGTGTCGCGGGTCTGGGCGTTCCTGGCCGGCCTGGAAGCGTCCGGGACCGCCGGGCCGGAGGAGCTGCACCGCCTGCGCTGGCTGCGGCCGGGCATCACCGTCGTGATCTCGGACTTCCTCGTGGAGGAGGCGAGCTGGGCGCGGCCGCTGGCCGACCTGGCGTCGCGCCGCCAGGAGCCGGTGCTGTGGCAGGTCCTGGCCCCGGACGAGGAGCGGCCGCCGATGTCCGGCGATCTCCGCCTCGTCGATGTCGAGAGCGAGCGCAAGCGCGAGCTGACCATCACGCCGGCCCTGGTCGGGGAGTATCAGCGGGCGCTGGCGGCTCACCGGGCCGGGCTGGTGCGGGCCGCCCAGGGCTCGGGCGGTCGCTTCGTCAGCTCCAGCAGCGCCGACGACCTGGAGACGTCCATGCTGGCGGCTCTTCGGGCAGGCCTCGTGAGGCGAGGATGAAGCGCAGGATCGGGGCCCCCCCACCGGCCCTGGCGGGCCACCTCCCCCGCACGGAGGGAGGGGCTCTGACCTGGCCCCCCTCCCCCGGCGGGAGGGGTTGGGGGAGGGGGCGGTCGATCGGGGTCCTTCCACCCCACCCCAGGAAATCCGCACCCCACCACCGCGATTTCCTGGGGACCCCGGGACCGGCCCTGGCGGGCCACCTCCGCCGCACTGGGGGAGGGGCTCTCTGATGCAGTTCCTGCTGCCGCTGGCCGGCCTGGCGCTCCTGACCGTGCCCGGGATCGTCCTGCTCTACTTCCTGAAGGTGCGACGGCCGGAGGTCCAGGTGTCGTCGCTGATGTTCTGGCGGCCGTACCTGGCGGACCGGCAGGCCAACGCGCCGTGGCAGCGGCTGCGGTTCAGCGTGCTGCTCCTGCTGCAGCTGGCCGCCGCGACCCTGCTGGCGCTCGCCCTCGCGCGGCCCGGCCTGGTCGGTGCCGCCGGCATCTCGTCGACGACCGTCGTGATGATCGACGCGACCCCCAGCATGGGGGCCACGGACGTCAGCCCCAGCCGGTTCGGGGCCGCCGTCGACAAGGCGCGGCAGCTGGCCGGCCAGCTGGCGCCGGGCCAGCAGATGGCCGTCATCCTGCTGGGCGACCACGCGCAGCTCCTCGCCGCCCCGACGGGTGACACCGAGACCCTGAGAGCTGCCCTCGACCGGGCCCGTCCCTCCGGCACCGCCGGCGACTTCGCGGAGGGCATCTCCCTGGCCAACTCGATCCTCACCGGACGACCCGGCGGATCGATCGTCCTCCTGAGCGACGGCCACAGCCATCCGCCCACCAGCCCGCCCCGGGTGGTCGCGCCCTTCACCTACGTCTCGGTCGGGAGCACGGGCGAGAACGCCGCGATCCAGGCGATGAGCCGCTCCGCCGGCGGCTCGGTCTTCCTGCGCATCGCGAACTACGGACGCAACGCCAGGGAGCTGAGGGTCGACATGGTGGCGGACGGCCGGCTGGCCGACGTCCTGCCGGTCCACCTGGACGGCAACGCGACGACGGACGTCACCTGGACGCGCCTGCCCGCGAGCACCCAGGTGCTCGAGGCTCACCTGACGCCGGGCGATGCCCTGGCGCTGGACGACGCGGCGTGGCTCGTCATCGCGCAGCCGCCGCACCACAGCGTCGTCCTGGTCACCGCGGGGAACGGCTTCATGGCGAAGGCGCTCCACCTGCACCGTGGCGTAGACCTGACGACGGTGAAGCCGGCTGACTACCGGCCGGGGAAGTACGACCTGTCGGTGTTCGACGGGTTCGTCCCGCCCGGCAAGCTGCCCGAGCCGGCGCTGCTCATCAACCCGCCGGCCGGTGAGGGACCGCTGCCCCTCGGTGCCGGCATCGATCCCGGCGCGGTGCTGCCCGCGGACCCGCGGGACCCGCTGCTCCGGGACGTCAGCCTGAAGGACGTCCACGTACAGACGGCCGCGGCGGTGAAGCCGCCGGCCGGGTGGCGGACCGTGATCTCGGCGGCCGCGGACCCGCTGCTGCTGGTGCGGGAGGACCAGCCGGCCGACGTCGTGCTGACGTTCGACCTGCACCACTCCGACCTGCCGCTGCGTGCGGACTTCCCGATCCTCGTCGAGAATCTCCTCGACTTCCTCCTGCCGAGCGGGTTCGAGAACCAGGTGTACGCCCCCGGCCAGCCGGTGACCTTCGTGGCCGAGCCGAACGCGAAGTACGCGGAGGTGACCACGCCGGACGGCCGCGTCACCCGGCTCGTGCCGCCGTTCCCGCCGTTCATGGCGACCGACGTGCCCGGCGTCTACACCGTGCGCCAGCAGCTGGCCAGCGGGTCCCGGACCTCCCGGTTCGTCGTGCAGCTGCAGGACCCGTCGATCTCGCGCATCGCTCCCGGCGCGGCCCCGCTCGTGCAGGCGGGGGATCGCCCGACCGGAGTGGTCCCGAGGGGAACCCTGGAGGTCTGGCCCTGGGTGGCGGCGGTGGCACTGGTCGTGTTCGTCGCCGAGTGGTTCGTCTACCTGAGGGGGCGATGAGACCGTGATCGGCCTCGCCGTCGCCCGCCCCGAGCTCCTCCTCTTCCTCCTGTTGATACCGGCGCTCGTGCTCGCCTGGCTGCGCTGGCCGCCGCCGCTGACACGGACCCGGAGCCGGGTCGTGCTGGTTTCCCGAGTAGTCCTGGTCGCCCTGCTGGTGCTCGCACTCGCGGGTCTCAAGCTGACCACCCAGCCAAACCGGCGTGCCGTGGTGGCCGTGGTCGACCTCTCGGCGAGCGTCAAGGCCCACGGAAACCTGGACGCGGAGGCCGCCGCGGTCCGCCAGCTGCAGGCGGCGAAGGGACCCGACGACCTGTTCGGCGTGGTCACGTTCGGGCACGACGCGGCGGTGGAGCTGCCGCTGACGCGGGACCCGCAGTTCGAGAGCTTCCAGACCCAGCCGGACCCCTCCTACACGGACGTCGCAGGGGCGCTCCGGCTGGCGGCCGGCCTGCTGCCGGACGACTACGCCCACCAGCTGGTCCTGATCTCGGACGGCCGCCAGAACCTGGGCGACGCGGCCAGCGCCGTTGCGGAGCTGCGCGCCGAGGGCGTCCGGGTCGACGTGGTGCCAGTCGGCGAGGCGCCGGCCGCGGAGGCGCTGGTCTCTGGCGTCGACGTCGCGCCGGAGCTCCGAGAGGGCCAGACGGCGACCGTCACGGTGCACCTGCAGTCGACGGGCGAGGCCACCGGCAAGCTCACCCTCATCGTCGACAGCGCCGAGGTGGCCAGCCGGGACGTCACGCTGCCGGCCGGCAGCTCCACCCAGTCCTTCAACCTGCACGACCTCGACCTGGGCCTGCACACGGTGCGGGCCGAGCTGACCGTCCAGCCGGACACGTACGCGGAGAACAACGTGGGCGAGGCGAACGTGCGCGTGCTCGGCCGCCCGCTGATCCTCGTGCTCGAGGGCAAGACGGGGGAGGGGGACCAGGTCGCGGCCGCGCTCCGGGCGGTGGGCATGACCGTCGAGCAGCGTCAGGCCGCCGGCGCACCGACCGACACGGCGACGCTTGGCCGGTACGACGGGACGGTGATCGTCAACGCCCCGACCGACAGCTTCCCGGGCGCCTCGCTCGGCGCGATCGCCGCCTCGGTTCACGACCTGGGCAAGGGGCTGGTGACCATCGGCGGGCCGACCTCCTATGGGCCGGGCGGCTGGCAGGGCACGCCCCTCGAGGACGCGCTCCCGGTCCGAATGGACATCCCCCAGCGCAAGGACAAGCCGAAGGTGGCCGTGGTGCTCGTGATGGAGACGATGGAGGACCCGCAGGCGGATCAGGTGGTGCTGGGGGCGGCGGAGAGCGTGATCGACAAGCTGTCGCCCGACGATCTGGTCGCCGTCACCGACGGCCGGCAGGGCTTCCTCGTCGACATGACGACGGCGAGCAACAAGAAGGCGATCGACGCCAAGCTGGAGGGGGCGACGCTGGGAGACCCGCCGAGCTACCTGCCGTTCCTGCAGTCGGCCTCCGACGCGCTGCTCAAGACGGACGCGCCGCTGAAGCACATCGTCCTGCTCGGGGACGGAGACGCCGACTCGGCAGCCGGCCAGGACGTCCAGACGTTCGTGCAGGGCGCGCTGGCCAAGGGCATCACGACGTCCACAGTCGCTGTCGACGTGCACGGCCAGCCGGAGTACATGTCCTACATGCAGGACATCGCGCGCTGGGGCGGCGGCCGCTTCTACGAGTCGAACAGCCCCTCCCAGGTGCCCGACCTGTTCCTCAAGGAGAGCGTCGCGTCGCTCAAGCCCTGGTTCGAGCAGACGCCGTTCTTCCCCAAGATCGGGGCCACGGGCGGACTGCTGCAGGGCATCCCGACCGACAGCTTCCCGCAGCTCGGCGGCTATGTTGTCACGACCCCGAAGCCGTCGGCCGAGCAGTACCTGATCAGCACGAAGCAGGACCCGGTGCTGGCCTCGTGGAACTACGGCCTGGGCCGGGCGGTGGCCTGGACCAGCGACTCGACCGGGCTCTGGACGAACGGATTCCTCCGATCCCAGGTGTCGGCGGCCCTCTTCGCCCGAATGGTGGCCTGGACGCTGCCCAGCGGCACGCAGAACTTGCAGATCGAGGCGCAGCCGAATGGGGACGGCCTCCAGGTCACCGTGACGGGACCCCAGACCGCCGGAGCGATGGCGTCGGTCGGCGTCGTCGGACCGGACCTGCAAAACTCGTCGCACGACCTGGTGGCGGTGGCTCCCGGCCAGTGGCAGGGCCGGATCAGCGGCACGACGGTGGGCACCTACCTCATCCACGCCGTGGTCAAGGCCAACGGCGCGGTCGCGGCCCAGGGCGACCGGGCGATCTCCGTCCCGTACTCGCCGGAGTACCTGGAGCTGGGGCGCGACGACGGCCTCCTGAGACAGGTGGCGAGGGACGGCGCCGGCGTGGTGCTGCCCAGGGCGGCCGCGGCCTGGGCGCAGCGGCCGCTGCCCGTCCCGATCAGCTCGGACATCTTCTGGCCGCTGCTGCTGCTGGCGGTCCTGCTCTGGCCGCTGGACGTCGCGGCGCGCCGCATCACCCTCAGCCCTCGCCAGCTCGCGACCAACGCGCTGACGCTGCTGATGGAGCGTCGCGCGCGCGACCTGGAGGTCGCGGTGCCCGAAGAGCTGAGTCGCCTGCGGGAGCGGGTGGCCAGCTCCCGGCGCCGGAGGCCGCTCGGCCCGGCGCCGCCTCTGATCACGTCGGAGGAGCCGGCGCGCGGGGCCGACGGCGAGGCCCGGGGCCGCGGTGACCGGGTGGGGGCCGGCGGACAGGCCGGGCCGGGCGGTCCTCCGGGCCGGCCCGCCGCCGACACGGAGCGGCGGCAGCAGGAGGAGGCGCTGTCGGCGCGGCTGCTGGACGCTCGCCGGAGGCGTCGGGGAGAGCGCGGCGGCTGAGGCGGCGGGCCCCGCCAGCCTCGGGATGACTTGCTGGACTGGCAGGCTGGCACACCACGGTCGTACGTGCTGGCATGTGGATGTCCATTCGCGCTGGCAGGGTTTGCCGTCGAACCGCCGCCCCTTAGTCTGGGCACGTCATGTCAGCTACGCCCCGATCGCTCCGTGTTCCCATGGGACGCAGCCCATGGCGTTCCCTCGCCGCCCTCGCAGCGCTCTCTCTGCTGGCTGGCGCCTGCTCTGGCGTCGGGTCGACCGCGGCGGCCCAGACGAGCGACTCGGCCATGCCGCACGTTCCCGTGCTCCACGAGTCGACCAACACCACGATCGGCGTGTCGGCGACGGAGATGGGCTACACCTTCGACTCCACCATGGCGACGCTCCCGCCAGACCATGTGTACCGATTCCGCGTCCTGCGCCCGGACAGTCGACCGGAGATGGACTATCTGTGGGACCAGACCAAGGAGATGCACTTCCTTGCCATCCGGGACGACTTCACCGGGTTCGTCCACGTGCATCCGACGCTCAGCCCGGACGGCACCTGGTCCGTGTACCTGCCGCTCACCGAGCCGGGACCGTACGAGCTCTACGCGGACTTCCTGATCGGGGACTTCCGGGGGATAGACATCGGGCAGGGCGAGCCAGGTCACCTCGTGCTGCGCCGGCAGATCACCGTGCCGGGACCCTACACGCTCGCGCCGATT
>DATFRD010000445.1:0-3787 GCA_035263645.1 Candidatus Dormiibacterota bacterium | reverse complement strand
CAGGACATCGCGTGACCTTGCGGGTACGGCGACTGTAGCCCTGGGCATGGTGGCCCTGAGATGTACGCGGAGCGCCGGTCACGCTGATCCATTCCGTCCCGAGCGGAACGGTAGCGTCGCAGGACATGGCTCGTGAACTGTGTCCTCGAGCCAGGCCCTGCCGACATCAAATAGTGCGGAGCGCTTCGGTGGGCGTGGTGGCGGCGGCTCGGAGGGCCGGGTACAGCCCGGCCAACCCGCCGATCAGGGCCGCCCCGACCAGCCCGGCGCCGACGCTGATCTCGGGCACCATCACCTGCCAGGACTGGTAGGTGGCCCAGACCACCGTCGCCAGCGTCCCCAGGGCCACGCCCACGCCGCCTCCGAGCGTGGCCAGCACGACCGACTCGGCCAGGAACTGCGTGGCCACGTGCGCGCGGGTGGCCCCGAGCGCGCGGCGGAGGCCGATCTCCTGGCGCCGTTCGTGGACGGAGACGAACATGATGTTGGCGATGCCCACGCCGGCTACCAGGAGCGCCACCGCGCCCAGCCCCAGGAAGAGGTCGGTGCCGGAGGCCCGGACCTGGAGCTGCGCCGCGAGTGCGTCCGAGGGCCGGCTGATCGCGACCTGGTCGGGCTGCTGGGGGAAGACCGTCCGGGGCAGGACGGCCGCCACGGCAGTGACCTGGTCGACCTGGGCTCGGACATAGACGCGGGTCGGATGGCCGTCATAGCCGAGCGTCGAGGCGGCCTCGGGCAGCCCCACGAGCGCGTCATGGTCGATCTCCGGCGCCAGCGGGAACGGGGCCAGCACGCCGATCACGGCGAACTCGCGTCCGCCCAGCCAGACCTCCGGCTGACTCGAGACGTCGTCGATGCCGAGCACCCTGGCCGCGTCGTATCCGAGCACCGTGACCGGGAACTGAGAGCTGGCCGCGCTCAGGAACGTGCCCGTCAGGAGCTGGCCTCGGAGGGCGGGGAGCAGCTGGGGGTCAGCCGCCCGCACCTCCAGGCCTCCGGTCTGATAGGTCGGGACCAGGTCGCTCCGGAACACGTTGACGCGCTGCAGGACAGCCGTCGAGGAGACGGCCTCCACGCCGGTCACCATGCCGGCGCTGGCGGCAGCAGTGGTGGGGAGCGGCTGCTCGGCCCCCCGGACACCACTTCCTCTCTGGATGGTGAGGAGGTTGGTGCCCAGCTGTTGGAGGCGACCCTGGAGATCGGCCTCGCTGGACTGGGTGATGCCGAGCACGCCGACCATCGACCCGATGCCGATGGCGATCCCCAGGGCGGCCAGCAGCCCGCGCAGGCGGCGCGATGAGAGGCCGAAGAAGGCAAGCATGGGCAGGTCAGCCGGCCGCAGGCGAGACGGATTCATGCCACTACCCTCCCGTCCCGGATCTCGAGCCGCCGCGGCAGCGCCGCCGCCAGCTCCGGGTTGTGTGTGATGACCACGATGGTGGATCCCTCCCGGTTGAGGTCGAGGAGCAGGTCGAGGACAGCGCCGCCGGCGGTGCTGTCCAGGTTGCCGGTCGGCTCGTCGGCCAGGATGATGGCGGGCCTTCCGGCCAGGGCGCGGGCAATGGCCACCCGCTGGCGCTCGCCTCCGGAGAGCTGAGCGGGCCGGTGCGCGAGCCGGTGCGACATGCCCACCCGGTCGAGAGCGGCCCGGGCCAGGCGCCGCCGCTCGCTGTCCGCCAGGCCCCGGTAGAGGAGGCCGTGGGCGACGTTGTCGAGGGCGCTCAGGCCGTCGAGCAGGTGGAACTGCTGAAAGACGAATCCGAACCGCCAGGCTCGCAGCCCCGAGAGCTCGCGGTCGGAAAGTCCCGAGGCCTCCTGCCCGGCCACCTGGACGCTGCCCTGCGTCGGCTTCTCCAGGGTGCCCATGACGTGAAGGAGCGTGGTCTTGCCCGAGCCCGACGGGCCGATCACTGCCACCAGCTCGCCCGCGTCCACGCGCAGGCTCACCCCTCGGAGCGATTCCACCGGGGGATCGCCTGGAAAGCGCTTGACGACGTTCGCCAGTTCGAGCACCGGCCCGCTCACAGCTGCGGCACCTCGACCTGGTCGCCCGCGTTCAGCCCCTGGCCGGACACCTCGACCAGCCCGCCGTCGCTGTAGATGCCCGGGACCACGGTCAGGCTCCGATATCCCGCTCCCATCCGGACCCGGACCGCGTAGGAGCCGTTGGGCTGGGCGACGAGGGCGACCACTGGAACCACCAGCACGCCGTGGTGGACCTGGGTCGTGATCGAGACCCGGACCGGAGCCTGGTCATAGCTGGCGACCAGCCCGGGGTTGGCGAGCTCGATGACGACCGGGACGGTCGGCCGCGGCGTTCCGCCCTGGGCCGCAGGGGCGACCGTCGCCACCGATCCCACGCTGGACACGGTGCCCTGGGCCTGGGTTCGGTTGTCCGGAAGGAGCACCGAGACCAGGTTGCCGGCCTTGACGCTGGCCAGGTAGGCCGTGTCCAGGTCCACGGTGACCACCTGTTTCGTCGAGGTCACATCCAGGAGCGCTCCGCCGGATTGGCCACCACCGGCCGGCGGAAGGGCGCCCAACTGCGCGTGGACGGCCGTGACCCGCACCGGCGTGGGCAGGAACTCGATTACACCCAGGGAAACGGTGCCATCCTGAGGCACGCCCAGCGAGGCCTGCCAGCGCCGCACTGCCGCCACGTCGGCCTGGTCGAAGACGCCGTTGGCCGATAGACCGGATCCGGCGAAGCCGAGCGCGATCAGGTTCTCCTCCAGCTCCTTGACGTCGGCTCCGCTGCAGCCCTCGGCCATCCGGCGCCAGGCGGGCGTGCTGCCGAGCATGAGGACGACCGGCTGGGCGCCGACCCGGTAGAGCTGCTGACCCCGATCCACGACCGTGCCCGGCGCGGGCAGGGCTGTGAGGACCTCGGGCGGGATGGTGAGGGCCTGGATCCCGTCGGGATCGGCGAAGGTGATGGTGCCCTGCACCGACTGGCGCTGGGCGATGTCCTGGCGCTGGACCAGGGCCGTGCTCGTGGGCACGGCCAGGGTCGCCCCTGAGGCGGCCGTCGCGCACGCGGCTCCGGCCAGCAGCGTCAGGCAGGAGAGGAGTGTGATGCGGATCCTGAGTGCCATCAGCCGGTCACGATCCCGCGCGCGGGGAAGTAGCGGTTGCACGTCTGGTTGATCGCCTGCAGGAACCGCGGGGACTTGCCCTCCCGGAGGATGTCCTGGGGCAGGGGAAAGGAGCCGTCGGGCTGGGGGTCGGGCCAGTCCGTGAAGCCGGCCTGCTCGCGCATGCACCTGGCGAACAACCGGTCCTGGTCCAGGTCGACCTGGGTGAGACCGTGGTCCTGGGGCCGCTGCGGAAGCTGGTTGTACAGGCTGGAGCAGGCCTGGATGACCGAGTCGGGCAGCAGCTGCTGGTCGGCGCCGGCGGGCCAGGTCACATAGCCCTCGCTGTCGTATGTGGGGTAGGGGACGTCGGGGGCGCCGTGGGCGTGGATGCAGTCCATCAGAGCGTGGACGCGCGCGACTACCGCCTGGTGGGATGGGAGCGAGGAGTCGGCGTGGCCGCGGCCGCCACCGGGGTTGATGGCGCGAAGGGCCACCAGACCGCCCCCTCCCAGGAGGACCGCGCCGAGGATGACGAGAAGCAGCTTTTTCATGGCCTCCATGCTTGATATCGGGGTGCCGGTCCACACCCCTCGGTGGGACGCACCGGGCCCGTCCGCTGGGGGCAGGCCCATCCCCCTGGAGAGGGATACGGATGGCGAGCGGGGAGCCTAGAGTTTTTCCAGCAGTGCTCGGCAGGCTCCCACTCCAGG
>DATFRD010000444.1:0-11118 GCA_035263645.1 Candidatus Dormiibacterota bacterium | reverse complement strand
CGTCGGCCATCCCGACCGCCCCCTGCTCGTGCCGGGCCGCCACGAACCGGACGCCGTGGCGGTGCACCAGCTCGTGCACCATCCGGTCGTTGCTGGCGCCCAGCACGCCGAACACGACCTCGACGCCCTCCGCGGCCACGGCCGCCGCCATCGCGTCATATCCGCGCATCAATCCTCCCTGCCTGCCGCACGTGGCGCTCCCCCTCCATGGCCGATCGCTGCAGACGCTCCGCCAGCTGCTTCCTGGCCACCTTGCCCGAGGCGGTCAGGGGGAGCGCCTCCTCGAAGGAGAAGCCCTTGGGGATCTTGGCCGGCGCCAGCCCGCGGCGGCAGTGGGCGATGAGCGCGTCCACGCTCGGCCTGGGCCCGCCCGGCTGGGGGACGATGACCGCGTGCACGGCCTCGCCCCAGCGGGGGTGGGCAAGGCCCAGCACCACCGCCTCGCGGACCCCGGCCAGCTCGGCCAGGTACTCCTCCACCTCGCGCGGGTAGACGTTGACGCCGCCCGTGATGACCACGTCGGAGACCCGGCCCACGATGTAGACGTAGCCCTCCTCGTCCAGCCGGGCGATGTCACCCGTCGTGAGGTGGCCGTCCCGCATGACCTCCTCGGTGGCGCGCCGGTCGCCGTGGTAGCCGGAGAAGAGGAACGGGCTCCGCACCCGGAGCCCCCCGACCTCGCCCGGCGCCGCGTCCGCTCCGTCCTCGCCGGCGATGCGGAGCTCGGTCAGCGGCAGCGGCAGGCCGACGCAGCGCTGCTTGCGGAGCTGGTCCTCCGGGCGCAGGGAGGTGACGGTGCCGGCCTCCGTGGAGCCGTAGATCTCGAACAGCCGCACGCCGGGCCAGCGCTCCAGGATCCGCAGCTTCAGGTGCTCGGGCAGCGCCGAGGCGTTGGAGAGGACCGTCCGCAGCCGGCCCGGCCCCAGGTCCAGCACTGCGGCAGGCAGGTCGAGGATGGAGGCGAACATCGCCGGCACCATGAACGTCGCGGTGACCTGGCCGGCCGCGATCTCCCTGACGACGCGCTCGGGGTCGAAGCCGGGCTGCAGGTCGAGCGAGGCCCCGGAGAGCAGCGGCGCCAGGGCGCGGCTGAGGCCGGCGCCGTGGTACATCGGCGTCGCGATGAGATGGTGCTCGCCCGGCGTGTAGCAGCCGTATTCCTGGCCGTGGAGCAGCGCCAGCAGCGTGCGGGCGCGGTGGCCCACCACCGCCCCCTTGGGCCGGCCGGTCGTCCCCGAGGTGTAGCCGATGAAGAACGGCTCGTCCTCCCGGCCCAGGTCGGCGACGTTGCCCGTGGCCGATTCGACGAGACCGCCGGCGTCGCGGAAGGCGACGCCGGCCCGAGCCAGGTCCGGGAGCTCGTCACCCAGCCGGTCCGCCGCGGCCGGGCCGGTCAACAGGACCCTCAGGCCGCTGTCCTCCACGAGGTGCCGCACCTCGCGCGCGGTCGCGGCGGCGGGCAGCGGGACCGCGACGAGCCCGGCCCTCGCGATCCCCAGGACGGCGAGCAGGAACTCCGGACAGTTGGGCAGCAGGACGCCGACCCGGTCGCCGTGCCGGCAGCCCAGCGACCCCAGGAGGCCCGCCGCCAGCCGGCCGGAGCGGCGCCGCACCTCCTTGTAGGTGAGGTCGCGCCCCTCGAAGGTGATCGCGACCCGCGAGGGCACCCGGGCCGCGGCCGCCAGGAACGCCGAGCCGACGGTCAGCCCGAATCCAGCCGGGTCGCCCGCGTCACCCCGCATCGCCGAGCCGGAACAGCCGCTCCGCGTTGAGGCCCAGGAGCTTCCCCAGCGGCTCGGGCCGGAGGCCGAGCTCGGCGATCTCCCGCCTCGCACGCCGGGGGTCGATGATCGGGAAGTCGGTGCCGAACAGCACCTTGTCCTGGCCCCACGAGTCGGCGAAGCGCCGGAACTCGGCCGGCCAGTGCCGGGGGGCGTAGGCGTCGGAGCCGATGAAGACGTTCGCGTGCTTGTAGGCAACCGAGATCATCTCGTCGGTCCACGGGTAGCCGAGGTGGATGCCGATCAGCTTCAGCTCCGGGAAGTCGCAGGCGACCACGTCCAGAGCCTGCGGCCGGCCCACGTTGGGGTGGGTCCGCGAGGTCCCGTAGCTGAGGCAGTGGCCGACCTGCATCATGATCGGGACGTCGAGCTCGCAGCACTTCGCGTAGATCGGGTAGTAGCGGGCGTGGTCGGGCGCCATCTCGAACCAGTGGGGGTAGAGGTGCGCGCCGACGAAGCCGTGCTCGCGGACGCCCAGCTCCAGCTCCCTCAGCCCGGCCATGCCCAGCGTGGGGTCGACCCCGGCCAGGCCCCGGAAGCGGTCGGGATGCTGCTCGCAGACCTCGGCGACGCGGCGGTACGGTATGGCCCAGGAGTCCCGCAGCCTGGTGTCGCCCGCCTTGATCGCGGGCAGCAGCGCCACGTCGACGCCGGCCTCGTCCATGATGGCGACCTGCTCCTCGACCGAGAGGCCCTGCTGCAGGCGGCTGCCCACCCGGACCCTGTCCAGGAAGGCGCCGCCCACCGACGAGCCCCGGATCGCCACCTCGTTCGGCGTGTAGAGGTTGAAGACGATGTCGATGACGCGGGCCCGGCCGGCGCTCACAGGATGGCGACCGGGTTCACGGGGCTGCCCGCGGCGCCGGTGATCCGGAGCGGGCTGGCCACGAACAGGAACTCGTAGGTCCGCTCGGCCGCCAGCGCCTCCAGGTCCAGGTACTCGATCAGGTAGCCGCCCTGCTGGTTGATGATCCGCGGGTGGAGGCCGTAGGGCCGGACCCCGGGCTCGCCGGGCAGCACGTCGACCGCGCACGTGTCGGCGCCGATCGCGACCAGGCCGAGCCGGTGGAACCACTCGGCGCAGCGGTAGGAGAGGCCGGGCTCGCCCTCGTCGAACAGCGCCCGGTCGCTCTCGAAGATCCGGTACCAGCCCGTGCGCACCAGGCACACGTCGCCCTCGCCCAGGGCGACGCCGTGGTGGCGCGCGCAGTCGTCCAGGTCCGCCGGCCCGATCACCTCGCCCAGGCCCAGGTGGTCGACGCCGCGAGAGCCCGCCAGGTCGAGCAGCACGCCGCGGGCGACGATCGCACCGACGCTGGTGATCGCGTTGCGGGTGATGCCGGCCGAGGCGACGTGCTCGGAGACCTCGAAGCCGTTGTACATCCGGCGGTCGAGCAGGGCGTGGGAGAGCGCGTCGATGTGCGTGCCGGCGTGCGAGTTGACCGTGAGCACGTCCTCTGCGACCCCGGTCAGCGGGCCGTGGCGGTACCTCACCGTGTGCCAGGTGCGGTCCCTCTGAGGGGCGATCGGGCCGTCCGGGCCGAGCGGCGCGCCCAGCGTCACCACCACGCCCCTGCGCACCAGGCGAGCGGCCGCTAGCACGTGGCCCGGCCCGATGAGGTTGAGCGTCCCGCGCTGGTCGTCCGGTCCCCAGCGGCCCCAGTTGCTGGGCCCGTAGTCCTCGGCCGGGGGCACCTCCGGCGACCTTGACATGGTCGAAGGGTAGCGCATACCCTCCCACTCAGCGTAACGATCTCCCTCTTGCGTTCTCAATGGTGGAACGCCCGGAGTCCTCGATGCTGCGCGTCGCGATCGGTTCCGTCGTCCACGAGGCCAACACGTTCTCCTCCCGCCGGATCGACTGGCCCGACCTCCAGGCCAGCCCGTTCCTGAGGGGCGACGAGGTCATCGCCCGCGCGGCTAGCCTGGAGACGGCTGTCCCCGGCTTCCTGGGCCTGTCCGACCGGGCCGCGGTCGAGTGGGTCCCGCTGGTCTCCTCGGCGCCGCCGGCCGGCGCCGGCCGCCTCACGGTCGCCGCCCTGGAGCGCCTGGGCGACGAGCTCACGGGCCGGCTGGCCGCCGCCGGCCATCTCGACGCCTGCCTGCTCTCGCTGGGCGGCGGGATGGTCGCCGACCGGGAGGACCTGGAGGACGCCGACGGCCACCTGCTGGCCGCGGTCAGGGACACGCTGCCGGCCGGCTGCCGGCTCGGCGTCGCTCTCGACATGCACGCCAACGTGACCGAGCGGATGGTGGCAGCGGCCGACGTCATGCTGGCCTACCAGACGTTCCCGCCGCACTGGGACAAGCGGGAGGTCGGCGGCCGTGTCGCGGACCTCGTGCTGCGCGCCGTGCGGGGCGAGGTCGAGCCGGTGATGGGCCTGGCGAGGCCGCCGATGCTCCTCCAGCCCGAGGCCCAGGACACGCTGCGCCCGCCGATGAGTGACGCGCTGGAGCTGGCCCGGCAGGCCGGCCGGGAGCCCGGGGTCCTGGCGGTGTCCATGGTCGCGGGCTTCGCCTGGTGCGACGTGCCGGAGGCGGGCACCTCGGTGATCGTGGTCGCCGACCGCGACCGCGCGCTGGCCGGGCAGGTGGCCGCGGGCCTGGCGCGCGGCTGGTTCGGCTTGCGCGACGGGTTCCGGTTCCCGCTCACGCCGGTCGGCGAGGCGGTGGAGCGGGCCGCCGCCCACGCCGGACCGCGCCCCCTGCTGATCTGTGACGCGGCCGACAACCCCGGAGCCGGCGGGGCCGGGGACTCCACCGTGCTGCTGGGCCGCCTGCTGGAGCGGGGGGTGAAGGGCGCCGCGTACGCGACGGTGTGCGATGCCGAGGCCGTCGCCGCCTGCATCGCGGGCGGGGTCGGCAGCCGGGTCGACCTCGAGCTGGGCGGCCGGGTGGACCCGGCCCACAGCCGGCCGCTGCGGGTGACCGGCCGCGTCCGGACGCTGTCCGACGGCCGCTACCGCAACAGCGGCCCGCTCTGGACGGGGGCGTGGGGCAACCTGGGCCGGACGGCGGTCCTGGCCGTGGACGGGGTGGAGGTCGTGGTCACCGAGCGCCCCAGCGGCGCCTTCGACCCGGCGGTCCTGACCAGCGTGGGGATCGACCCCGCCAGCAAGGCCGTGGTGGTCGTGAAGTCGCAGATCTTCGGCCCCAGGGCCTACGCGGACATCGTGGCGGACGTGGTCGTCGTCGACGGCGACGGCTGGGCCACGAGCAACTTCGCGAAGCTGCCGTACCGGCGGGTGAGGCGGCCGATCTTCCCGCTGGACGCGGACGTCACCTTCGCCTGAGCACGTCGAAGTCCCTCCCCCCTTGCGGGGGAGGTGGCCCGCCAGGGCCGGAGGGGGGACAGTCGGGACCTAGCCGGCTCGGGCATCAATTGCTCAGTGGCTGAGCCTGATTGCTCCCCCCCACCCAACCTCCCCCGCGAGGGGGGAGGGGCGTCCTACCGGTCACCCGCTGCGCCGGACGCCCAGGTACTCCTCCATCAGGTCCGGCCGGCCGGCCAGGCGCTCGCGCGGTCCCCAGAAGACGAGCCGGCCGGTGTCGATCAGGCCGACCTGGTCGGCCATCGACAGCGCCAGCGCGGTGTTCTGCTCGGTGAGGAGGATGCTGGTCCGGAGCTCGTGGTGGACGCGGCGCAGGATCGCCGCGAGGTCCTGGACGACCTTCGGCGCCAGGCCCTCGGAGGGCTCGTCAAGCAGCATCAGCCGGGGGCTGCCGATCAGGCAGCGGGCGATGGTCAGCATCTGCTGCTCGCCCCCGCTCAGGTAGCCTCCCCGGCGGGACAGGATCCCGCCCAGGAGCGGGAAGAAGGAGAGGATCCGGTCCAGGCTGGCCGGAGGCCGGTCCGGGGAGGCAATGTAGCGCCCGAGCTCCAGGTTCTCGCGCACGGTCATGTCCGCGAGGATGCGCCGGTCGCCCGGCACGTACCCGACGCCGGCCCTGGCGATCTGGTCGGTTCGGAGCCGGGACAGGTCGCGGCCATCGAACTCCACCGTGCCGGTCGACCGGGCCTCGATCCGCATGATGCTCTTCAGCGTCGTGGTCTTCCCGGCTCCGTTGCGGCCCAGCAGGGCCACGATCCCGCCCTCCGGCACCTCCAGCGAGAGGCCGAAGAGGATCTGCGCCGTCCCGTAGTGCGCGGTCAGGTTCTCGATCCTCAGCAGCGGGGCGCTCAACTCGCGGCCGGCTCCCCGAGGTAGGCGTCGATGACGCGCTGGTCGCGACCGATCTGGTCGGGCGGTCCTTCGGCGATGACCTGGCCCAGGTTGAGCACGGTGATCCGCTGGGCGAGGTCGAAGACGACCGACATGTCGTGCTCGGTCAGCAGCACCGTGCACCCCCGCTCCCGCCACAGCCAGCGGATGAGGTCGATGGTCGCCGCCGTCTCCGACGGGGACATGCCGGCGGTCGGCTCGTCCAGGAGGAGCAGCTTGGGCCGCAGGGCGGTGGCCATGGTCAGCTCGAGGCGCTTGCGGTCGCCCTGGGAGAGATGCGCGGCCAGGACGTCTCGCAGGTGCTCCAGGCCGGCCCCCGCCAGGCTCGCCTCGACGTCCGCCGCCACCGCCGCCGAGCGCTCGGACCGGAAGAACTGCCACGACTCGCGGCGCTGGGCGAGCACCGCGCCGCGGATGTTCTCCGCCACCGTGAAGCTGGGGAAGAAGCGCGCGACCTGGAACGCCCGGGACATGCCCATCCGGGCCCGCTTCCACGTCGGCATCCCGGTCACGTCCCGGCCGGCGAAGCGGACGCGGCCGGCCGTCGGCCGCACCGAGCCGGCGATGACCCCGAAGAGCGTCGACTTGCCCGCGCCGTTCGGGCCGATGAGCGCGCAGATGCTGCCCGCGGGCACCGCCAGCGTCGTGTCGCGCAGGGCCAGGAAGCCGCTGAAGCTCTTCGTGACGGTCCGGGCCAGGAGCAGCGGCTCGGCGGCGCCGTCGTTGCCGCTCACGTGGCGGCTCCGGCCCGGCGCCGGTAGCGCCGCCAGACCCGGTGCAACCCGCCCAGGATGCCGTCCGGGGCCGCCAGGACGACCACCAGGAACCCGAGGCCGACCCAGAAGATCCAGGCCGGGGTGGCCTGGGACAGGGTGTCGGTGGCGAACACGTAGACGATCGAGCCCACGGCGGGGCCGAAGAAGAACCCGGCGCCGCCGAGCAGGGAGACGATCACGGGGGTGCCCGAGGTCGTCCAGAAGAACGCGTCCGGCGAGGCCACGTCCTGCACGTACGCGTAGAGCGCGCCGGCCAGCCCGCACATCGCGCCGCTCATCGTGAACGCCGCCAGGCGGTAGCGGAAGACCGGGATGCCGAGGTTCTCGGCGCGCGCCGGGTCGTCCCGGATCATCTTCAGCGTGCGGCCGAAGGGTGAGCTGGCCACCATCCACAGGAACGCCACCCCGGCCGCCACGACGGCCGCGGTGAACACCCAGAGCGCGTGCGGGTCGCCCAGCACGATCCAGAACAGGTTGGGCGGGATGATGCCGACGATCCCGTTCTCACCGCCCACCGCCTGGACGTGAAAGGTGATCGAGTACAGCGCCATGCCGAACGCCAGGGTCAGCATGGCGAAGACCAGCTCGGTCGTGCGGAGGGTGACGAGGCCGACGATCACCGAGGCGGCCCCGCCCGCCAGCGCGCTGAGGGCCAGCATGGCCAGCGGGTTCGGCTGGCGCGGAGCCAGCAGGCCGACGGCGTAGGCGCCGATCCCGAAGTAGGCGGCCTGCCCGAAGGAGAGCATGCCGGTCTGGCCGAAGAGCAGGTTCACGGCCATGGCGAACAGGATGGTCTCGGCCACGGTCGTCCAGAAGTAGAGCTGGGACGTGTTGCCGAGGACGTAGACCCCGGCCACGAACGCGGCCGCCAGCACGGCGAGCACGCCGAGCCAGGGCCTGGTGGCCGACCTCGACGCGATCGTGGACGCGACCTGGATGGCGGCGGGCGCGGCGCTCCTGCTCCCGGGAGCGGCCACTACCGGGACTCGACCACGGCTGCGCCCAGGAGCCCGGTGGGCCGCACCAGCAGCACGCCGGCCATCACGAGGTACAGGCTGAAATCGGCCAGGGTGGGATCGAACGCGACGAGGAAGCTGTTCAGGAGGCCCAGGATGAGCGCCGCCACGAGGGCGCCGGCCACGCTGCCCAGGCCGCCCACCAGGACCACCGCGAAGGACTCCAGCACGAGCGTGCTCGCCAGGCTCGAGTCCAGCTGGAACAGGGGCGACGCGAGCGCCCCGCCGAGGCCGGCGAGGAAGACCCCGAGCCCGAACATCCCCGTGAAGACGAGCCCGACGTTGATCCCCAGGCTGGCGCTCATGGTGCGGTCGGCGGCGACCGCCCGGACCATCCGACCGACCGCGGTCCGGGTGAGCTGCAGCCAGAGGTAGAGGCCGACGGCGGCGCCCAGCCCGATCAGCAGCACGTTGTACGACGCGGCCTGCACCCCGAGGATGACGACCGCGTGCTGGAAGTCGGTTGGCAGCGGCTGGGAGCGGGGATTGTTGCCCCACAGCAGCGTCAGCGAGCCCTGCAGGATGAGCAGCACCGCGTAGGTGGCCAGCAGCGCCTGCGAGTGCGCCATGTGGTAGATCCGCCGGAAGACCACCACCTCGGCGACCATGCCGAGCACGGCGCAGATCACGGCGGCGCCGACCGCCGCCGCCGCGAACCCGTCGAAGGGGAGCCGCCGGCCGGCGGCGAGCGTGAACGTCAGGAAGGCGCCGAGCGCGAAGAAGCCGCCGTGGGCGAAGTTGACCACGCGCATCACGCCGAAGATCAGCGTCAGGCCGCTGGCCACGATGAACATCAGCATCGCGAAGGCGACGCCGTTGACCAGCGGCAGGACGATCGCGCTCATGCCGTCATCGGCCGGTCATCTCCGCGGATCGGGCCGCTGCTGGCGGTGCGAATCCTGCTCAGGACTGTGGCGGGACGGCAGCCGAGGCGGGAGGCCAGATGACGACGGCGTCCGACTCCTTCCAGCCCTGGGCCGACGTGGGATCGGCCTCGAAGTGCGTGAACGTCAAGGGCACGAAGGCCTGGTGGGTCTTCTGGTCGAGCTTGATCGTGCCCATGGGGGTGTCATAGGAGAGCCCGCCAAACGTGGCGATCACCTTGGCCGGGTCGTCGCTCTTCGCCTTCTCGATCGCCGCCTTGTACATGTACACGGCAGAGTAGGACTGCTCCGCCCAGGTGTCCGGCGGAGTGCCCCCGTTGGCGGCGTCGAAGTCCTTGATGAACTGCCTGTTCATCGCGTTGTTGAAGCCCTTGTACGAGTAGTCGTAGCCGACCCAGCTGCTCGGCGTGTCCGTCTTCAGCGTGTTGGCGAGCGCCTCGTAGCCGCCGCCCGAGGTCAGGATGACCTTGAACCGCTGCCCCAGGCCGTAGGGAGCCCCCTGCTTGAACAGATTCACCTCGCCGGCGCCGAACAGGAAGATGTAGACGCCCTGCGTGCTGCCCGAATCCGAGGCCAGGCCGCTCAGCATGGAGGTGATGTAGGGGGTCAGGTCGGTCGCGGTCTGGGGGATGAAGATCTCCTTGCCGACCGTGAACTGCGAGTCGCGGTCCTTCATCTTGGACTTGAAGAGGTTCCAGCCCTCGTGCCCGGTCAGGTAGTCGTACGAGAAGACGTTCCAGGTGTGGATCTGCGGGAACTCCTTGCGCAGGAAGTCCGGGCTGGCGTTCGCGGAAAGGTAGTCGGAGTTGGCGACCGCGGCGAAGTTCGGCACGAACTGGGTGGTCCGGAGCGGCGTCGCCGAGGCGTGGGATGCCACGATGGACATGCCGAGCTGCCTGGCGACCGGAACGGCGGCCAGGGCGTCCGAGCTGGAGGTGAACCCGAACAGGAGGTTCACGCCCTGCGAGTTCAGGTCGCGGACGGCTTTGACGCTGGCCGTCGGGCTCAGCTGCTCGTCCTCGGGCACGATCTCGAACTTGCGGCCGCCCAGGATCCCGCCGGCCTTGTTGATCTCGTCAACGGCCACGCTGGCGCCTTTCTGACCGTCCGTCCCCACGCCGGCCGTCGGCCCCGACAGGGTGTCGATCATGCCCAGCCTGATGGGCGGACCGCCCGAGGCGGACTGGGTGGTGCTCGCGCTCCCGCCGCAGGCGGCGGCGACCACGGCGACCAGCGACAGCGCTGAGATGCCGAGGCGACGAATCGCTCCCTCCCTCACCTGCTCTCTCCTACTCCTGGCGCCCCGCCTTCGGGGGCTGTTCTGCGGGCTGGAACGGTTGTACCAACTCGTCCCAACTCTACAGGAAAAAGAAGCGTACTGGACGTGCGTTCTGCGAGCTGGAACCTGGGGAGGCTGTCGTTCCAGGCGGTCGGCGTCGGTGCTAACCTGACCTCCGAACCGCCTCATGGAATCCGCCGAGCGCGTCTCCAACATCCTCCTGGTGTTCACGGCGGGCGAGCCGGTGCTGGGGGTGGCCGACATAGCGCGCCGGCTGTCCATACCGAAGTCCGCCGTGCACCGGACGCTCATCGCCCTCTGCCGGACCGGCCTCGTCCGCCAGGACCCGGCGACGGCCAAGTACCGGCTGGGGATGCGCGCCGTGGACCTCGGGCTCGCCGCCCTGGACCACGGCGACATCCGGTCGGCGGCGCTGCCCATCATGCGGCAGGTCACGACGCGGACCGGGGAGACCACCACGCTCAGCCTGCTGGCCGGTCGCGAGCGCTTCTACGCTGCCCAGGTTGAGAGCCCGCAGGACGTCCGGATGACGGTCGAGGTCGGCCTGCGGTGCCCGCTGTACGCGGGGGCCTCGGGCCGGGCCATCCTGGCCCACCTGCCCGAGCCCGAGCTGGACGAGTACCTGCGCTCGGTGCCGCTGGCGCCGCTGACCGCCTGCACGATCACGGACGTGGCAGTGCTGCGCGCCCAGCTGGAGCGCGTCCGCGCGCTGGGCTACGCGGTGAGCCGCGGCGAGCGGGACGCCTGGGCGGCGGCCGTCGCCGCCCCGTTCCGGGACCGCGACGGTCGCGTGGCCGGCAGCCTCAGCGTCTGCGGCCCCCTCTCCCGGTTCGAGTCGGTCCCGGTCGCGGACCTGGGCGCCGTCGTGCGCGACGCCGCCGGGAGCCTCACGCCGGGGCGAGGCCACGGCCAGCCCGACGCGGCCGGCTGAGGGAGATGGCCGGGTCCAGGCCCGACCGGCGGGGCGCGCTCAGCCGGATCACGGCCGCCAAGGTCGTCCGGGCCGCCGGGCTGGTGCGCCGGGGGCAGGTCATCTCGCTGAGCCATCCCCTGACGTGGCCGCCCCGGCCGCCGGGGGGCGACCCGCGCCTCCGGCGACCCGCGCTCCGCCGCGAGACGATCGCCGACAACGCTCTGC
>DATFRD010000443.1:0-10953 GCA_035263645.1 Candidatus Dormiibacterota bacterium | reverse complement strand
CCCGAATGCCACGCCGGCGATGCCGTAGAGCAGCCCGATCTCGGGCAGCGACCAGCCGGCGAGGCGGGGGAGGTGGGTGAAGATTGCCCCGATCACCAGGAAGTCCATGAACGTCGCCAGCGCGGCAGTCACCGTGAGCAGCGCGAACGACAGGCGATAGGCGACCTGCGCCCGCAGGCTCGCCCGGAGCAGCCACAGGTGCGGCCGAGCGGCGGTGCTAGCCACCCTGGATCACCAGGCGGCGCTCGGCCGCCCGCAGCACCAGCCTGCCCAGCGCCAGAAGCGCCGCCGCCCAGAAGACCTGGAGCAGCATGGTGCCGGCCGTGCCGGGCCGCTCGAGGAACACGGACATCGGCGCCTGGCCCATGCTCGCGAAGGGCAGCACGGCGAGCACCCTGAAGACGGCGGGGGGGAGGAAGGCGAGCGGGATGCCGTACAGCCCGGACAGGAACGGGAACGCGAACGAGGTGATCGAGATGACGCCGCGGTGGTCGTGGATCCAGAACGCGCTCAGGTTGACGAGGAAGCGGAGGGAGAAGCTGACGCAGACCGCAGCGCAGAGGCTGAGCAGGAACCAGAGCCAGGTCACCGGGTGCGAGGGGAACCGAAGGCGGAACACCAGCGAGGCGAACAGGACGGGCGGGATGCCGCGGAAGAGCGCGTGGTACGCGGCCCGGCCGAGGTCCTGCGCCAGCCAGTAGCCCTGGAAGTCCACGGGCCGCTGGAAGTCCGTGGCCACGTCACCGGTCCGGACCCGCTGGGCGATGTCCACCCAGTACCAGACGGCGACCGTCATCAGCATGCCCTGCGTCAGCCACACGTAGGTGAGCGCGTCGGACGCGTCGTAGCCTGCCACTCGGGCTTGCGAGCTGAACAGCGCCAGGTTGACGTACGCGATCATGAACCCCCACACGGTGTTGGTGAAGACGCCGGCGACCGTGGCGCCGCGATACGCGGCGTGGCGCCGGAAGCCGAGACATGCCAGCGCCCAGTAGAGCCTCACCGGCTCGCACCGAGGGCGCCGAGCTGCCCGAGCCGGCGTCTCACGGCCTCGGCGGCGACGCCGAAGTCCGCCGCGGCCGCCTCGCGTCGCGCGGTCACCCGCTCGCCCGGCGCGGCCCGCTCGCGGTCCGCCAGCCAGGCCGTGAGCTCGTCGCGCGGGAGGAGCAGCGCCGACATGCCGCGGTTCGCCTGCCACTCCCACCACTCGCCCTGGTAGCCGGTCCGCGGCACCCCAACGGACCGGCACAGCTCGCTGCGCGAGGCGAGGCCGCCGAAGAGGTCGGCCGACTCCTTCAGGAACAGGACCCGGTGGAGCAGGAGGTGGGCCGCCTCGTGCGCCAGCGTCGACCGGAGCAGCTTCTCGGCCGCTCCGCCCCGGTCCGCCCGGTAGCTCAGCTCAGCGGACACCTGGAGCCGCACCTCGCCGCGGGCGGTGAACTCGGTGGCGCCCAGCACGCCTCGCGGCAGCCAGGTGTACTCGGGGACGACGCCCAGGTGCAGCTCGAGGAAGGCGTCGACGTCGGTCGCCGGCCGGCCGGGCAGCGTCGGGTGGCCGGCCAGGGCCAGCTCGCGGGCTGCGATCTCCTCGATCTCCGACTCCTCGTACCAGAGGCGGTACGGCAGCCGGCCGCCGCGGTCGCGGGCCTCCCTCATCGCGGCTCCTCGTCGACCATCCGGCGCAGGCGCCGGAGCATCTCCGCGCGCCGCTTGCGCGGCGACGTCTGGAGCGTGCGGAGCAGACGGGCCACCTCCGGCTCGCTCTCCACCCAGCGCCGGACCTCCGGGCTGAGGCGAGTGTCGAGCGCCTCCAGCTCAGACGCGGGCAGCGCGAGAGCGTCCGCGATGCGGTGGAGGACCTCCGGGCTGGGGTGGCGGCGTCCCGCCTCGAGGTCGGTGAGGTACGGCGCGCTGACCTCGACACGGCGGGCGAACTCCCGCAGCGTGATTCCGAGCTCCGTCCTGCGAGCGCGAATGCGCTGGCCGAGGGTCATGGAGAAACTATGTTAGCTTCGATAGCTAACACAGTCTAGCCAGGGCCTGTGACGCCGGCTAGCCGGGCAGTTGACCGAAGGCGAAGCGCGTGGGCCAGGGCAGCATGGCGAGCAGGAGAGCCGCGCCGAGGAGGAGGCTGGCCAGGACCAGCGAGCGGCGGGTGAGGGCGCCACTCAGGTGATCACGCCAGTCGGCCAGCGCGAGCTCGGGCGCCCGGCGGCTGCGCTGACGGGGGCGATCCGGGTCGCGGCCGCGGCGGCCCTGGAACAGCCCGGCCGGCGCGTCGAGATCGCGAAGCGGGTCTTCGACCTGCTCGCCTCGGGCCTGTCACGCTTCGACGCCGAGTAGGGACCCTCCGGTCTCGCGCTCCGGCGGGAGCGGGGGAGCGGACGCGCTGCTACACGGTCCGCAGGGCCTCGGTCGGGGACAGGCGGGCTGCGCGACTGGCCGGGTAGAGGCCCGCGACCGCGCCCACGACCAGGGCCGCGGCCGGGCCGCCGGCCGCCGCCACGGGTGGCACCACCGCCGGCAGGCCCTGCACCACCGCGTAGACCGCCGTCGCCGCCGCGCCCAGGCTCACCCCGCCCAGGCCGCCCATCAGCGAGAGCAGCAGCGACTCCGAGAGGAACTGCCCGGCGACCAGCGCTCGCGTCGCACCCAGCGCTCGCCGCAGGCCGATCTCCGAGCGCCGCTCCAGGACCGAGATGACCATAACGTTCGCGATCCCGACGCCGCCGACCAGCAGCGCCACGGCGCCCAGGCCCACGAACAGCGAGGTGAACGCGTCCTGCGCCGCTGCCCTGGCGGCCAGCGCGTCCGACGGGCGGCTGACATTCACCTGCTCGGGGTGCTCGGGGTCCGCCGCCCGCGGCAGGAGGGCCCGGGTGCTCAGCACCTGGTCCGGCGCTGCCCGGACGTAGACCGTGTCGGGCGAGTTGCTGACCAGGAACTGGTCCTCGGCGACCGGAAGCCCGATCAGCGCCGACCGGTCGATCTCGGGGGCCAGCGGCAGCGTCTGCAGCACGCCGGTGACGGCGAACCAGCGGTTGCCCAGGTACACCTGCGTCGGCTGGTCCAGGTCCACCACGCCGAGCCGCTGGGCGGCGACCCAGCCCAGCACGACCGCCGGGTAGTGGGCGGTCGCGTTGTTCAGCCACTGGCCGCGGTAGACGGAGCCGCCCAGCGTCTGCAGCAGGGCCATGTCGGTCCAGCGCACCGCGATGCCGGACGTGTCGGCCAGTGTGACCTGGTCCGTGCGCCGCACGGTCGCGCCCTGCACCTGGCCGGTCGCCGAGACGGCCTGCACCGACGACACGCGCCCGATCGCCGCCGAGGACGCGCTGGGCAGCTGGGCCGACTCGCCGAAGAAGGTGTTGCCCGGGGTGACCGTCAGCAGGTTGGTGCCGAGCTGGTCGAGCTGGGCCAGGAGGTCGGCGCGCGACGACGCCGAGACGCCGAGCACCGCCACCATGGCCGCGATGCCGATCGCGATGCCCAGCGCCGAGAGGGAGGCCCGGAGGCGGCGCGTTCGCAGCCCCATCGAGCCCAGCCGGAACAGCTCGGTGAGGTGAACGCGGCTGGGAGCCGCGGGGGCGCGCCGCATCACCAGGCCGCGCCCGTGTCGCGCACGATGCGACCGTCCTCGATCTCGACCTGGCGGGGCGCCGCCGCGGCGATCTCGCGGTCATGCGTGACCACCGCGATGGTCGTTCCGTCCTGGTGCAGCTCGTGCAGGAGCCGGAGGAGCGCGGCACCGGAGGCCACGTCGAGGTTGCCGGTCGGCTCGTCGGCAAGCACCAGCGCCGGCTGGTGCACCACCGCCCGGGCGATCGCGACCCGCTGGCGCTCGCCCCCGGAGAGCTGCGCCGGCCGGTGGTACAGCCGGTGGCCGAGACCGACGCGCTCGAGCGCCCGCCGGGCCGCCGCCCGCCGCTCGGGCAAGGGGAGCCCGCTGTACAGCAGCCCGTCGGCCGCGTTGTCCAGGACTGTCATCCCGTCCAGCAGGAAGAACTGCTGGAACACGAATCCCACGCTGCGCGCGCGCACCGCCGAGAGCTGGCGGTCGCCCAGCGCTGAGATGTCGTGGCCCGCCACGCGGACCGTCCCCTCGTCGGCCGTGTCCAGCGTGCCCATCACGTGCAGCAGCGTTGACTTGCCCGAGCCGGAGCGGCCGACAATAGCCAGCAGCTCCCCTTCCCGGACCGTCAGGCTGACCCCCCGCAGCGCCTGGACCGGGGGATCCCCCGGATAGCGCTTGACGACGTCCACCAGCTCGACGATGGTCATACGGACGGCGCCAGCACGTGCAGGCCCTCCACGACGCCGGGCCCCGACACCTCGACCAGGCCGTTGGAGTAGATGCCGGTCTGCACCGGGATGCGCCGGTGCCTGCCGTCCGCGGTCTCGATGGCGTAGCCGCCGGAGGCCAGCGCCAGCAGCGCCGTGACCGGCACGGTCAGGACGTTGGGGTGCGACGCCTTCGTCACGTTCACGATGACGCTCGCCCCGTCCAGCCTGCCGGCCGCCGTGCTGTCGACCAGCCTGATGGTGAGGGGGATCGTCGTCTGCTGGTTGGCGCCAGACCCGCTGGTCGTCGCCACGGTGCCAACGTCGGCGATGGTGCCGTGGACCCGGGTTCCGTTTGGCAGGATGACGTCGACGCTCGCCCCGACCTGCACCAGCGCCTGCTGCCGCGCGTCGAGGCTGACGGTCACGACGTGGTCCGGCGACGTGCCGTCGATGATCTCCTGCCCCGACTGGGCTGCGGCGCCGGTGATCACCCTGACCTGCGAGACCCGCAGCGGCCCCGGCAGAAACGCAACCTCACCCGGTTCGACGATGCCCGTCTGGGCGACGCCGAGGGCGGCCTGCCACCGCCTGACGGCGGCCGCGTCCGCCTGCGTGAAGCTCCCGTTTGCGGCCAGACCGCTCCCCAAGCCAAGGGCGATCAGGTTGTCCTCCAGCTCCCGCACATCCTCGCCGCTGGAGCCGAGGCCGAGCTGGCGGGCCAGCGGCGTGGAGCCATAGAAGAGCGGGATGGGCCGGCCGCTCACCGAGTACAGGATCTGGCCGCGGCTCACGGTCTGGCCGACGGCGGGGAGCGCCGTGTACACGCCGCCGCCGGCGCCGCTGCCGCCGGCGCCCGGCTGCACCTTCTGGTTGTACTGGTCCTGGGCGCTGGTCACCTGCTGCTGCGCGCTGTGCAGCTTCGTCTGGTTGGCGACCTGGTCGCCCTGCTGCTTCGTCTGGTCCTGGGCGAGCTGGTGCTGGTCGGTGGCCACTGCCTGGGTCGCCGACTGGATGACGGAGGCGTCCGACTGGCAGGCGGAGCTGGGAGGCTGGGGTCCGCAGTGGTCCGCCGCCGACCTGGCCTGCGCGTCCGCCAGCCGCTGCTGGTCCTGCGCCAGCTGCGCCTGGTCCGCCGCAACGGCCGCGGCATCCTGCTGGTTCGTGAAGTCGATGGAGGCCTGCGTGTCGGCGAGCGCCTGCTCGGCCGCGTCCAGGCCGTGCTGGGCCTGGGCGAGGGTGGCTGCGGAGGGCGGCGGAGCGAACTGGTTGACCACGGCATAGCCGCCGGCGTAGCCGATCGTGCCGTTAACCTGGAACTGGTCCAGCAGCGTCTGCCGGGTCACGGTGGCCCGGGTGACGGTGGCGTCGAGGGTCGCCGGCGGGGCGGCCTTCCGGGACGCGACGCTGAGCCATCCCGCCGCGGCGGCGGCCCCGGCGACCAGGGCCGCCGTGGCGACGAGTGCAGTGCGCGTGCGGTTCACGGGCGGCTCAGGACGTGGTGGAAAGCCTGGAGCCGGGCTTGAGCTGGCCCAGGTAGTGCTGGCAGGCCTGCTGGGCCTGCTGGAACTGGTCGGAGTTGGGATCGACCGAATCGGGTCCGCTGGCGCTGATCCTCACGCCGCCGCCGCTGGACTGAGGGTCCTGCACCGGGATCCCGTGCTCGCGCATGCACTGGGCGAACTTGGTCGCCGCGTCCAGCATCCTGGGGTCCGGCTGGCCGGAGCCGGTCCCGCCGTTCGGTGCGTACCGCCGGCAGGCGTTCATGGCCGCCTGGAGCTGCTGGTCGCCGCCCGGGGGCGGCTGCCCGCTGGCGTCCGGGGTCGACTGGCCGCCCTGGACGGTGACGCCACCGGACTGGTTGGGGTCGGACACGTTCACGCCGTGCTGGCGCATGCACTGCGCCCACTCCAGCCGCATCTGCTCGGTGTTCTGATTGGAGGTGCTCCTGGGTGCGAACGGGTTGCCCACACAGGCGCTGGCCAGGACCGGCACCAGGGCCAGCACGGCCACCGCCCGCACCATTGGGCGGATGACGATCTGCATGGCGCCAGCCTGCCGGGCTGCGCATAAAGCGGGCGTAAACCTGAACCCGCTCTGTTGGCTCGCCTTCCCCCAGACGGGGGGCCGATTCAGTCGGTCGCCGGCCGGCCCGGCAGGTCGACCTCCACCGTCAGTCCGCCGGCCAGGCGGGCGACCACGGTGGCGTCGCCGCCGTGCGCTCGGGCCACCGAGCGGACGATCGACAGCCCGAGACCGGCGCCCCGGCCAGAGCCAGTGCGCTCGGCAGAGAGCCGCCGGAAGGGCTCGAAGAGAGACGCGACCTGGCCCGGCGGCACGTTTGGACCGCTGTTCGCCACGCGCACCCGGGCCCGGCGGCCCCCGTTCCCGGTCGTCACCTCGACCCAGCCCGGGGACAGGTTGTAGGCCACCGCGTTCTCCACCAGGTTCCCGACCATGCGGTCCAGCAGTGCCGGGTCGCCGCTCACCGAGGCGGAGGCCAGCTCCGAGCGCAGCTCGATTCCCCGCTCGGCGGCCGCCGCCGTCACCAGCTGCAGCGCCCGCGCAGCCGACTCCGCGAGGTCCACCGTGTCGGCCGCGTCCAGGCCCCGGTCGCTGCGGGCCAGGACGAGCAGGCCGTCCAGCAGACGCTCGCAGCGGTCGACGGCGTCGCGCACCGCGCGCGAAGCGTGAAGCAGCTCGGCGCGGTCCACCCCGGGGTCGCTCAGCGCCACGTCGACCTGCGCCCGCATGATCGCGAGCGGCGTCCGCAGCTCGTGGGAGGCGCTGGCGGCGAAGCGGCGCTGGCTGGCGAAGGCGGCCTCCAGCCGGCCGAGCATGCCGTCGAATGTGTCGGCCAGCTCGGTGAGCTCGTCCTGCGGGCCATCGAGCCGGATCCGTTCGTGGAGGTTGGCAACCGACAGGCGGCGGGCGGTGCCCGTGATCTCGCGCAGCGGCCGGAGCATCCGCGCGGAGAGCAGCCAGCCGAAGGCGCCGGCGGCGCCGGCCATCAGGCCGATCATCGCCGCCCAGGTCCACAGCAGGCTCCGCAGCGTCGCCACGCGGACGTCGGTGATCAGCAGCTGCAGGCCGCCCCTCACGGCGCCCGACGTGGCAGGGCTCACAGGAGCGGTCGCCATGACCGGCTCGCCCATCGGCCCGGGCTCACCGAGCGGCCCTGGCGCGCTCAGCGACCCTGGCGCGCTCAGGCCGGGTGGCGGGCCGACCTGGACCCCGGTTTTGGCCGGCGGCGGGGTCGGGATCACACCCGCCGGCGCGTACGCGACGAACCTGGCCACGGCGCCCCCGGTCGCCGAGGGGCTGAGGCTGTGGTCGACGATGCCGTACGACACGGCCATCAGGCAGAGGCCCGCGGCGAAGAAGACGCCGCCGTAGACGAGCGCCAGGCGGGTCCGGATGGTGGGCCGGACCAGGGCGCGCAGCCGCCGGCTCACCGGATGACGTAGCCCACGCCGGTGACGGTCTCGATCAGCGGCGGCTGCCCCAGCTTGCGCCGAAGGTTGCTGAGCGTCACCCGCACGGTGTTGGTGAAGGGGTCCGCATTCTCGTCCCAGGCCCGCTCCAGGAGTTCCTCGGCGCTGACGACGGCGCCGTCCGCAGCCAGCAGGACGCGGAGGACCGCCAGCTCCTTGCGGGTCAGGTCGAGCGCCCGCCCGCCCCGCGTGGCCCGCCCTCGGCCTGGGTCCAGCTCCACATCGGTCCGGCGCAGGACCGGCGGCAGCGGCCGCTGGGCGCGCCGGCCCAGCGCGTGGACCCGGGCCACGAGCTCGGTGAACGCGAAGGGCTTGGGGAGGTAGTCGTCCGCGCCCAGGCCCAGGCCCTGGACGCGGTCGTCCACCGTGCCGGAGGCGGTGAGCATGAGGATGCGGCTCAGCGTGCCCTCGCCGACCAGGCGGCGGCAGACGTCGTCGCCGTGCACGGCCGGCAGGTCGCGGTCGAGCACGATGACGTCGTAGCTGCCAACCCAGGTCTTCTCCAGCGCCTCAGCGCCGTCCTGGGCCAGGTCGACTGCGAAGCCGCGACGCGAGAGCCCCCGGCAGACGGCCTCCGCCAGGTCCCGCTCGTCCTCGACCACGAGCACGCGCATCCCGCGTGCCATGGTGCCCCCCGTGGCTGAGCGGACCCTTAGAGGCCCGCATGACGTGCCGTCACAGCCCGGTCGGCCGTAGCCCAGCACGCCCCATGGGCCGGCGTGCTGCTACCAGGACATGGCGGTGACCCAGACGTGGTCGTCGCCCGGGTTGTAGAAGGAGAGCAGGAGCTGGCTGGACGTGCTGAGCTCCGGGTGGCCGATCAGGGCCCGGCAGAAGTTGAGGGTCCCGCTTCCGCTCGTGCATGGCACCTTCCCCGTTGTCTTCTGGCTCCATGGCCCGGTGGGTGAGCTGGCGGTCCAGACGCGGTCGTCCCCGCCCAGCGACGTCTCCTCGATCAGGTCCAGGCCCTGCCCCACCGACGTGTAGCTGTCGGCCGTGACCGCGAGTGGCGTGGCTCCCGAGATGACCGACTGGGCGCTCGTCGGGCTGCTCGTCCAGCCGCCGGACGCGCTCGGATCCCAGAACTGGTACGAGCTGGACACCTTCCAGCTCGCCGGCTGGCCGGGAGTGCGGGCCAGGAACACCCTGCCGCTGCTGCAGGCGCCGAACCCGGAGCTGTCGCACGTGGACGAGAACAGGTACAGGTTGCCGCCGCTGAAGATGGGCGACCCGAGGAGAAGCTGAGGCGACAGGCTCGTGCCCGCCGTCGCGCTGTGGAATACCCGCGTCATGGACTTGACGGTGTTGCTGGCCGGGTCGTACTCGGCGAGGCCGAAGCGCTCGGTCGTGATGGTGCCGCCGCCGCCGACGCATACGTCGGTGAAGCTGATCAGCAGGAGCGAGCTGTTGTCCGACGAGGGCTCGCGAGTGACGCCGGACATCCAGGTGGCCGCGTACGAGTTGCTGCCCGACGAGCCGCAGGCGGTGGTGCCGTCGGGCAGCACCAGCCCCTTCGGGGTGGGCAGGAACTGCTCGGGCCCCTGGTTGCTGGGCAGCGTCTCGAGCGCCGCCGGTGGGGTCGGCACCTCGCTGAGGCCGGTCGGGACCTTGCCGGCCGTGAACGGCCCGACCGCGGCGGTCGAGCCGGGGATGAACCCGATCACCTTCCCGCTGGACGTGGCGATCGGAGTGTCGCAGAAGAGCCAGATGCTCAGGCCGGAGTTGCTGGGCAGCTTGTGGCTGAAGCCGCAGTCGCGCTGCAGGGTGTTCCCCGACGCTGTCTCGTAGTTCGAGACCACGTGGCTCGGCGGAGCGGCGTCGGCGGCCGCCACGACCGGCGCCGAGGTGGCCGCCGCAGCGGCGCCGAGCGCGATCAACCAGCGGAAGCGATGGGTGCGTAGCACGGCGATGCCTCCTCTCCTCACTCAGCCTGTGCGCTGCCGCCGTGGGCAGCACGACGGCGTCCGATCGGGGCATCAGGGTACACGCCGCCCCCGCGGCGCGTCATTTCTCCCTACGGACGCCTCAGGTCTGTGGATCGTCCCGCGCGGCCACCCAGTAGAGCACGGTGTCGGGATGGGTCCGCCGCGCGTGGCGGATCGCCCTCGGGTCGTCGACCGCGACGATCCTGCCGGCGGCGACGGCGACCCACTTGCCCCGGTGTCGCTCGGTCCTGGCCCGCAGCTCGGGCGGGAGCTGAATGCGGAGCTCGTTCGCGTGGCGTCTCTTCTCGACATCCGCGATGATGCGACGGGCCACGTCCTGCAGCTGACCGCTTGGGTCGCGCTCGGCGAATCGGCGCAGGAGGTCCGGGGCCCACGGTTCGTCGGTATAGGCCCACGCCAGCGGATAGAGGACCGCCGACCTGACGCGCCGGCTGGGGTCGGACGCCATCCGTTCGAACAGGGAGCGGACGTCGAGCGTGCAGCCGTCCGGCTTGCAGTGCTTGCAGGAGAGCGTGTGCAGCGCCGCCCGCCGCACGAGCGGATGGGCGTCGGCGAGGCGCCCCTCCAGGGCGGCCGTGGACTCGGGCGTCAGGGAGAGGTCGTCGAGGAGGCGGCAGCAGCTGCGCCGGACGCGCCAGCTGGCATGGTCCAGGCCGGACAGGGCGGCCGGCCGCAGCCGCGCCGCGGGCAGGGCCTTCAGGGACGCGTAGGCGCCCCAGGCCCGTGCCGGGCTGGCCAGCTCCTCCAGCCATCTGGACACGTCGGGACGAGGTGGGGGAGGCGCCGGGTCCAGGGCGGCGCGGGCCGCCGTGTACGGTTCGCCAGTGGTCGCCATCCGGCGGCGGACGATGCGCTTGAAGTCCCTGTCCTGCGGCATGAGAAACCTCTCGGCCGGATCGAGCGTCCCCCAGCCACGCCCTCCGGCGGTCTCTCACTGCATCAGGACCCGGGAGTCTGCCCCCCTTCGCGCCGGGCCGGCTGGGGACCCAGGGCTCGTGCGCTCGGCGGCGGGCCGCGCCGTGTCCGATGCTAGCACGGCGCCGCCGCCGGCCCGCTCTGACAGGCACGTCTCCTGGAGTGGAGGGGACCTATCCTGGTGGCCGTGGCGATGGTGTGGACGTCGAGGTGGTGGGGCGTCGGCGCGGGTGCGACGCCCCGACCGAAACGAGCCGGGGCGGCATGCTGAGCTCCGCCGATGAGCTGGCCGGCCTGTCGCTGACGCGCATCGCGGC
>DATFRD010000442.1:0-13895 GCA_035263645.1 Candidatus Dormiibacterota bacterium | reverse complement strand
GGACCCAGGCGCAGACACGCGCTGTCGACCAGGGCCAGGTCCCGGACGTGCAGCTCCTGCAACATGCGGCCCAGGATAGCCGAACATGCGTTCGCTGCGCAACGGGCCCTGTGAAGACGTCGGCGGCCCGCGTGCTAGATGGTTGACTCCGATTGGCGGCGAGAGATTCGGTGGCCAGGTGCCCCAGATCGTGGGCCTGCGCCGAGGACCGGAGCGAGCCTATTCGTCAATAGGCGAGCGAGGACCGCAGAAGCAGGGCCGCGAGATCCCGGGGTCCCCACGAAATCGCGGTGGTGGGGTGCGGATTTCGTGGGGTGGGATGGGGTGCATGGGCGCCGAAGATCCGTCGGCAATTCGGAATCAATCATCTACGGGTGGTCGGCACGCGCGGCCGCCCCCGCGCCGCGGGGAGCCGACAGGGGCGGCCGCGCCACGGCCTTGCCCTGCCGCGGGAGGCTGGACGGAGTGGGGACCAGCGGCAGGCCCCAGCCCAGCTTCTGGCGGAGCAGCGTGTAGAAACGGTCGGGAGGCGTGAAGCGCACCATGCGCAGACGGCGACCGTGGGCGCGAACCCGGAGCCGGTCGCCCGGTCGCACCCGCCAGATCGGCCCGCCGTCCACCGAGGCGAGCGCGGCCCCGCGCGGCAGCTCGACCGTCACGTCCTGGTTGGGCGGCAGCACGATCGGGCGGACCGTGAGCGCGAACGGGCTCATCGGGACCACCACGAAGCCTTCCATCGTCGGCTCCAGGATCGGCCCGCCCGCCGCCAGCGCGTACGCCGTCGAGCCGGTCGCGGTGGCGACGATGACGCCGTCGGCGTCGATCTGGCCAATCTCCTGCCCGTCCACCAGGAGCCGCAGCCGCGCGAGGCCGGCGGCCGCCTCGCGCTGCAGCACCACCTCGTTGAGCCCGACGGCCTGCCGCAGCCGGCGCCGGCCTCGCTCCAGGGCCACCTGAACCAGCGTCCGCTCGTCGAATCGATGCTCGCCGGCCAGGAAGCGGCGGAGCCCCTCGACCAGGCCGTCCACCTCGAGCTCGGTGAGAAACCCCAGGCGACCCAGGTTCACACCCAGGACCGGGACGTCGCTGGTCGCCGCCAGGCGCGCGGCCGAGAGGAGCGTCCCGTCCCCGCCCAGCGTGACCACCAGGCGCGTCCCCCGGGGCAGGGTCGGCCGGCTCTCCCGGGTCGCCTCCCACACCCGCACCCCGGCCTGCTCCAGGAACCGGCGGGCCTGGACCAGGGCGGGCAGCTCCGCGTCGACGTGCGGATGCCTGATGAACCCGATCACGGGGCCGGGGCCAGGTGCAGCAGGAGCTCCCGGTTGCCGGCGGCGCCGGGCAGCGCCGACCAGGTCTCGCCCAGCACGGCGATGCCGCTGTCCCCGCACCAGGCCCGAAAGCGCTCCAGCGCGGCCGCGGTGGCGGCAGCGTCCCGCACGACGCCGCCCCTGCCCACCTCGCCCCTCCCGACCTGGAACTGGGGCTTGAACAGCACCACGAGCTCGGCCTCCGGGGCGGCCGTGCGAATCGCCGGCAGCACCTTCTCGAGCCCGATGAAGGACACGTCCACGGTGACCAGCGACACCGGCTCCGGGAACGACTCGAGGTGGCGGGCGTTCACGCGCTCCATCGGCACCACCCGCGGATTCTGACGCAGGCGCCAGTGGAGCAGGCCCCGACCCACGTCGACGGCGTACACGCGGGCCGCGCCGCGCTGCAGCAGCACGTCGGTGAACCCTCCTGTCGACGCTCCCACGTCCGCACAGATCCGGCCCTCGACCCCGATGCCGAACTCGTCCAGCGCCGGCGCCAGCTTCTCACCACCTCTGCTGACGTACCGCGCCGGCTCGATCAGCTCCAGGCGGTCGCCGGGACCGACCTGGCGGTCCGGCGCCCTGACCGTCTCGCCCCCCACCCTGACGCGGCCCGAGAGGATGAGGGCCTGGGCCCGGCTCCGCGACTCCGCCAGCCCGGCCTCGGCCAGCGCCGCGTCCAGGCGCTTCCGGCTCAGAACGGCAGCAGCCCCACGCCCACCCCGAGCGCCGCGCCGACCAGCACCTCGAACGGCGTGTGTCCGAGCAGCTCGCGCAGGCGATCCTCCTGGATGCCGCGCATCGACACCAGGTCGTCCACCAGGCGGTTCAGGACGGCCGCCTGCCTGCCGGCGGCCCGCCGAACCCCCTGGGCGTCGTACATCACCACGACCGAGAAGATAAGCGCGATGGCGAACGGGGCGGAGCCGACCCCGTTCATCCGTCCCACCGCGGCCGTGAGCCCCATCACGATGGCGGCATGCGAGCTCGGCATGCCGCCCGTCTCGGCCAGCACGCGGAGGTTCAGGCTGCGCTGGACGACGGACGTCAGCACCACCTTGGTCGCCTGCGCGATGGCCCAGGCCAGGAGAGCCGGGATCAGGTAGTGCAATCGAGGGCCGCCACTCGCTCGGCGGCGACGGCGAGCTGGACCTCGGCGGCCGCCACCAGGCGGCCGGCCTCCTCGAAGTCGGCCACCAGCCGGTCCAGCGGCGCGGCGGGATCGCCCAGCCGGGCGATCAGCTCCTCCAGCCGGTCGAGCAGCCCGTCCAGCCCGGTCGGCTGCAGGGCCCGGCCGGTCAACGGGCCGCCGTCTCGGCGACCTTGCCCAGGATGCCGTTCACGAACCGGCCCGACTCCTCGCCGGAGAAGGTCTTGGCCAGCTCGATCGACTCGTTGATCGCCGCGCGGACCGGCACGTTGCGCGCCACCGCTATCTCGTACACCGCCATGCGCAGCACGGCCCGGTCGACCCTGCCCATCTGGTCCATCCGCCAGTTGGTCGATGCCTGCTGGATGGTCCTGTCCAGCTCGGCCCGATGGTCGAGGACGCCGCTCACCAGCTCGCCGGCGAACTCCACCACGCCGCCGGGCGCCGACGCCTCGGCCGCGTGGTAGGCCAGCGCCTCCACAGGGTCTGCGTCCGGCTGGTTCTCGAGCTGGAACAGCACCTTCAGCGCCAGCTCACGCGCCCGGTGCCGTGGACCGGCCACATCCCGCTCGCTAGCGGCCGAACGAGATGCTGGAGACGAACACGTTGACCTCACTCACCTCCAGCCCGAGCATGCGCTGGACAGCCTCGATCACGTTGTCCTGGACGCGCTCGGCTGCGTCGCGCAGGACGGCGGTCGCGTGCACCGTGAGGAAGACCTCCAGGTGGATGGTGCGCTCGGCGTCCAGCACCACCCGCACGCCGCGATGCGCGGTCTCCCGCTTGATCCAGTCGCCGAAGTGCCGGGCGCTGGCCTCGTCGAGGGCGGCCACGCCCTCCACCTCGCGCGCTGCCATGGCGGCGATGCTGGCGATGACCTCGTTCGCCACCCGAACGCTTCCTGCCGGTACCCCATGCTCCGCAGCTTGCGCCATCATCTTGGATCTTAGACTCTCTCGATGTAGCTCCCGGTCCGGGTATCGACCCGGATGCGGTCGCCCTGGTTGACGAACAGGGGGACCTGGAGTGACGCGCCAGTCTCCAGCCTGGCCGGCTTGGTCGTGCCGGAGACCGTGTCGCCCCTGATGCCGGGCTCGGTCTCCGTCACCTCCAGGTCCACGGTCACCGGCAGCTCCACGCCGATGACGCTGTCCTCGTAGCGGAGCAGGCTGACCGGGTTGCCCTCCTTGAGGAACGGCAGCACTTCCTGCAGCTGCGATCGGTCGAGCGCAGTCTGCTCGTAGGTCCGGCTGTCCATGAAGTGGTGGATGTCGCCCTCGCCGTACAGGTACGTGGCAGCGGACCTCTCGATGCGGACGGCCTTGAACTTCTCGCCGGAGCGGAAGCTCTGCTCGTAGATCGAGCCGTCCCGGATGTTCCGGAGCTTGGCCTTGATCACGGCGCTGCTGCGCGCCAGCTTGATGTGCTCCACGGTGACGATGCTGAGCAGCTTGCCGCCCATCTCGAAGGCCGTGCCGACCTGGAAGTCATTCGTCTCGATCAACCGGGTACTCCACCACCAATCGTCGTCCTACTGTCCCCGGAGGGGTCACGGTACCAGACCTCGGAGCACGGCCGCGACCACCGCGCCGGGCACCTCGACCCCGGTCCGGGCCGCGCCCAGCCCGGTTGGGAGCACCCAGCGCACGGCCTGCTCCCGGCGCTTCTTGTCCCTCGGCACGGCCTCCAGCACGGCGTCGGCCGTCACCCGCGGCAGCGCGCCGGGCAGGCCGAACGCGTCCAGCAGCCGGTCCTGGGCGCCGACCAGGCCCGGGTCGCAGACGCCGACCTGGACGGCGATCCTGGCCGCGGCCTTCATGCCGAACGCCACGGCCCGACCGTGCGCCGCCGTGAAGCCGGAGGCGCTCTCCAGCGCGTGCCCGACCGTGTGCCCGTAGTTCAGGATCTCGCGGGGGCCGCCCTCCCGCTCGTCCGCCGCCACGACGCCGGCCTTCAGCTCCACGCAGCGGGCCACGACCGGCTGCAGCGCCGCCGGGGAGCGCGCAAGCAGCGCCCCTCGCTCCGCCTCCAGCCGGGCGGCCAGGCCGGCGTCCATGGCCACGGCGTACTTGACGACCTCCCCGAACGCGGCGAGGTAGTCGTCCTCGGGGAGCGTGGCCAGCGTGGCCAGGTCGGCCACGACCGCGACCGGCTGCCAGAACGCGCCGATCGCGTTCTTGGCCGCCGGAGAGTTGACCCCGGTCTTGCCGCCGACGCTGGAGTCGACCATCGCCAGGAGGTTCGTGGGCACGTGCACGCAGCGGACGCCGCGCAGCCAGATCGCGGCCGCGAAGCCCGCCAGGTCCCCGATTGTGCCCCCGCCCACGGCGACCACCAGGCCGTGGCGGTCGAGGCCGGCGGCCTCCAGGAAGGCCAGGACGCGCTCGACCCCGGCCAGCGTCTTCGCCTGCTCGCCGGCCTCGACGTCGAGGAGCGGGGCCGGGCCTCGCGAGCCCGCCAGCGCGGCCGCGAGCGGCCTGCCGTAGCTCGCCGCCACGGCCCGGTCAGCGACGACGGCGGCCCCGGTGACGCCGAGGTCGGCCACCAGCGCCGGGAGGTGGGCAAGGACCCCGTGCCCGACCAGGACCGGGTAGGGCCGGCCGGGCACCTCGACCGTGACGCGGGTGCCGGTCACAGGCCCCTCCGCAGCTGCTCGGAGAGCATGAAGACCTGGTCGCGGAGCATCTCGGGCGAGCTGACGAATGGGAAGCGCTCGACGCCGGCCGCGCCTATGGCGTCGATCTCCACGTTCCCGTAGTTGAGAAGGCGTCCGAGCACGGTCTGGACGGTCGTCACGTCCTGCACCCGGTCGAGCGGCAGCACCTTGCTGCGGCGGATGAGGATGCCCTGCTCCATGATCACCCGCTGGTCCGTGACCGTCAGCGAGAACGCGGACCACTCCGCCCAGACGAGAAGCGCCCAGAAGCCGAGAAGGGCCACGACGGTGAGCGTGAAGATGATGTGCAGGTCGCCGCCGCCGACGGTCCCGAGGAGCCCGTCGACGAGCACCAGCAGGATCGCGGCGACCAGCACCGGCGCCGCCATGGCCCTCACGAGCACGATCCAGTGCCGGCGGAGGGGCTGAAGCACCAGGCTCTCCCCCGGCAGCAGCTGCTTGGGCATCGCGTCAGCGATTCTATTCCCGCGGCCCGGCGCGCCCGATTACAGCGTGTAGAGCAGCAGGAGGGCGCCGCCGGCGAGGAAGGGGCCGTAGGGGATGGAGTCGCGCATTGTGCGCACGCGGGCCAGCACCAGCGCCAGCGCGACGACGCCGGCCACGATCAGGCCCACGACGACCGCGTCGAACGTGGGCCTGGGTCCGAGGACCAGGCCGATGAAGACGCTCAGCTTGACGTCGCCGAGACCCATGGCCTCGGCCTTGAAGACGATCGCGCCCAGCGCCGCGATCGCCAGGAACACGAGCCCCGTGACGAGCCCGGTCAGTATCGCGGTCACCGGCCCCAGACCGGGTGTGACGAGGCTGAGGAGGAGCGCCGCCACCCCGGCGGGCAGCAGGACCCGGTCCAGGATGAGCTGGTGCTCCAGGTCGAAGAAGATCACCTGGACCAGCACCGCGACCCACAGGCTGCGGACCACCAGCATCGGCACCGCACCCAGGCGCCAGCCGAAGACGGCGAAGAGCAGGGCGGTGAGCACGACCGGCCCGTAGGCCTGCCAGGGCCGGCGCCCGGCCGGCAGTTCCTCGCCCCGCGCCAGCCAGACCGACGCGACCCGCACCAGGACGCCGACCCCGACCCCCACCAGCCCCCAGAGCACCGCCACCAGCAGCGGCACCACCTCAGCCATCCAGCCCCTCCCCCCTTGCGGGGGAGGTGGCCCGCCAGGGCCGGCGGGGGGATCGATTGAGCACCCCCCTCCCCCAACCCCTCCCGCGAGGGGAGGGGGGCCGGCTCGGAAGGGGGGGCCCGCCCCCCCTTGCACAGTTCACTCCGGCAGCGCGGCGCGCATGGCTTCGAGCGGCGCCGGGCGCGAGGTCCAGGCCTGGAAGGCGGCGGCCCCCTGCGCCAGCAGCACGCTCCAGCCGTCGACGCAGCGGAGGCCCAGGTGCCTGGCCCGGCGCACGAGCGGGGTGCCCCCGACGACGTACACGAGGTCGATCACGGCGCCGCGCGGCGGGAGGCTGGCCGGCGGCAGCGGCATCTCCCCGCGCCAGCCGAGCGGCGTGGCGTTCACCACCAGGTCGGCGTGTCGCGTCAGCGCGTGCCAGGCGGGGTCGTCCCAGCCCAGCACCCGGCCGGGCAGGCCTGCGCCGGCCTCTGGGCGCCGGGCCACGAACGTCACGTCGGCGCCGGCTAGCGCCGCTGCAGCAGCGCGAGCGGACCCGCCCACGCCCAGCACGACCGCCCTCGCCCCGGCCGTCTCGACGCCGGCGGCTGCCGCGGCCGCACGCAGGGCGGCGACGTCGGTGTTCGAGCCGATCAGGAGGTCGCCCTGCCGCCGGATGGTGTTGACCGCGCCGGCCGCCGGGGCCTCCCCCTCCAGGCCGTCGAGCAGGGCCATGACCGTCACCTTGTGCGGGATGGTCACGTTGGCCCCGACGCTGAGCGGGTCCCGCAGCGCCTGGACCGCGGCCGGCAGGCCCTGCGGCGCCACGTCGAGGAGCTCGTAGGTCCAGTCCAGGCCGGCCGCGCGGAACGCGGCCCCCTGCATCGCCGGGCTCGCCGAGTACGCGATGCCGTGGCCGAGCAGGACGACGCGAGGTCGGCCGCCGTCAGTCCGGAGCGAGGCCGTACCGCTGCTGCTGCTGCTGGAACTCGGCATACGTCTGTGCGTAGCGGGTGATGCGGTTGGTGTCGGCGAAGAAATAGTAGTAGCTGGTCTTCTGCGGGTTCAGGCAGCCATTGATGCTGGCCAGGCCCGGGTTCGAGATCGGCCCCGCCGGCAGCCCCGGATGGAGAAAGGTGTTGAACGGCGTGTCCTTCTGCTTGTCCTGGTCGGTGAGCGGACCCTGGAGCTTGCCCAGGCCGTAGAGGACGGTGACGTCGTCCTGGAGGGCCATCCCTTTGGCCAGCCGGTTGTAGAAGATCCCGCAGACGATGGCGCGGTCCGGGTCCTTGGTGACCTCCCGCTCCACGATGGACGCGAGCGTCACCATGGCGAAGATCGTCTCAGGAGGCCGGACCGGCGTGGCCTGTCCGGCCTGCGCACGAAGGGCCGGGCTCAGCCGCTGGCCGAACTGGTCCAGCTGACGCTTGACCAGGTCGCGCGGGGTCGCTCCCCGGTCCAGCTCGTACGTGTCCGGGAACAGGAAACCCTCCAGGTTGGCCGGCGCGTTCGCGGCCCGGCCCTGCAGGAAGTCGTACTGGGGCTGCCAGCCCGGCTCCTGCGCCGCGGTCAGATACGCCTGGGCGCTGCCCAGCCCGGCCTTCTCGGCCGCCTGCGCCATCATCTGCATCGTGGCGCCCTCGGGCAGAGTCACCGCCACCTGGGTCACACGGGCTCGGCCCAGCGCGGCGATGATCTGGGGCATCGTCATGTTCCGGTTCAGGACGAAGTCCCCCGCCTCGAGGCGCGCGCCGGTGTCCTGGAACCGGAGGTAGAACATGAAGACGTCGGGGTTCCGGATCAGGCTCTTCGCGTAGAGCTCCTGCGCGATCTGCTGGGTCCCCTCGCCGGGCTCGATGTGGAACGGGACCGGCTGGGAGACCGCTGAGACCGGCTCGTGGATCTGCGTGTTCACCCAGGCGTAGCCCTGGTCCCCGGCCACGCCCAGCCCGGCGAGCAGCAGGACGAACGCGATCAGCTTCTTCACCCGGGGTCTCCCGGCTCGTGCATCGTGCAGTAACCCCTCCCCAACGGAGCCCGGTCGCGCCCCCTCAATCCTCGGCCTCCAGCAGCGCCAGGACCCGGTCGAACTCCTCGCCCTGCACCGACTCCAGCCCCTCGGAGACCTCCTTCAGCAGGAGCACCTGCTCCGGGTCGTCGCGCGACTCGACGAGATAGTAGGTCACCCCGCCGGCGTCGAAGGCGTCGTGGAGCCGGAAGCGCTGCTCCGCGCCCTCCTCGTCGATCAGCACGACCTCCTCGGTCGCGTCGCCGTCGCTCGTCACCGGCGGCTTTCCGCGTCCAGGTACGACTGCAGGATGAGGGTCGCGGCGACCTGGTCCGAGAGCTGGCGGCGACGCGTGCGGCTGACGCCGCTCGCCAGCAGGGACCGCTCGGCGGCCACGCTGGTCAGGCGCTCGTCCACCAGCGCCATCGGGAGCCCGGCGGCGGCGGCCAGGCCCTCGGCCAGCGCGCGCGCCTCCTTCGCCTCCGGCCCGAGGCTGCCGTCCAGCCGCCGCGGCAGTCCCACCACGAGCGCCTCGGCCTCCTGCTCGCGAGCCACCGCGACCAGCCGGTCCACCAGCGTGGCCCGGGGATCCGCCGGCAGCGTCCTGAGCGGCTGCGCGATGGTGCCGGTGGGGTCGCTCACCGCCAGCCCCACGCGCCGGCTGCCGGGATCGACCGCGAGCACACGCATCAGCGATGAAGGGACCAGGGGCCAGGTAAGCGAGGGCTCACCCCCATCGCCCTTCGGGCTTCTGGGGACCCCGGCCCGAGCGTGTGAGTCCGTCTTCTCTCTGCCGCTGACGCCACAGTTAGCCCCGAAGGGATGCACCGAAGGTGCCCCAGAAATCCCAGAAAGAGGGGGGGTTCCGGAAGGGGGGGCCTGCCCCCCCTTGTACCCATCAGCCCGATCCCGGCGCCGGGCCGGGCGACAGGTATTCGATGTGGATTCGCGACGACGACAGGGGCATCAGCGGCAGCGGGAACGGGGACTGCTTGATCTCGACCTGGCGGACGGGCAGCCCGGTGAGGAGATCGTGCGCGGCTCCGGCCGACTTGCCGACCAGCTGCCCGCGGAGCCTCTCCGTGTCCAGCTTGGCCGCGACGAACCCGCTGACCTGGCCGGCGAAGTCCAGGTGGCCGCCGCTGGTCGCGCCCACGGCGTAATTGGTCGTGACGCGGTCCGTCGTGAGCTGCTGGCTGGCCGCCACCTTGCTCTTCAGGATCGCGGTGTAGGCCATGGTCACGTCGTCAGGGGAGTAGTAGTCGCCCTCGGCCACCAGGTGCAGCGTGGCGGTGAAGGACGGCACCTGGTCGTCCGCCTGGTGGTCGGGGTTGAAGTCCTCGGTGGCGAAGATGGGCTGGGCGACCAGCTTCTCTCCCTTCTGCACACCGCGGTTGAGCTCGTCCAGGATCTGCTGGCGGAGCTGCTGCTCGAGGACCGCCCTCACGCTCTGCAGGTCGGAGCTCTGGATCACCGTGCTCTTCTGGCCGTCGGTGCCGCCCTGGGTCGGCTGCTGGTTCGTGCCCGTCAGGCAGTTGGCGTATGGGTTCGGGACGAGGCTGGTGATCTGGCCCGCCTGCACGTTCCCGTTCTGCCCCGGCTGGACCGCCTTGATGCTGCCCGTATCGCTCGCGCCGGGGTCGACCTTGACGTCGCCGAGCTGGGCGAACATGACGCCGGGGCCCTGCAGCCGCTGGCCGTTCGGGATCGTCAGCGCCTGCGGACAGGCGTTCATGTAGGTGAACGTGCCGGTGGCGACCTGGCCCCCGCTCACCTTCGTGCCCGTCGAGGTGCCGCTGGTCGAGGCACGCTTGTCGACGGTCACGTAGCGGACGTGGATCGCCCCGCTGCCGGGCTGGGCGCTCACGTCGGCGTTGGCCGAGAACGGCTGCGCCTGGGCGATGAGGGTGACCTGGGCCGAGGGCACGAGGTACGCCATCGCGGTCAGCAGCCCGAGCCCGATCAGCGCCACGGCCGCGTAGGCCAGGGTGCGCGCGGAGTCGAGCTGCATCTTGAGACCGGCCGGCAGCCGCTGGGGCGCTGCGATCCGGATGCGGGCCCCCAGCTGCCGGGCCGCGCCGGCCTGGCCGGGTCGTGCGATCCAGCCGAGGCTGCCCAACCGGCTGGCGATGGCGCCGCGTCCGAGCGCGCCGGGCGGCCCCGCGCCCGCCGCGGAAGCGGCCGCCTGGCCGAGGGCCGGCGCCCCGGCAGCCGGCCCGAGGGCCGGACCGCTCGCGCCTGAAGCGCGTACGCGCAGGGGGGGCCCTGCCGGCACCCCGGCGCCCTGCGGCAGCCCGCCGCCAGGCGGGGCGGGAGGCGCCTGCCGGCGGCCGGCAACCGGCGGGGCCGCGCCCGCGGACATCGACCGGGGCCACGCCTGCGGCGCTCCCGCCGGACCGCCCAGCTCCACCACCCGCAGGGCGCCCAGGCCGCTCTCCTCGGCCAGCCGCTGCACCGCGGGGTCGGGGGAGACGATCGCGACGCGCTTACCCAGGCGGGTCGCGTACTGCTTCAGCAGCTGGAAGTTGAACCGGCTCCGGCCGATGCGGGCCCGAGGCGGCACCACGAGGTGGACCTCGACCGCCGAGCTCCTCCGAATCCGCTCGATGATGGCCGGGACGTCGTCCGCGGCGTCTACGTGGATCGGCTCGGCTGCCATGGTCTGTGCTGATCTCCTGACCCCGACTTCCCCGGCGTCCTCACCGAGCCGGGGACCCTGCGCTCCCTCGGGCTCACGCCTTCATGGCCTTCAGGACCCCGCGCATCACGCCGTTGACGGCGTCGCGGTCCTCCGTCTCCACCCGGAGCGCGTGATTGGCCAGCGCCATGGGGCCGACGTCCTGGGCCGACCCCAGCTGACCGGTCGAGTCGATCAGATTGTGCGCGTCTGCCGGGCTGAGGGGGCGTGCCCTCGGCTGATGCTGGAACGGCAGGCCCTCCGCCCACAGGTTCCTCTGCATCTGGTACATGAACTCGGGCAGCAGGCTGCCGCCGCCGCAGACATAGATGTTGGCGGGCAGGACCTCGCCCCTGGCCAGCTCGCGAAGGCACAGCGACAGGCCCTGCAGCAGCACGTCGACGTCAGCCATCAGCAGCTGGCTCACGACGTGCGCCTCGTCGTGCGGCAGCAGGCCCTCCGAATGGCGGATCTTGCGCGCCTCCGCCTCGTGGTAGCTGAGGCCGAGCTCCCCCGCGAGCCGCCGCGTGAAGGACTGGCCGCCCAGCCCGAACATCCGGGTGCCCTCCACGCCGCCCCCGCGCAGGAGCGCCACGTCCGTGGTGCCGCCGCCGATGTCGATGAAGATGCCGCCCTGCTCCCAGGCCTCGTCGGCGGCGCAGGCCCGCGCCAGCGCGTACGGCTGCGAGACCGTCCCCGCGATCTCCAGGTCCAGCTCCCTGGTCACGTTCTCGATGGCAGCGATCTGGGGCGACGGCGCGAACGTGTTGAAGACCGTTATCTCCAGGTTGCGGCCCTGGAAGCCGATGGGGTTGGTGACCGGGTAGCCGTCGATCCGTGCCTGCGTGATCGCCGAGTGCACGAGCCGGACCTCGCCGACCTCTGCGTAGGAGCGCTCCAGCTCCAGCAGGTGCTGCGCCTCGCGCAGCGCCCGCCGCTCGACGAGCTGCAGCATGTTGCGCAGCTCCGACTCGCGGACGCGCTCCTCCGGCCGCTCGCGCGGGTACGCGATCGAGGAGGAGAACCCCTTCACCAGCTCGCCGGCGATCCCGAGCACGACCTGGCCGGGGACCGTGCCCGCCATGTCCTCCGCCGCCTCGAGCGCCCGGTTGCACGCGTCGATCACGAGGTCGACATCCGCGATGGCGCCGCCGCTCATGGCGTCGGGGTGCTGCGGCTCCCGGCTCACGCCGAGCACGTGGCCGTTCGGCGCCTCGCGGCGGACCACGAGCGCCTTCACCAGGTCGGTGCCCACGTCCAGCGCGGTGAAGTGGCGGTAGTAGTCGTCGCGGTTCTTCAGGAACCGGAATTGGGTCATTTCAGAGAGGCCTCCACCTCATGGAACGCCTCATCCGCCGATTTGGTAAGCCTGCCCTGGGCCAGGTCGGCCCGGTTGCCGCCGCCCCGGCCCAGCATCGGCACCAGGGACAGGGCCGGGTGGGCGGCGGCCAGGTCCCGGGAAACCTTCACCACGAAGCTTGGACCACTGACCACGACGACCACGCCGCTGCCTCCCAGGGACTCCAGGTATCGGTCCGCCCAGCCGAGCAGATCGGCGGGCCCGGCGGCCGGCACCTCTTCCAGCACGAGGGGAACGCTGGCCTGACGGCGGCGGGGCCCGCCGTCGCTGCCGCGCACGTGCGCCACCCGCAGCTCGTCGCGGAGCCGTTCGATCTCGCGCTCGGCCTCGCGGAGCTCGCGCCGCAGCTCGCCCATCCGCTCCCCGACCTGCGTCGGTGGGACCCGGAGCGCGTGCGCCAGCTCGGCGAGGACCCCCATCTGGTGCCGGACCAGCGTCTCCGCAGCCTCGCCGACGGTCATGTCGATCCGGCGCAGGCCCTGGCCGATGCCCGACTCGGACGTGAGGACCGCGAGGCCGACGTCGGCCGTGCTGACGACGTGGGTACCGCCGCAGAACTCGCAGCTCCAGTCACCGAAGCACACGACGCGGACCTGGTCCCCGTACTTCTCGTCGAAGAGGTGCGTGGCGCCGGTGGCGATCGCCTCCTGGTACGGAAGCACGCGCGCGGTCAGCGGCAGGGCGGCGCGCACCTGCTCGTTGACCCTCGCTGCCAGCCGCTCCAGCTCCGGTTGGGTCAGGGCGCGGTCGAGGGGGAAGTCGAAGGTGGTGTGGTCCGGCCCGACCCAGGAGCCCCGCTGCAGGTTCTGGCGACCGACCAGCTCCTCGAGCGCGCGGTTCAGCAGGTGGGTCGCGGTGTGGTGGCGCATGATCTGCCGGCGCCGGGGCGCGTCCACGGCGGCCACCAGGCGCTCGCCCACGCGCACGGACCCGATCCGGACCCTCCCCAGGTGGGCGATAACGCCCTCGGCAGGTCGCTGGGTATCCTCGACCGCCACCTCTCCGTCCAGGCCCGTCAGCCGGCCCGTGTCCCCCACCTGGCCCCCGGACTCGGCGTAGAAGGACGTCCGGTCCAGGTAGACCTCGACCTCGTCGCCCTCCGCCGCCGACTCCACGGCGGCGCCGTCCCGGCGCAGCGCGATCACGGTCGCGCCCAGCTTGAGGTCCGTGTAGCCCCCGAAGTCGGAGCGCGGGAGCGAGGGCAGCCCGGCCCAGCGCTGGGGGGTGGTGTTCCGGGACCGCACGCGCTGGGCGGCCATGGCCGCGGCGAACCCCTCCTCGTCCACCTCGAGGCCGCGCTCCTCCGCCAGCTCGCGGGTCAGCTCCAGCGGGAACCCGAACGTGTCGTGGAGCCGGAAGGCGTCGGCGCCGGCGACGGCCCCGTTGGCGTGCCCGGCGATCCGCTCGAACAGCTCCATGCCCCGCTCGAGCGTCCGGCTGAACGCGTCCTGCTCGGCTGCGACCGCCTCGGCCACGTCCTGCTCGCGCTGCTCCAGCTCGGGGTACTGGTCGCGCATCAGCGCGACCACGACGGGCACGCCCTCGGCCAGCGGCCGGTCCATGCCCACCCGCCTCGCATGCAGGGCGGCCCGCCGGAGCAC
>DATFRD010000441.1:0-2624 GCA_035263645.1 Candidatus Dormiibacterota bacterium | reverse complement strand
ATCTCGACGAAGCGGTCGAAGATGTGGTGGTTGTCGGTCGGGCCCGGACAGCCCTCGGGGTGGTACTGCACGCTGAAGACCGGCAGCGTCCGGTGCTCCAGGCCCTCCACTGAGCCGTCGTTGAGGTTCACCTGGCTGATGCGGAAGTCGCCGTCCGGCAGCGTGGCCGCGTCCACCTGGAACTCGTGGTTCTGGCTGGTGATGTGCACCGCGCCGGTGGCAAGGTCGCGGACCGGGTGGTTGGCGCCGTGGTGGCCGAACGGAAGCCGGGAGGTCGTCGCCCCGACGGCGCGCCCCAGCAGCTGGTGGCCGAGGCAGATGCCGAGCAGCGGCAGCCGGCCGATCGCGCGCCGGCACAGCTCGAGCGGCGCTTCCAGGACGGCCGGGTCGCCGGGCCCGTTGGCCAGGAGCAGGCCGTCGGCGCCGGTCGCGGCGACGTCCTCCCAGCCCGCGTCGTGCGGCAGCACGACGAGCCGGCAGCCGCGCTCGCGCAGCGAGCGCAGGATGTTGGACTTGACGCCGTAGTCGACGACGGCGACCGTGACACCCGACCCGTCGGCGTAGCCGCGCCAGCGGAGCTCGGGCGGCAGGGGCTCCAGCCACTCCTCCGCCCGAGTCCGCGAGACCTGGGCGACCAGGTCCTGCTCCCCGAGCGGGGTCACCCGCCGGGCGAGCTCGTGCAGCTCGGCCAGGCGTCGGGCCGGGGGCGGCTCCGGCTCGTGCGAGAGCACCGCCCGCAGTGCTCCATGAGTGCGCAGGTGGCGGGTCAGCGCCCTCGTGTCCACCTCGGAGATGCCCGGCACCCCCTGCGCGACCAGGAACTCGTGCAGAGAGGCGGTGGACGAATGGTGGGAGGGGCGCTCGCAGGCGCGCCGGACGATGAAGCCGCGCACCCAGGAGCGCGACGACTCGCCGTCCGCCGGCCGGGTGCCGTAGTTGCCCTGCAGCGGGTAGGTCATGCACGGCATCTGGCCGGCGTACGAGGGGTCGGTCAGGACCTCCTGGTAGCCCGTCATCGCCGTGTTGAACACCACCTCGCCCTGGCCGAGGACGTTCGCGCCCAGCGCGCGGCCCGCGAACGAGCGGCCGTCCTCGAGCACCAGCGCCGCCCAGGGGAGTTCGGGCTCAGCGCTCAAGGATCACCACCGCGTCGACCCCGGCCACCTCTTCGAGGCAGACCTCGACCAGCTCCGACTCGGAGGTGGGCACGTTCTTGCCGACGAAGTCCGGCCGGATCGGCAGCTGGCGGTGGCCACGGTCGACGAGCACCGCCAGCTGGATGGCGCGCGGCCGGCCGAACTCGATCACCGCCTCGATCGCCGCCCGCGCCGTGCGCCCGTGGTGGATCACGTCGTCGACGAGCACGACGGTGCGGTCCGTGACGTCAGGGACGTCCGACACCCGGCCCGGCTTGGGCGGCCGGCCGTCGTCGCGGTGCCCGGACGTGTCCACCGCCCCGACCGGCACGTCGGACCGCTCGAGCTCGGTCAGCTTGGCGGCAAGGCGTCGGGCCAGCACGTCCCCGTTCGAGATCACGCCCACGAGCACCAGCCCACGTGTCCCGTGGTTGCGCTCGACGATCTCATGGGCGATGCGGCTGAGCGACCGCCGCAGCCCCGCCGCGTCCATGACCTGAGCCTTGACCCGCTGCCCAGCAGGCTGAACAGTCACAGGCGCCAGGAGTGCACCGCATCCTGGGTGCCAGGTAAGCAAGGGCTCCTCACCCCCATCGCCCTTCGGGCTTCTGGGGACCCCGGCCCGAGCGTGTAAGTCGCATTCCACGCCTCCCCCACGGAGCCCCAAAGACCCGATGGGAAGCGCCGGAGGCGCCCTAAAAATCCCAGACGGAGGGGGGGTTCCGGAAGGGGGGGCCCGCCCCCCCTTGCACCGGGGGAGAGGGGGGCCACCGGGGAACGCCCGCCCCCCCTTGCACCGGGCCTTGCAGTCATGACAGCACCATGTCGAGCAGCGCCATCCGGATCTGCACGCCGTTGCGGGCCTGGCGGAAGTACGCGGCGCGGGGGTCGGCGTCCACGGCGGGATCGATCTCGTCCAGCCGGGGCAGCGGGTGCATGACGATCGCGTCGCGCCGCAGCCTGGCCATGGCGTCGCAGTCGATGACGTAGACGCCCCGCACGGCGCGGTAGGCCGCGTCGTCCTCGAACCGCTCTTTCTGAATGCGGGTCTGGTAGACGACGTCGACCAGCGGCAGCACAGCTTTCATGTCCTGGGTCTCGTGCCACGGCACGCCGTGCTCGTCCAGGTGCTGCTTCAGGTCCCGGCCCATGGCGACCGCGGGCGGCGCGACGAACCACACCTCGACATCCCGGTACTTGCTCAGCAGGTAGGCGAGCGAGCGGGCCGTGCGGCCGTTGGCCAGGTCGCCGACCATCGCCACCCGGACGCCGTCGACGCGGCCCAGCTCGTCCCGGATCGTGTACAGGTCCAGCAGCGACTGGGTTGGGTGCTGGCCCCGCCCGTCGCCGGCGTTGATGACCGGGACGTCGCTGACCAGCGCGGCGCGCCGCGCCGCCCCCTCCTCGCCGTGGCGCAGCACGATGGCGTCCGCGTAGCCAGCCACGATGCGGATCGTGTCCTCCAGCGTCTCGCCCTTCGCGGCGCTC
>DATFRD010000440.1:0-11687 GCA_035263645.1 Candidatus Dormiibacterota bacterium | reverse complement strand
CTGGACGAGCTGCGAGCAGCCATCGGCCGGGACCGCGACCTGGCCAGCTGACCCTGATCGTCCCCCCCACCCCAACCCTCCCCCACGGGGGGAGGGAGAAGACAAGATGCGGCGGGTAGGAATGTGCTCCGCACGAGCGTATGAGTCCGTCTTGCCTGCCCCCCTTGCCTAGGGATAGCAGTACGAGTCGGAAGAGGCATCGCCCCCCTCGAGGTGCACCTGGTGGCTCCGCTGCTCGGTCCTCAGGAAGAACTCGGGATCGGCGCCGAGCCCGCCGGACTCGTCCGCGTCGAGCTTGACCAGCCAGCTCCCGATGCCGTCCGGATAGAACTGCGCGTCCCAGGAGGCATAGAGCGAGTTCGTGAGGTAGACCCGGCGGCCGTCGCGGCTCACCTCCACCATCTGTGGCCCGCCGTCGAGGGGGCCCGAGTCGCCGATCGCGGCCCGCCCGACGATGCCGCCCATCCGCACCGAGCCGGTCTCACGCGGGCTGAAGGGGTCGCTGACGTCGTACCGCTTCAGCTCCCCGGTGCCCCAGCAGGATACGTACAGCCACCGGTCGTCGAGCGACAGGTTGATGTCCGTCACGAGCGGGGGCACGGCATTGAACGGCTGCAGGATCGGGGGGAGCCGGTCCGGCTCGGCCGCCTCGGCCGGGATCTCGATCACCTTCCGGGCCGCCCATGTGGAGCCGTCCAGGTGCCACACCCAGACGGAGGCGCTCAGGTCCTTGAGGCTGGTGACCACGCCGACGAAGCCGTACGCACGGGTCGGATCGTGCGCCGGCCGCAGCTCCAGCACCATCTGCTGCTCGGCCCCCAGGTCGATCGCCTGCCGGTGCCGGCGGCGGGGCAGGTCCCAGATGTGCAGCCGGTGGCCGTAGCCGCCCGCGAGGAGGATCTCGCCGTTCACCCCGTCCTCGACCATCCGCGGAGTGCCCCACTCGCTGGTGATGGCCACGTCCTGGCCCAGGTGCCACCAGAAGTCGTAGGCCAGAAACTGCGGCCCCCGGTCCAGCTCGAACCGGCCCTTCACGGTGAACGTGTCGTGGTCGAGGATGAAGATGCCGCCGGGGCCGTCCCCGTCGGGCGCGCCCAGCGCGCTGACGTATACGCCGTCGGGGCCGCAGTGGATGGTGTGCGGGCGGCTGTACCCGGCCCGGCTGGCGATCTCCTCGGCCTCGATCGTCTTCACGATCCTGGGCTGCCTCGGGTCGGGCCGGGTGTCGATCACGTAGATGCGGCTGGAGCGCAGGCCCGGCACCAGCAGGTACCGCCGCTCGATGTGCGGGTGGGGCGCGTACGGGCAGAGGGCCGAGCTGCACGCGTTCCACCCGAAGTGGTGCAGCTCGTCGCCGAGGTTGGGCATCTCCAGCCGGCCGACCACCTGGCGGAACGTGCCCGACGACGGGTCGACGTCCACCGTGAGCAGGCCGTCCGGGCTCCGGGCGGACGGGTCGAACGTGACCATGTACGCCAACGTCTCCGCCGGCGCCTGGCCGGCCAGCCGCGGCGACGGATAGAAGGTGGGATCGGGCCTGAGAAGGGTTGCCATAGGTCACTCCTGAGCTCGGGATGGTGGACGTCAGGCCGGCCTCACGGGCCGGCGGGCCAGGAGGCCTAGCGGCAGAAGACGGCGGGCGCCTGTACGACCCGCTGGGCGGGAAAGGAGATGCCTGCCACCACGTGTCGATTCTATTGGCCCTCCGGGACCGGTGCATGCGGCCCCTCCCCTCCAGACAGAGGGGAGTCGGCCGGCACAGCCTCTGACCCCGGCGGCTCGTCGCAGAGCCCCCTCCGGTCCTTCGGGCCACCTCCCCCGCCGGGGGGAGGGTCTCTTTTTTCAGGTCAGGGCGAAGGTGGCGGTGTCGTCGCCCACGCGGACGGTCAGGCTGAGGCCCTGCGCAGCCTCGCCGAGCTCGTACGTCAGGAAGCCGCGAGCCGACTCGCCGGGCTGCAGCTCGTCGCCCACGAGCGTCGGCTGCCGGACGGGCACGGCCTGGGCCCAGTCCGTGCCCGCCGAGTCCCGGAGCCGCCAGTCGAGGAAGGTGCTGAGCGCCTCCGAGCCGACGTCGTCAACCTGGACCTCGACCACCACGAAGCGATCGCCCGGCCTCGGCAGGATCGCGCCGTCCCCGGGATCCGCGTCGGTGTCGGCCTCCAGCAGGGTGATACGGGCCCCGCTCAGGGTCAGCGCTTCCCCCACTGTGCCGGACAGGGCCCGGGCGGCCGGCTGCAGGTCGCCCCGGGGGGGCGCCTGGAGCCGGAGGCCGGAGTTGAAGCGGTCGAACGTGAACGTGAAGGTCGAGCTGGCCGACCCCCTGGCGACGACCCGGAGCGGATACCCGTCACTGGCCCGCACCCACATGTCGAGCGGCGAGCCGCCCCTGCTGGCCCGGAGGTGCCAGGCCGGCCAGCCCTCCATCCGCTCCTGCCCAAGCAGGCGCGGATCGCCGGCGTCCTCCCAGCTGGGGTCGGGCGGCGCAGTCGTGCTGGGGGACCAGCGCTGGTCCGACGCGGACCGCTGGTACGTCCTCCCTGCCACCTGGAGGACCTCCAGCGCGACCGGCAGCCCGTCGGCGGTGGACTCGAGGTGCAGCGACACGGCCAGCCTGGGCCGGAACACCACGAGCCCACTCCCCGTCGAGGTCGCGCCGCCGCCCTGCACGACCACCGCCAGGTGGGCGTCCTGGACGGTGGACCGGGCCGGCCAGGCCCAGAGGTCGGCGGCGCTCGGCCGGCTGCCGGTGCAGGCCGGGAGGGCCATCAGGCCGCCGACGAGGACGGAACAGGCGGCCACGGCGGGCGCCCATCGTCGCATTGCCAGCCATAGTCTTCAGAGGGGGAGCGGTCGCGTCAAGCCGGCGGTGTCAGGTGCTGACCCTGAACACGATGCCGGCGGCGTAGGTGGCGCCGCCCACGAGCACCCCGGCCAGGGTCATCTCGAGTCCCGAGGAAAACCAGGTCCGGAGGGTGAACAGGGACTTCGCTGCGCCGACGGCGAAGTGCGCGAGGAGCGAGATCCCCGCCGCCCAGGCGATGCCGGCCAGCCCGGTGACGAAGAAGAAGGGGACGACGGGGACCATGGCGCCCGCGCCTGTGCTGACGAAGCCGGCGAGCGCGGCGGTCCAGGGGTTGCCGCCCGCCTCCTGCGAGCCGAGCTCCTCCGCCGCCAGCGTGCGAAGCATCGCCTCGGGGTTGGCGGCCAGCTTGGCGACCAGCTCGTCGGCGTCCTCCCTCGACAGTCCCTTGAGCTGGTAGAAGAGCGAGAGCTCCTCCCGCTCCTCGGCCGGGCGCTGCTCGAGCTCGCGCCGCTCGTACTCGAGGTTCGCGGCCGCGATCTCGCTCTGCGAGCGGGCCGCGAGCCAGGCCCCGACGCCCATCGAGAGCGCGGACGCGATCGCTCCGGCCAGGCCGGCGGTCAGCACGAAGTTGGACGCGCCGGTGGCACCGGAGACTCCGGTCACGATCCCGAACACGGCAGCCAGCCCGTCGTTGGCGCCGTAGATCGCGTCCGACACCCAGCTGCCGCCGGTCCGATGCCACCGCTCGCGGCCGAGGATCCGCTGCAGGCGGCTGCCCACGGTCGCCTCGGCGGCTTCGGCGCCCGGCGACGTGGTGACGATCTCACCGACGGCGAGCGAATGGGAGCGCTCGTCCAGGCGGATCGCTTGGAGCAGGCGGTCGGTCTCGGCGTCGCCGGTGGGCGAGCCGTAGACGCCGGCGACCTCGTCGTCCTCGGCGGCCTCTCTCGCCATGAGCAGCCGCTCGACGGGCGCCAGCCGAGCCTGGAGCCGGAGCCACGGCGAGATGCGCACCGAGGCCGGGTCCGGGACCGGGATGCCCAGCTGCCGCATGCGTGCCTCCAGCCGCTGCCGGTGCGTCGCCTCGCCTTCGGCGATGCGGCGCAGGATGCCCGCGCGGCCGGGGTCGGCCTCGCGCCGCGCCAGCGCCTCGTACACGTAGCGGGCCTCGATCTCCCCCCGCCACGCGGTGAGCAGGCGCTGCCGCACGGCGGGCTCGGGTTCCGCCAGCTCGGGTTCGGCCATGCACGTCAGTGTCGCTCAACCCTGGGGCCCGGCGCCGACCGGCCGGAGCCCCCCGCTCCCGTCCTCCCTCGGGAAGGGCGGGAGCGCGGGGCGGGTCAGCCCAGCTCGACCGGCACCGCCGTCAGGCGGACAAGGCGGTCGCGGCGCAGCACCTCCACCTCCAGCGGGCGGCCGATCGCCGCCCCGATCATGTGCCCCTGCAGGTCGCCGGCCCCGGCCACGGGCTGGCCTCCGACGCCGACGATCAGGTCCCCGGCCGCGAGGCCCGCCGCCGCCGCGGGGCTGCCCTCGACCACCTCCATGACCCCGATGCCGCCCTTCCTGCCGAGCCGGGCCGCGGCGGCCGCAGGCAGGGGCCGGGTGCCGCCGGCGATGCCGAGGTAGCCGCGGCGGACCCGGCCGTCGCGCTGCAGTGCCGAGAGGATGCGGCGGGTCGTGCGGTCGATGGGCACGGCGAGGCCGAGGCCGATGCCCGCCACCGCGGTGTTGATGCCGACGAGGCGGCCGCGACCGTCGGCCAGCGCGCCGCCGGAGTTGCCGGGGTTGAGTGCGGCGTCGGTCTGGATGACATTCTCGACGATCCGCCGCGCGCTGCCCGACCTGGTCGGCAGCGAGCGCCCCAGGGCGCTGACCACGCCGGCCGTGACCGAGCCGGAGTACCCCAGCGGGTTGCCGACCGCCACGACGAGCTGGCCAACGCGCAGCCGGCCGGCGTCGCCGACCTCAACCGGCTGGAGCCTGGCGCCCCGCGCCCGCACGAGCGCCAGGTCGGACAGCGGGTCGCTGCCCACGGGCTCCAGCTCGTACTCGCCGCCATCCGCGAATGCCGCCTGGCCTCGGGCGCTGCCCTCGACGACGTGCGCGGACGTGACCAGGAGACCGTCCTCGGTCAGCGCCACCCCCGAGCCAGCGCCCTGCGGACGCCGGCCGTCCGGCCGGCCCATCCTCAGGCTGGCGACGGCGGGCTGGAGGCGCTCGGCCACCCGCGTCACGATGGAGGAGTAGGCGTCGAGCGCCTCCTCCTCCTCGCGCGCCGGGTCGGCCGGCCCGGTGAAGGGACGGCTTGGCGCCACCCTCAGAACCTCTGGAGGCTGCCCTGCCCGGGTTCCCAGGAGCTGCGCCGCCACGCCCATGGGCCGCCGAAGCCATAGCGACGGGCCCAGCGCCGCATCGCCCGCCGCCGCGCGGCGATCATGACGTTCTTGGGCTCGCCCTCCGCCTCCGCCCCGCTCCGCGAGCGGCGGCCCGACCCGCCTGGCGTGAACGTCTCGCTCGTGCCCCCGCAGGTGGCGCCCCACGTCACGGGCACCTCGAACTGCCGCTCCGCCTCGCGTGCGATCGCGATGCGGTACGGCCGCGTCGTCTCCCGGAAGCGGGTGATCCGGCCTCCCTCCGCCCCTGCCCGGAGCTCGCCCGACACGCCGTCGGGCAGCGCCGGCTCGGCGAGCGCGCCCACCACCAGGATCTGTTTCTCCTCGACCGTGACCGAGGGAGCCCCCTGGAACCAGCCGTCAGGGAGCCTTCCGGCGAACCAACCAGCGATCTTGTCGTTCGGTGCAGTTGCCATGATTACAACATTACCTCGCAAGCTTCCGCCGAAACACCAATGGAAAAAAAGTCCAGATAGCAGCGTAAGCAAGGGCTTGGCCCGAGCGTGTGGGTCCGTGATCCCGACGCCGACGACGCCACAAGGAACCCCGAAGGGATGCGCCGCAGGCGCCCCCAAGATCCCAAAAAGGAGGGGGGGTTCCGGAAGGGGGGGCCCGCCCCCCCTTGCAGCTTTTACGGCGCCGCCGCAGCCGAGACGACGAGCTCCGGCTCGACCTGGCGGGCCGGGTCCCGGCGGCCGAGGGCGGCCTCGATGGCGGGCGCGAGCCGCTCCATCTTCCGGCGCTCCCCGGCTTCGTGGCGCTCTCTGAACTCCGGCAGGACCTCGCGCCCGAACAGCTCCAGGGACTCGCAGATGTGCTCGTGGCGGTTGCGGCCGGCCTGGCTGACGAAGATCACCTGGTCGACGCCGGCGGCCTCGTAGCCCCGGATGAACTCCCGGATCTGGTCCGGCCGGCCGATGGCGCCTCGCAGCGCGCCCAGGCGCTCCTCCATGAGCCGGGCGGCGAGCGGCTCGCCCTCGCGGGAGGCGATGCGGCGGTCGAAGCCGAAGAGCGCGCGCCGCTCCTGGAACTCGTCCCACACGTTGGTGCGGCCCGGCACGTGCTGGCCGTAGACGTAGTAGTGCCCGAGGGAGTAGCCGAAGAAATGGCCGCCGTCGAGCCCTCGCTCGATGGCCGTGCCTTCGTCCTCGTGGCACATGAACGGCGTCACCACGGCCACCTGCGGGTTGACCGCGAAGCCGGCCGGTACGCACTCCTCGGAACAGATCGTCTCGTAGTAGTCGTCCACCCATTCCCTGGCCGCCGACGGCTCGATGAACGAGAAGGAGAGGGCGCCGATGCCGCGGCTGGCAGCCAGGTGGATCGTCTCCCGCCTGCTGCAGGCGACCCACAGCGGCGGGTGGGGCTTCTGGTGCGGCTTGGGCACCACGTTGCGGGTGGGCATCTTCAGGTAGGTGCCGTCGTAGCCCGCGAACGGCACCTCTACGAACATGCGGGTGACGGCATCCAGCGCCTCGGCCCACTGGTCGCGCTTGGTCTCGCGGGGGACGTTGAAGCCGCCCAGCTCCATCTCGGACGAGGACTCCCCGGTGCCGAAGTCGACCCGGCCGTCCGAGACCAGGTCGAGCGTCGCGATGCGCTCCGCGATGCGCGCAGTGTGGTTGAAGCCCACGGGCATGAGCACGATGCCGTGGCCGAGCCGGATCCGCTTCGTGCGCTGGCTGGCGGCGGCCAGGAACACCTCGGGCGCCGACGAATGGCTGTACTCCTCGAGGAAGTGGTGCTCGACCTCCCAGACGTAGTCGATGCCGAGTCGGTCCGCCAGCTCGACCTGCTCCAGCGCGTCCTTCAGCAGCTGGTGCTCCGAGTCAGGCTGCCACGGCCGTGGCAGCTGGTGCTCGTAGAAGATCCCAAAGCGCATCCCCATCCTCCAATCGACCGGCAGCGGCTGTCCCGCCATGCTAGGGTTTTTTGCACTCGCAATGCAAGAACTTTCCGGCGCCGTCACCGCCTCCGACGGCCGGGCGGCCCGCGCCCTGCGGACGCGCAACGCGGTGGTGGACGCCCTGCTCGACCTGGTGGACGAGGGGAACGTCCGGCCCCAGGCGGCGCTGGTGGCCGAGCGCGCCGGCGTCTCCCTGCGCTCCGTCTACCAGCACTTCGACGACCTGGAAACGCTGTTCCGGGTCGCCGCCGAGCGTCACCAGCAGCGGCTCTCCCACCTGGAGCCGCCCCCCAGGCTGCCCGCCGAGCGGGAGGCGCGGATCGGGGCCTTCGTGCGCCACCTGGCTCTCCTCATGGACGCCATCAGCCCGATGGCCAGGGCGGCCGCCCTGCAGGCGCCGTTCTCGCCCGGCGTGGCCCAGCGCCTGGGCGCAGCGCGGGAGCGGCAGCGGCAGCAGCTGGCGGAGGCGTTCGCGCCCGAGCTCAGCGCCGCGGCGGAGCCCGAGCGGCTGCTCCACGCCCTCCACGCCGCGGCGAGCTGGGTCACCTGGGAGGGCCTCCGCCGGGGTGCCGGCCTCACCACCGAGGAGGCCTCGGCCGTGGTCGAGCTGATGCTCACGAAACTTCTGAAATAAAGGCCCCAGCGTAAGCATGGGCTCCGCCCTGCGTGTGAGTCCGTGTTCCCGACGCCGCCGACGCCGCAAGTAACCCCGAAGGGATGCACCGAAGGTGCCCCCAAGATGGCGGATAGAGGGGGGGTTCCGGAAGGGGGGGCCCGCCCCCCCTTGCATCGTTTATTCCGCCAGGTGGGTGACGTCGCCAATGGAGCGGACGACGGCGCGGTCTCCGCGCACAGCCACGACCGACACGCTGGTGAACAGGGGCAGCAGCCGCAGCTGACCCCAGCCCAGACCGAGCAGGGCGGCCAGGTACATCGCGATGGTGCCGTTGTGGGTGACCACGGCCGCCCGCGGCACCGGCGACCCGACGCCGTTCAGGGCGCCGGCCACGTCCGCGACCGCCGCCCGCATGCGCTCCACGACCTCCGCCTCCGGCTCCGGGAACGGGTACGTCCCCGGAGGCAGCGGCTCCCGCTCGCGGCCCTCGTCCCAGAACGTGCGCACCTCACGCAGCCGCGCATCGATGCGCACCTCCAGTGGCCGCTCGCGAGCGAGAGCCTCGGCAGTCTCGCGCGCCCTCCTGAGGTCGCTGGCCCACAGGGCGTGCAGAGGCACCCGCGCCAGCCGGTCCGCGAGCCGCTGCGCCTGGTCGCGCCCGCGCGGCGAGAGCGGCGGGTCGACCGTCCCCTCGGCCAGCGACTGCAGCCCCCCGTAGGCGTCGGCGTGGCGGATCAGCCACACCTCGCGGACGCCCGCCGTGCCCACCAGGTGGCGGTCGTCCAGCTCGCGGATCATCCGCAGGAAGCCGGCGGTCCGCGGGTCCTCAGCCAACCCTGACCGCGCGCTCGATCGCCCGCCACATGGCCTCGGCGGCGGCCAGGCCGAGGCTGGTCGGGTCGGCAGGCTCGGCGCCGGTGCTGAGGGCGAATACCGTGTCGCCGTCGTACATGGTGTGGGCCGGCCGCACCGCGAGCGCCAGGCCGTCCTGCGCCTGCTCGGCCAGCTTCCGGCACCCGGCCTTGTCCAGGGCCGCGTCGGTGGCCACCACGGCGATGGTGGTGCTCGCCCCGGGCGGAGGCGGCTGCGTCGGCCGGCCGCGCTCCAGCAGCAGCCGTCTCGCGTCGACCAGGGCTCCCTCTGGGTCGCGGGCGCCCGCCAGCAGCCGGCCGTCGCGGCCGTAGACGTCCCCGACCGCGTTTGCGACCGCGAGCGCCCCCACCACTGCGCCCCCGGGCAGGCGCACGGAGGCCGTGCCGACGCCGCCCGGAGAGGAGCTTTCCAGGCCGAGCAGCTTGCCCACGGCCGCGCCGGTGCCGGCCCCGACCCGGCCCTCGGCGGGAGGGCCGGAGGCGCGCTCCGCGTCCTCGCACGCCGCGTAGCCCTGGTCGGGCCCCGGCGCCTCCGGCCTGCCCATGACCAGGTCGAAGATGACCGCGGCCGGGACGATGGGGACGCGCACCGGGCCAGCCACCGGAAGGCCCACCCCCCGGTCCCGCAGGAAGCGCATGACCCCGTCCGCGGCGGCCAGGCCGAAGGCGGAGCCGCCGCAGAGGCAGACGGCGTGCACACGCTCGACCAGCATGCCGGGGCGCAGCAGGTCGGTCTCCCGCGTGCCCGGCGCCGAGCCCCGCACGTCGACGCCGGCCACGGCCCCCTCCGGCGGGAGCAGGACCACCGTGCAGCCGGTGCGGGCGCCGGCGTCGGTCCAGTGGCCGACGCGGACGCCGGGGACGTCGCTGATGCTCATGGGGGTTGAGCGTAGCGCCGCCCGGGACCGCAGCGTCAGCCGCCGACCGGCACCCCCTCTTCCTGGATGATCCGCTGCGCGTGGGCCGGGGTGGCGACCGGGAAGGGCGGCGGGGCGGTGACGGGGAGGCTGTGGGTGCCCGTGAAGTCGTCCCACATCTCCACGGCCGTGATGCCGTACGTCTCCGTGGCCGTCACCTGGTAGGCGCCGCCGGGCTGCCCGTCGCTGTACCGGTGGTACCGGTGAGCCGCGGAGACGGCCGGGTCCATGCCCGAGCACAGGTCGGTCGGCACCGGGTCGGCGATGTTGTCGATGGGGTCGCCGAAGTCCCACTGGATGCCCTGGAACGCGACCGTGACGCGGAAGACGAAGAAGATGTGGCGGCCCGAGCCGAGGTCCGGCCCCATCAGTGTGATGTCGAAGGTCTGGCTGGCCGGGATGTTCATGCCCTGGACCGTGAAGCAGGTGTCGGCGTTCACCAGGCCCGCCTGCGACGGCGTCGAGCTGACCTGGCCGGGCCGGACCTGCCTCTGGATGCTGCCCATCAGGACGAGCATGTCGCCGTCGATCTGGGTCTGGTTCAGGCCGGTCGAGGTCACGGGCCGGCCCTGGAAGACCCAGCAGACTGTCGTGCCCGGCGCGAGCGTCGTCGATGGGATCTGGAAGGGCACGCCGGGGATGCACAGGGACTGGACGAGACCGCTGAGGACGCAGTTGCCGTTCGCGTCGAACTTCCCGTCGAACCAGAACGGCTCGAACGGGTCGTTGAAGGCCATGATGGCGGTGGCCGCGACGGCGTTGGCGGGATCCATGAACCACTCTGCGCTCGACCCCGGTCCCCCCTCGTGCAGCGTGTCGGGCGACGTGGGGTTGGGGTTGGGGCCGGCGGTGATGCTGTCGGCGAACCACTCCACGTGGCCGCAGACGTCGCCGGGCTTCCCCTTCGGCGGCGAGCTCTGCCCCGGGACGGTGCCCGTCTGCCCCCATGTGCCGCCGCTGGCCGAGCCGGGCTCCGGGCACTGCCCGAGTGTCCCGGCCTGCACGGTCACCGGGCTGTTCAGGGTGACGCCGACATTGCTCGACTGCGTGCAGCTGGCGTCCGAGCCCTGGCCGTTGCCCAGCGCGAGCGCGTGCTGCGGGGCGGCGCCGCCCAGCAGCGCCAGCGCGGCCGCCATGGCGACGCGAGCGGCGCGGCCGCGGACAGCGTGCGTCATGGCGCCGAGCACAGCGATCCGAACGCCGCCCGGCTGCCGGCGGTCGAGCAGTCCCAGTCCGAGCCGGCGACCCAGACGCTGCCCAGGACCGGGTCGTCCGACAGCCTGCCGCCGACCAGCTCCGCAGCGCCGGCGCCGGCCGCGATCGGCCCGTCGACTGCCAGCGTCCGACCCTGCCGGTCGGTCACCGTGGCCGAGTAGGGACCGAGCTCCGCCACGTAGAAGGCGTACGGCGCCCACGTGAACCCTCCGCTCGTGAACGTGCCCCGCAGCGGGGCGGGGACGGGCCGCAGGACGAGGCTGCGGATGGTGATCGGCGTCACGGCGACCTGCGCGGCGCCGGCTGCCTGAGCCCGGCCTATGGCCACCAGGTTGCTGGCGAAGACCCGCTCCGGGGCGTCGCTCAGTCCGGAGCGGGCCAGGAAGCCCGGCTGCATCGCGGCGACGGCCCACGCCGCGTAGCTGAACGTCCGCCGGATCGCCAGCGCCCACGCGCGGGCGTCGGCGTCGCTGACCCTGCCGCCGGTCTGGTTCTCCACCGAGACGCCCGCCAGCGTCACGTTCACCACCGAGGCCGGCGGCGCCGCCGTCGCCCCCTTCTGCTGCCATGCTGCCAGCGGCGCGGCCGCCGGCCCAGCCGGGCTCGCGGCGGCCGTGGTGAGCTGCGGGCCAGTCTGGGCCTGCCGGCCGAACGGCAACCCGCCACAGCCGGCCGACAGCACAGCGACCGCCACCACCAGGACCGTCAAGCGGGCTCCGGACACCTGCACCCTCCCCACTCAGCGGTGCAGTCTCACACACGGCGTGCGGCAGCCGCAACGCGCCGCCGCGCTTTGTCCGTCACCTGGCCGCGCGCTCCTTTAGGAGCGCGGCCGAAAAGCCAGCCGGCCCTTTGGCGCCCATGCACCCCATCTGGCGGTCCGTGTCCTCCGCTCCTCGCTCACGAGGGGACGACCGCGCTCGCTCCGGTGCTCGGCCCCGAACCGCCACCTGGGGCACCTG
>DATFRD010000439.1:0-14517 GCA_035263645.1 Candidatus Dormiibacterota bacterium | reverse complement strand
CGGCGAGCCGGAGCAGCTGCAGGAAGAACAGGCCGGCGGAGCCGGCACCGATCACGGCGGCCGTGCCGGCGCCGCCGGCCGGCCAGAACCGCCGGAACGCGTAGACGGTCGTGCCCAGCTGCTGCGCCATCAGCAGCCTGGGCAGGTCGGCGCCCGGCGGCAGGCCGACCAGCGACCAGCTCGCCACCGCCTGCATCTCCGCGAAGCACCCGGCGTCCGCCGGCGGCGGCACTGTCAGCACCAGGTCGCCGGGCTCGAACACGGGGGCCCTGCTCTCGACCACCTGTCCCACCCCCTCGTGGCCGGGGAACCCCGGCCGGGCAGGCAGCTGCTCAGGGTCTGCGAACCCGTCGAAGATCACGTGGACGTCGCTTCCGCAGATGGAGGCGGCTTGCATCCGGACCAGGACCTCGCCGTCGCCGGGCACGGGAAGGGGCGCATCCTCCACCTCCACCCGGGCCGGCGCGACCAGCCGCGCCGCGCGCATCAGCGGCACCCGCCTCACGGGAACGGGATGCGTTCCGGCGGCGCGCCGCTCAGCACCTGCTCGGCGCGCAGCCGGACTGCCTCGCCCATCTCGGGGTGCGTCAGCACGTAGAAGCACCCGGTTCGCACCGCGCGGACCACCGCGTCCGCCACCCCGGCCGGGTCCATCCCGGACTCGACCAGCGCCCGTGCCGTCTCGCGCACCGCCAGGCCCACTGCGTCGGGCTCGGGGGGCGGCGCGACCGCGGCGGGCCGGTTGCGGTCAGAGTCGAGGATCCGGGTCCGGACCCAGCCCGGGCACAGCACGGACACGCCGACCGCCGCCGAGCGCTGCCGGAGCTGGAGGTGCAGGCTCTCGGAGAGCGCTACGACCGCGTGCTTCGTCACGCTGTACGGACCCAGCGCGGCGGTGACCAGGCCGGCCACGGACGCCGTGTTGACGATGTGGGCGGCGTCCTCGCGGAGCAGCGCGGGCACGAACGCCCGGATCCCGTTCACGACCCCCCAGACGTTGACCCCCAGCACCCAGTCCCAGTCGGCCTGCGTCATCTCCCAGAGCATCCGGCCGGGGCCGGTCACGCCGGCGTTGTTGCAGACCAGGTGCACGCCGCCGAACTCGGCCAGCGTCCGGTCCCGCAGCGCCTCCACATCGGCCGCGCGGGACACGTCCGTCGGCACCGGCAGCACGTACCCGCCCTCGGCGGCGAGCACCTGCGCCGCCTCCGCCAGCGCCGGCTCCTCGATGTCCGCCATGACCACCCGCATGCCGTCGCTGGCCAGCCGGCGGGACAGGGCGAGACCGATCCCGCTGGCCGCGCCGGTGACGACGGCCACCCGCCCGGGAGCGACCACGCCCGCACGTTCCTGCATGGACCGCAGTATGCGGTGTCAGACGCTCGGGGCAGGCTCGTTTGCCGTCCGGCGCGCGACCAGGCGGCGCCAGGCGCGCTGGCAGTCGAGCGCGCGTTCGGTCAGCTCGGCCGCCTCCAGGACGGCGAGCGCTGCGCTGTAGCTGGCGTCCGCCTGCTCCCGCTCGCCCAGCGCCTCGTACAGCTCGCCCAGCAGCTGGTGGGCCTCGGCGAGAGGGATGGGCTGGTCGGAGGAGGTGGCCAGGTCGACGGCCTCGGCCAGGATCGTGAGCGCCTCCTCGTGTCGGCCCTGCCGCATCCGGACCTCGCCGAGGCTGTGGAGCACGCCGGCACGCATGTATCCCTCCGCCTCGGCGTCCAGCCGGCCGAGCGCCGTCTCGATGAGCTCCTCCGCCAGGTCCAGCCGACCCTGCTGCATGAGGATGTCGCCGTAGTCGTTCTCGCCCCGCACCAGCATGTCGCGGGAGCCGTCGGGCCGCAGCTCGTGCTCCACCACGTAGAAGGCGAGCGCCTTGCGCATCAGCGCGGCCGCGGCGTCGAGGTCGCCGATGGCCCGGCTGCACCCGGCGAGCCCGTGGTACACGGAGGCCATCCGCTCGAGGTCGCGCACCGGGCCCATCACGCGAAGCGACTCCCGATAGCACGCCTCCGCCTGGTCGTACCCCTGACGTCGGCCCCAGAACGTGCCCATGTGCTCGAGCATCCGGGCCTCCACCTCGGGCCGTCGAGGCTCCAGCGCCCGATACCGACTCAAAGCCTGGAACCCGACCTCCAGCGCGCTGCCGTCGTCGAGCCGGTTGAGCGCAGCCGCGCGCCAGCCCATGGAATCGGCGGCCAGCCACGGGTCGGGCAGCCGGTCGGCCAGCCGCTCTGCCTCCTGCAGGCGGCGGGCGGCCTCCCGAGCCCGTGTCAGGTGGTAGAGCGCGACACCGGCCCAGTGGTGAGCCAGGGCGGCGACCTGGTCCGGAACGGCGGCCGCGAGCACCTCGTCGGCGAGCGCGAGCGCCGTCGCGTACTGACGCTGCATGCAGAGGCGTTCCAGCTCGGCCAGCCGGCGGGCCGGCAGATGCTCGGCCCGCTCGTCGTCCAGCAGGAACGCCGTCATGGGCAGACCCAGCCGGCCGGCGATGAGGGACAGGCTCTGGATGGACGGGCGCACCTTGCCGGTCTCGATCAGGTGCACCGCCTGGCGGGTCAGATGCGTCCCGCCGAGCTGGGACTGGCTCAGGCCCGCCTGCTGACGTGCCCGGCGGATCGCTGCGGCCTCGACGTCCACCCCTGGGCGGCGGCCCCGATGGCTGGTCGAGCGCATCGGGGCGGATTCAGCCTTCGACGCCGCCGCCCGTGAAGGGGCGGCGCCCACCCGGGCGCCGCTCGCCATCCGTCAGGGACCGAACCAGGTGGCGGGGACCACGAGCACCAGACTCACGATCACCGCCAGCACCAGTCCCAGGCCGGCCACGGACCGAACCACCAGACGCAATGACCCACCTCCTTTCGGCCCTTTCGGGCCGAGTTCCCCCACCGGTGTGTTGCCGACATGATGGTCGGCGGCCTGGGCAAAGTCAAGAGAACCCGCTATCAGTCAAGTCTGACACCGGCCGCAGGCGAGCGAGCCTGGCTGGCCGAGCCGGGGCCAGCGCGGGGTCCATCGTAGGGCAGATGGCCGCCGCGAGTTGTCGCACCGCCCTCCGGGCCCGGGTCGGCTAATCTGATGACCGGCATGGCGAGCTGCTCGTATCGCAATCTCGGTCTCACGCGACGGCGCGCGATCGACTTCGGTCGCTGCTCCACCTGCCTCTGCCAGGCGTAAGCGCGACGGCGGGCGGGACCCGCCGGCCCCAACGCCTCCGGGCCAGTCTTCAGCAGTCCGTGAGGCGAACCGTGCGCTGAAGACCGGCCCGGGCCGGAACCTTCGAACCTGGTGGATAGGCATTGCACAGAACAACCGCGTCCCTTCGTAGACACCTCCGTGGCCTGCCGGCGGCCCTCGCGGGCGTCCTGCTGCTGGCCTGCTCCGGCGGCCAGGCCGGCTCGAGCCCGGGCGGGCGCGTCGAGCTGCGACTCGGCATGCTGGTCAACCTCACGCACGCGACCGCCCTCGTCGGCGTCCGCGAGGGCATCTTCACCCGCGCGCTCGGCGCCGGGGTGACGCTGCAGGCCTCGACCTTCAACGCCGGGCCGGACGAGGTGACGGCCCTGCTCTCCAGCTCGATCGACGCCGCGTACGTCGGCCCCAACCCGGCCATGACCGCATTCACGCAGTCGCACGGCCAGGCGGTCCGCATCGTGTCGGGGGCGACCTCGGGCGGCGCCGCCCTCGTGGTCAGGCCGTCGATCACCTCTGCGGCGGGCCTGAAGGGCAGGACGCTCGCCAGCCCCCAACTCGGCAACACCCAGGACGTGGCGCTCCGCTACTGGCTGTCCCGCAGCGGCCTCAGGACGACCCCGGAGGGGGGCGGCGACGTGTCGATCCACCCGCAGGACAACGCGCAGACGCTGCTGACGTTCCGGGCCGGCCAGATCGACGGTGCCTGGGTGCCCGAGCCCTGGGCCACCCGCATGGTGGTGGAGGGCGGCGGCCGGATCCTGGTCGACGAGCGCGACCTCTGGCCGGCAGGCAGGTTCGCCACGGCCCTGCTGGTGGTCCGCACGGACTTCGAACGCCAGCACCCGGACGTGGTTCGCCGGCTGCTGCAGGGCCAGGTGGACGCCGACGCGTTCGTGAACGCGCAGCCGGCGGCCGCCCAGCGCGCAGCCAACAACCAGATCGGGGCCATCGCCGGCAGGCCGCTATCCGACCAGGTGGTGGCGGCCGCCTGGACGCGGATGACGTTCACCGACGACCCGATCGCCACCTCGCTCCGCGACTCGGCGGCGCACGCGCGGACGGTGGGCCTGATGGGCCCGGTCGACCTCGACGGCATCTTCGACCTCGCGCCGCTGAACCAGGTCCTCAGCTCCCTGGGCAGGCCCCCGGTGCAGGGCGCGTGAGCCAGGTCGCGGTCCGGGTGGAGGGGGTCTCCAGGGTGTTCGGGCACGGCCCGGACGCCGTGACCGCCCTCCGCGGCATCTCGCTCGAGCTGCGGCGGGGAGAGTTCGTCTGCCTCGTCGGCGCCTCCGGGTCCGGCAAGACCACGCTGCTCCATCTCCTGGCCGGCCTCGACACCCCGACGGCCGGTGGGGTCGAGATGAACGGCACCCGCTGCTCGCTGATGTTCCAGGAGGCGGCGTTGTTCCCCTGGCTCACGGCCGCGGGCAACATCGACCTGGCGCTGCGGCTGCGCGACGTGCCGCGCGCCGAGCGCCGGTCCCAGACGGCCCGGCTGCTGGAGATGGTCCGGCTCGCCGACTTCGCCCGGCGGCGCCCTCACGAGCTCTCCGGGGGGATGCGGCAGCGCGTGGCGCTGGCGAGGGCCCTGGCCCAGGACGCGGACGTGGTGCTGATGGACGAGCCCTTCGGCGCGCTCGACGCGATCACGCGCGACCTGCTGCACGACGAGCTCGAACGCATCTGGCGCGAGCGCGGTCTGACCGTGCTGTTCGTGACCCACAACGCGCGCGAGGCCGTCCGCCTGGGCGACCGGGTGGTGGTGCTGACGAGCCGCCCCGGCCGGGTCGCCTCGGAGGTCGCGGTCGGCATGCCGCGCCCGCGCCGCACCGGGTCGCCGGAGCTGGCCGCGCTGGCGGCCGAGATCGGCGAGCGGCTGCGGAAGGAGGTGCACGCCCATGGCGGCTGAACGGCTGCTCGAGCTGGACCGCGACCTGGTGGGCCTCGACACCCTCGAAGTCGCCTCCCCGCCGCGGCCATCCCGGCTGCGCCGCGCCTGGTCGGCCGTCTGGCCGCGGCTGGCCGCCGTCGCCCTGGCTCTGGCCGCCTGGCAGCTCGTGGCCCTGAGCGGCTGGCAGCCGGGATACCTCCTCCCCGGCCCGGGCCCGGTCCTGGCGCGTCTCGGCGCCGACGCCAGGCAGGCGGCCTTCTGGACCGCGGTCGCGATAACGCTGCAGCGGGCGCTCGTCGGCTACGCCGCGGCCGTCCTGGTCGGCGCGTTCGCAGGGGCCGTCGTGGCACGCCAGGGCCTGCTGCGCCGGGCCGTCGGGTCGCTGATCACGGGGCTGCAGACGATGCCGTCGATCGCCTGGTTCCCGCTCGCGATACTGCTGTTCGGCCTCGACGAGACCGCGATCCTCTTCGTCGTCCTGCTCGGGGCCGCTCCGGCCGTGGCCAACGGGCTGATCGGCGGGATCGACCAGATCCCGCCCCTGCTGCTGCGCTCCGGCCAGGTCCTCGGGGCCCGCGGCGTCCGGCTCTACCGGCACGTCATCCTGCCGGCTGCGCTGCCCCCGTTCATCGGCGGGCTGAAGCAGGGGTGGGCGTTCGCCTGGCGCAGCCTGATGGCCGGCGAGCTCCTCGTCGTCCTCAGCAACCGGCCCTCGCTGGGCGCCCGCCTCCAGTTCGCGCGGGAGTTCGCCGACGCCCAGGGCCTGCTGGCGACCATGATCGTCGTCTTCGTCATCGGCATGGTGGTCGACGCCGTGTTCAGCCGCATCGACGGCGAGGTCCGCCGACGCTGGGGCCTCGTCTGAGCACCGAGGGGTCGGGCCGGCCCCTGACGGGGTGGTGCCCGACCCCGTCAGCTCAGCTGTAGCGCCCGGCCAGGGACTGTATGGGGCGCAGCCCCGCCTCGATCTCGTCGCGCCGCGGCTCGAGGAACGGGGGCAGCGCCAGCGCCTCGCCCAGGTGCTCCAGCGACTCGTCCGTCGCAAAGCCGGGTCCGTCCGTGGCGATCTCGAACAGGACGCCCCCGGGCTCCCGGAAGTAGATGGAGGAGAAGTAGAAGCGATCGATCAGGGGCGTGACCGAGAGGCCGGCCGACTCGATCCGCCGGCGCCAGCCCCGCTGGCGCTCGACCGACGCCGTCCGGAACGCGACGTGGTGGACGCCGCCCCGGCCCGCCTCTCCGCACGCCGGGTCGCGCAGGACTTGGACCCGCACCTCCGCGCCGGGACCGCCCGGCCCGGTCTCGAAGACCGCCACCCGGCCGACGCCGGCAGGCGGCTCTTCGTCCACGTCGCGGCGCCGGAAGCCGAGCACCTCGGTGAGCACGCGCTCGGTCGGCTCCAGGTGAGCGACCGTCAGGGTGGTCCCGTACAGCCCCCGAATGCCCATCCTGGCAGCCACGCCGCCGCCTTCCCAGGGCGTCCCCGCCGGCAGAGCGGCGCCGTCGTCCGACACGAGCTCCAGGCGCTGGCCCTCGGGATCTGTGAACGCCAGCACCCGCCGGCCCTCCCGCTCCACGGCGGGCTCGTGGGCGATCCCGAGGCGGTCCAGGCGGCCGGCCCACCAGTCGACGGCGGACCCCCCGACCCGCAGCGCCATGGCGTCGATGGTCCCGGCGCCCCGCCGGTTGGCGGCCGCGTAGGGCCAGTCGAAGAACGTGACGTCTGTGCCGGCCCGTCCCTCGGCATCCGCATAGAAGAGGTGGTACGCGCGCACGTCGTCCTGGTTGACCGTGCGCTTCACCAGGCGCATGCCCAGGGCCTGGGTGTAGAACGCGACGTTCTCCGAGGCGGTGCCGGTGATCGCCGTCAGGTGGTGCAGGCCGGCCAGGCCGACGTAGTCGCCGGCGGACCAGTCCTCGGTGGTCGGGATGGAGGTGATCTCCACTTTTCGCAGCTCCTCAGCGGAAGGTCTTGCTTGCGGCAGCAGCTTCCATCCTGAAGGACCCGGGCTCTCGAAAGCCGGCTCAGACCCGGATTCCGCGGACGATTCGCGGGCCTGACGTCGGCCCGGGCGGTGGTGTTGGCCTCAGGCGGCAGGCGACTGCCGTACGCCGCCGAAGGCTGGCACGCAGCCGGCCGGGCCGGCGGGGAAGATCGTGATCTGCCTGGCCTGGACCGCGCCCGTGGCGTCCCGCTGGCCGCTGGCCGTCACGCACTGGCCGACGGCCAGCTGGGTGGTGGCCCCCAGCTCGATCCTGGTGATCCTGGTGGTGGACGTCACGTCGACCGTCACCGGGCTGCCCGTCGCCGGCTGCACCGTCAGCGAGCTCCCGCTCACGGCGGTGACCTTGCCGCGGACCGCCGTCCCGCCCCCGAAGGCGCCGGGCGAGCCGCGCGGCCGGGGCGAGGCGCCGGGTCGCGGCGACGCGTCGGGTCGCGCTCCGCCGCCCGGGGATCCGGCGCCGGTGCACTGGCCGTTCATGTTCAGCATCACCGACAGCGTCGTGGCGTCGACGCCGCCGCCGGCGGCCGGCGGCCCGGTCGCCGCGACGCACACGCCGGCCTGGATGTCGCTCAGCGAGCCCGCCGCAGTCTGGAGCACGGGGGTGTCGGCGGCATAGTCGACGGTCGCAGAGCCGCTCTGGCCGTTCAGCTGCAGCTGCGTGGCGGTGAGCTGGACGACCTTGCCGCTCACGCCGGCCCCGAAGCCAGCCTGGCCCGCAGCACGCGACGCCGGCGAGGCCGAGGCGGCCGAGTGGGCCGCGGTCGGGGAGGCGGAGGTGGCGCCGCACGCGGCCAGCAGCACGGCGGCGATCCCCGGCAGGACGTACCTGATTATCGGCACGCCAGGAAGTACGCCGTGCCCGCGCCGGGGGTTGCGCGCGAACCGTCAGGAATCTGTAAGCAGCACGGCGTCCCCCGGCGGCGGGCCCGCGCCCCCGCACCCCCTCCCCGCTGGCCGCGCACGTCACCACGGAGCACGGTCGGAGTCGAGCCGCCGCTTCCGGCGCCAGACCACGAGCCCGTCCGCAGTGGCCGGCCACCGCGCGACGGGTGCCTCGTCCACGCGGGTCCATTCCCGGCGCAGCAGCGGGCCCAACCCGGGGGAGGTGCTCCCGCCGGAGGCGTCGCTCACCAGGGCGACGTGGTCGCCCTGGTGGGCGAGGAGCGCCGCCTGATCGAAGGCGTTCCAGGGGCCCGGCCAGCACAGCAGCAGCGTCCGGCCGGCGTGGCGGCCGAGGGCCTCGGGCCCGCCCGCCGCGACCTCCGTCCACAGGAAGGGCTCGGACCGGTCGGGGTCGGGCCTGGCGACGAGCTCGCTGCCGCCGGCCCCGGTCTCGACCTCCTCCAGTCGCGAGGGCCGGAACCAGGTGCGCCACTCGTCCCCCATCTCGTCGTACGCCTCCACGTCGACGCCGCGCTCGCGCAGGCACCGGGCCCAGTAGCCGGTCCCCGCGCCGACCTCGACGAGCGGCGCATACCTGGCCAGACACTCCAGCGTGTCCTCCGTCGGGACGCTGAACGCGTACCAGTGGGTCAGGTGCGTACGGATCTCACGGAGGTTGTGCTCCGTCCTCCCCCACGCCGCCAGCATCCTGCGCTCCAGCGGGTTCCGGCCGAACTCGGTGGCGACCCTGGCCCGGACGCGGTGACCACAGGCCGCGGCCCAGTCCTCGAGGTACGGGTTCCAGCCGGGCATCGCTGCCGGCAAGGCTACCGGCGAGGCCACGATCTGCCGCCCCTCGGCGGAGAGCGCCAGCTGGAATCTCCCATACTCTAGGTGGCGGCCTTGTCATGGGATGGCCCCGAGGCCCCGCTCGCGACCTCCGTTGGCAACCCCAGCCGAGGCAAGCTGCCCGCCATGACCAGCCCCTTCGACCTCTCGACCGAGCACCTGGCCGGCGTCGCCGTCACCGGGGCCGCTGCGGTGGCCCTGTGCGTGGCCGCGCGGCGAGGGCCCGGACGCTGGGCGAGACCCATGGCGGTTGCGCTGGGGGTGTTCCTGGTCCTCTCCGAGGCGCTCTGGATCGGGTGGCTGGTGGTCCAGCGCGCATGGACGCCGGCCCTGGGCCTGCCCCTGCACATCTGCGACGCCGGCACCGTCCTCGGCGCCCTCGCGCTGTGGACGCGGCGCCAGGCGCTCGTCGAGCTGCTCTACTTCTGGGCCCTGGCCGGCACCGCCCTGGCGCTGGTGACGCCGGACGTGCCGCAGCCGTTCCCGAGCCTCCTCTATTTCCAGTACTACGCGGCCCACGGCGGGATCGTGGCCGCGGCGCTGTTCCTGGTGGTCGGCCTGCGCCGGCAGCCGGGACCGGGGGCCGTCCGACGGGCGGCCCTCGTGACCGCGGCCTACGCCGCCGCGGTGGGCCTGGCGGACGTGCTGACCGGAGGCGACTACATGTACCTGCGCCAGCCGCCCGCGGTTCCCACGCTGTTCGACCTGATGGGCCCGTGGCCGTGGTACCTCCTGGAGACGGCAGCGCTGGCGGTGATCCTGTTCGCCCTGCTGGACGTGCCGTTCCAGCTCAATCGGCGGCGGCTCCCGGCGAGGCAGCCACCCCGTCGCCCCGGGCCGGACCGGACCGTGCCGCGGAACGGGTCAGCGTCGGGGGCTGGCGAACCGCAGCGACCCCACGCTCTCACGGCGCGCGATGTCCCCGAGCCAGCTCGCCTCGAGCCGCGAGAACGGGATGCCGTAGACGGTGGCGGCGGTGGCCGGCAGGTTCTCGATCCCGGTGCTGTCCACGAGGCGCAGGTACCGGGCCATGCCGTGGACCCGGATCAGGTAGTCCACGAATGAGCCGGCCACGGCATAGCCGCTGAACGAGCCCCCGAAGCGCGCGCTCCCGAAGTCGGCGGCGGTGAGCCGGTCCTCCAGCGGCACCAGGAGTCCCAGCCTCGCCACATCGAGCACAGCCTCGTCGAGGTCACGGAGGCTGCAGCCCTGGTGGGAGCGAGCCCAGCCCTCGTCGAGGAGCTGAGGCATCGAGTAGGCACTACGGCGCGTGTACATGAAGCTGTGGGCGACCTCGTGGAGCGCCGTGGCGCAGCCGGTGGCCGGCAGGGGCAGGGAGAACACCAGCCTGCCATCCGTCGCACCGTTGGCCCCCAGCCGCTGCCGGATTGTCCCGGCGTCGTCCAGGTACAGCTCGATCCTGCCCGGTGGCTCCGTGCCGAGGTCGCGCTGCAGGTCCTGCCACTGCTGTTCGAGGCGCTGCACCTCCCAGTCGGGGAGTCGGCGGGAGTGGTGGATGACGTAGTGCGCCGTCGTGGTCACCTCCGGCAGGTCGCCGCCCAGCTCCGTCGCGATGACAGGAAAGAGCGCGCCGATGAACGCCCGGTTGGCGAAGTTCCAGTCGTTCAGCGTCTCGAGCGACACGCCGGTGACGGCCAGCGGCGCCGACAGCGCGGCGAGGGCGACCAGCGTCAGCGCGAGGAAGCGGAGGCGCTGGTGTGAGAACGCGAGGCCGGCGACCCCGCCCACCAGCGCGGCGAGGCCGGCGACCGTCGCCAGCGCGACAGGAGCCGTGTCCCCGAGGAGTGAGGGCAGGTCGGATGGGTGGAGGTACTGCCAGGTGGCGATCACCAGCCAGACGCAGGCCGCGACCAGCGCGACGGCTGTCGACGCAGCGGCCAGGAGGTGGCTGCGCGGCCAGCTGCGGAGCATCGCGCCCAGTATGCCCTCACCGTCCGCCGACGACCTTCAGCGCGCGTCCGAGCGTGCAGGGCCTGAACGAGCCGCCTTCGTGCCAGAGCAATGGTCGAGAGCAGGGGCCGGGAGAGCACTGGCCCCGCCTCGGGCGATCTCGCTCGTCTCTTCGGCCTCGTTCCTCGGCATCCTACTGGTGGTGAATGCGCTTTCCCGTCTGATCGATCCTGGTGCCGAGCGCGCGTGACGGTGCGGAGGCTGCTGGTCGCGAACCGCGGTGAGGTCGCCGTCCGCGTGCTGCGGGCGGCGTCCGGGCTGGGCCTGGAGACGGTCGCCGTCTGTTCGGAGGACGACGTCGGCTCGCTTCACACGCGCCTGGCGGACGAGGTCCGGCGGCTCCAGGGCACCGGCCCCGCGGCCTACCTCGACGCGGCCCACCTGGTGGAGGTCGCCGCGGCGGCCGGCTGTGATGCGCTGCACCCGGGATACGGGTTCCTGAGCGAGAGCGCAGACTTCGCAGAGCGGTGCCGGGCGGCCGGCATCACGTTCGTCGGACCCACGCCCGAGGCCCTGCGGCTGTTCGGCGACAAGGCGCGGGCTCGGGAGCTCGCCGAGCGCTGCGACGTACCCGTGCTGGCCGGCACCCACGTCCTCCGCTCCGCGGCCGAGGCGACGGCGTTCCTGGAGTCGCTCGGCCCGGGGGCGGCCGTCATGCTCAAGGCCGCGGCGGGCGGCGGCGGCCGCGGCATGCGGCTGGTGGAGCGGGTCGAGGACGTGGAGGAGGCGTACGGCCGGTGCCGCTCCGAGGCCCTGCAGGCGTTCGGCAGCGGCGACCTCTACGCCGAGCGCTTCCAGCCTCGCGCGCGGCACGTCGAGGTGCAGGTCCTCGCCGACGCGACCGGCGTCGTCAGCCACCTCTGGGAGCGCGACTGCAGCCTGGAGCGGCGCCACCAGAAGCTGGTCGAGCTGGCGCCCTCGCCTGGGCTCCCGGCCGCCACCCGGCAGCGGCTGCTGGAGGCGGCGATGGCGATGGCCGCCGCGGCGCCGTTCGACGGCATCGGCACCTTCGAGTTCCTCGTGGACGCCGCACAGCCCGACCGGCCCGGCGACTTCGCCTTCATCGAGGCCAACCCACGACTCCAGGTCGAGCACACCGTGACCGAGGAGGTGACCGGCGTCGACCTGGTCGAGACCCAGCTCGCGCTCGCCGCGGGCCGGACCCTGGCCCAGCTGGGGCTCGACCCGGACGGCGTCCCGGAGCCGCGCGGCACGGCGGTCCAGCTCCGCGTGAGCTGCGAGGTGCTGTCCCCGGACGGCGGGCTCCGGCCCTCCACGGGCACCGTGCGCGCCTTCGAGGTGCCGTCCGGGCCCGGGGTTCGTGTGGACACCTGCGGCCACGCCGGGTATCGGCCCAACCCGCGGTTCGACCCCCTCCTCGCCAAGGTCATCGCCCACACCGCCACCGACGGCCTCGGTCCGGTCCTGGCGAAGGCCTACCGGGCGCTCTGCGAGTTCCGCATCGAGGGCGTCGCCACCAACATCCCGTTCCTCCAGAACCTGCTCCTGGACGAGGACGTCGTCGCCGGGCGCCTGCACACGCGGCTCGTCGACGACCGGATGGCCGAGCTGGCCCGGCCCCAGGCGCACCGCCGGCTCTTCGCCGACCTCGCGGGCGACGAGGCCGCCTCCGGCCGCGCCGGCGCGCGCGTCGACTCGACCGACCCGCTGGCGGTCCTGCACTACGGCAAGACCCGAGCCCAGGCGGACGACGACGAGGCTGCGCCGGCCGAGATCGCGGCGGCCGAGGCCCAGGGCCTCAGGGCGGTCGTGGCGCCGCTCCAGGGGACGGTGGTCAGCGTCGGGGTCGCCGAGGGCGACGAGGTCCGCGCCGGCCAGCAGCTGGTCGTGATGGAAGCGATGAAGATGGAGCACCCGGTCACTGCGGCCTCGGCCGGCACCGTGACGCGCGTCGCCGTGACCGCCGGGGAAGCGATCCTGGCCGGCCACGTCGTGATCCTGCTCCAGCCCGCGCCGGCAGACAGCGCGGGCGGGGAGGCCGGCGAGGACGCCGAGCAGGAGCTCGCGGGCGTTCGCCAGGATCTCCAGGAGGTGCAGGACCGCCACGCCCTCACGCTGGACGCCGCGCGACCGGCCGCGGTCGAGCAGCGTCGCAGGACCGGACAGCGGACCGCCCGCGAGAACCTCGACGACCTGTGCGACCCCGGCTCCTTCGTCGAGTACGCGCCGCTTGTCGTCGCCGCCCAGCGGCTGCGCCGACCCGAGGGGGAGCTGATCGAGCGCACGCCCGCCGACGGCATCGTCGCCGGCCTGGCGAGGGTCAACGGCGACGTCTTCCCGGCCGACCGCGCCGAGTGCGCGGTGATGGCCTACGACTACACGGTCCTCGCCGGGACCCAGGGGGGCTTCGGCCACGAGAAGATGGACCGCGTCTTCGAGCTGGCCGCGCGCCGCCGGCTGCCGCTGGTCCTCTTCGCGGAGGGCGGTGGGGGGCGCGCCGGCGACAGCGACGGACGCGGCGTGTCCGGCTTCAAGGTGCTGGCCTTCAACTTCTATGCGAAGCTCAGCGGGCTGGTCCCGCTGGTGAGCATCGTCTCCGGGCGGTGCTTCGCGGGGAACGCGGCGCTGCTCGGCTGCGCCGATGTCATCATCGCAACCGCCAACGCAACGATCGGGATGGGCGGGCCGGCGATGATCGAGGGCGGCGGCCTGGGCGTCTACCGGCCGGAGGAGGTCGCGCCGATGCGGGTGCAGGTGCCCAACGGGGTGGTCGACGTCGCCGTCGCCGACGAGGCGGAGGCGGTGGCAGTGGCACGCCGGTACCTCTCCTACTTCCAGGGCGCGCTGCCCACCTGGGAATGCGCCGACCAGGAGGCACTGCGCCGCCTGGTCCCCGAGAACCGGCTGCGCGTCTACGACGTCCGCCGCGTGATCCGGACACTGGCCGACGCCGGCTCCGTCCTGGAGCTGCGCCCTCGCTTCGGCGTCGGGATGGTGACGGCGCTGGCGCGCGTCGAGGGACGGCCGCTCGGCATCGTCGCGAACAACCCGGGCCACCTGGCCGGCGCCATCGACAGCGACGGCGCCGACAAGGCCGCGCGCTTCATGCAGCTGTGCGACGCGTTCGACCTCCCGATCCTCTTCCTCTGCGACACGCCGGGGATCATGGTCGGCCCGGAAGCCGAGCGCGAGGCGCTGGTGCGGCACGCCAACCGCATGTTCCTGGTCGGCGCCAACCTCGGTGTGCCCTTCTTCACGATCGTGCTCCGCAAGTGCTACGGGCTGGGGGCCCTGGCGATGGCGGGCGGCAGCTCGAAGATGCCGGCGTTCGCCGTGGCCTGGCCCACGGGCGAGTTCGGGGGCATGGGGCTGGAGGGCCAGGTGAAGCTCGGCTACCGGAAGGAGCTGGCCGCCATCGAGGACGCCGCGGAGCGGAGGGCGTGGTTCGACCGGATGGTGGCCGAGCGGTACCGGCACGGCAGGGCGCTCAACGCCGCCGCGTTCTTCGAGATCGACGACGTGATCGACCCCGCCGACTCGCGGCGCTGGATCACGTCGGTCCTGGCGACTGCGCCGCCCCCCTTCCCCCGCGCCGGTCCGAAGAAGCGGCCGTTCGTCGACGCGTGGTAGCTAGGGGTGCGGCCGGAAACCTGGCCGAGAGATTTGGGTTCCAGGTGCCCCAGATCCGGTGGCGCCGACGAGGAGCGGAAGGAGCGCCCTCCAGGGCGTGACTGAGCACCGCAGGAGGCAACGCCGGACCCGGGGTCCCCG
>DATFRD010000438.1:0-11256 GCA_035263645.1 Candidatus Dormiibacterota bacterium | reverse complement strand
GTCGAAATCTACGGCGGCACCGGGACTTGTTTGGGCATGAATCCGCAAGCGATTCGCATCGCCTTGCAATATTCCAACATGAAGATGATTTGGTTCCCAACGTTCACCTCGTTAGGGTTCTGGCGCGGAGCCGGACAGCCTGAGAAAGGCGGAGTGCGGCTAGTGAGCGAGTCCGGCCAGGTGCTTCCCGAAGTGGTCGAGATCATGGAGATGGCTGCCGAAAAGAAGGTGGGAATTGGATTTGGCCACACGGATTTACAGGAGCTGATGCCATTGGCGAAAAAGGCCAAAGAGATCGGCGTGCGCGCGACCTTGGATCATCCTCTGTTGGAATTGAACAAGCTGCTGATGGATGAAATGAAGCAGATCGCCGACTTGGGCGTCTATGTCGGAACGTATTGCCAGCCAATGATACCGAGTCTGTACCAGCCAGTCGCGGATCCGATGGAAACGATCCAGGCGATGAAAGAGATTGGTCCGGAGCGTTGTATCATTGGCAGCGACTTCGGACAGGTGCTCCACATGGATACCATTGACGGCATGAGAGTTTTCTTGCGCGCTCTTTTGGCCTTCGGAATCAAGAAGGTGGACGTTAAGACTATGCTGGTGGACAATCCGGCCAAGCTAATGTGGTTGGATTAACGGCCAGCGCGGTCCGAGGTAATCATGCCGCAGACAGAATTACAAGCTGATACCAGCGAGCAAGACCAGCAAGCGATTCGGCAGAGCGTTCGCGAGCTGTGCCGGGATTTTCCAGACGCCTACTGGCGCAAGATCGACAAGGTTGAGGAATACCCAGAAGAGTTTGTTAGGGTCCTTACCAAGTCCGGGTATTTGGCCGCTCTTATTCCGGAGGAATATGGCGGCGCCGGGATGGGCATCACCGAGGCCGGCATCATCCTGGAGGAAATCAACAGGGCCGGCGCGAACTCCGGTGCCTGCCACGCTCAGATGTACACGATGGGGGCGCTGCTCAGGCACGGCAGCGAGGAGCAGAAGCGGCGGTGGCTCCCGGCCATCGCCGCCGGGGAGCTGAGGCTGCAGTCGTTCGGAGTCACCGAGCCGGACGCCGGGTCGGACACCACTGCGATCAGCACGTTCGCCGAGCTGGTGGGCGACCGCTATGTCGTGCGCGGGCGCAAGGTGTTCATCTCCCGCGTGCAGCACTCCGAGCTGTTGATGCTGCTCTGCCGCACGACCGCGCTGGAGCAGGTGAAGCGCAAGACCGACGGCCTCAGCGTGCTGCTGGTCGACCTCCGTCAGGCCGGCGACCGGCTCCAGGTCCGGCCCATCCGGACCATGGTCAACCACGAGACCAATGAGCTGGTCTTCGACGGCGTGGAGGTGCCGGTCGAGAACCGGATCGGCGACGAGGGCCGCGGCTTCCGGTACATCCTGAGCGGCATGAACGCCGAGCGCGTGCTGATCGCCTCGGAGTCGCTGGGCGACGGCCGCTACTTCGTGGAACGGGCCTCCCGGTACGCCTCCGAACGGGTCGTGTTCGGTCGGCCGATCGGGCAGAACCAGGCCGTCCAGTTCCCGATCGCCCGCGCCCACGTGAGCGTAGAGGCCGCCACGCTCATGCGCGATGAGGCGGCGCGCCGGTTCGACTCCGGCGAGGAGGCCGGGGCCGAGGCGAACATGGCCAAGCTCCTGGCCTCGGAGGCCGCCTGGGAGGCCGCCAACGCGGCCATGACCGCGTTCGGCGGCTACGGGCTGGCGGTCGAGTACGACATCGAGCGCAAGTTCCGCGAGGCACGCCTGCCGATCGTCGCCCCCGTGTCGAACAACCTGATCCTGGGCTACGTCGGCGAGCACGTCCTCCGCATGCCCCGGTCGTACTGATGGGGCCATCTGGCCCCCTCCCGCCGCGGGAGGTGTTGGGGGAGGGCGAGCGTCTGGTGTGAGAGGGAGAGCCATGGAGGCAGACCCGGTCCTGCTGGAGCAGCGCGGCGGCGTCGCGCTCCTCACGCTCAACCGCCCGCACGTCCTGAACGCGATGAACACGGCGATGGGCGTGCGCCTGGGCGAGGTCATGGACGAGCTCTCGGAGCGTGCCGAGGTCCGCGTAGTCGTGCTCACCGGGGCCGGCGACCGGGCCTTCTGCGCGGGCGGCGATCTGAAGGAACGGCAGGGCATGACCCCCGAGCAGTGGACGCGCCAGCATCGGATCTTCGAGCGTGCCCACCACCGGATCCGCAACCTGCGCAAGCCCATCTTCGCGGCCGTCAACGGCGTGGCGGTCGGCGGTGGCTGCGAGATGGCCATGAGCACGGACTTCATCGTGGCCTCCCGCACCGCGCGCTTCGGCCAGCCCGAGGTGACCAGGGGGATCATGCCCGGCGCCGGCGGGACCCAGCTGCTGCCGCGGTTCGTCCCGCGCGGCATCGCGTTCCAGCTGCTGATGACCGGTGAGCTGATCTCGGCCGAAGAGGCCCACCGCCTGGGCCTGGTCAACCGCCTCTGCGCGCCCGAGGACCTGCTGGCCGACGCGATGACCCTGGCCGAGCGGATCGCGGCCAACTCGCCGGCGGCCGTGCAGCAGGCCAAGCGCTCGGCCAGGATGGGCCTCGAGCTCCCCCTGGAGGCCGGCATCGAGACCGAGATCGAGTGCTATCAGCGCATGGTCGACCATCCCGACCGGTACGAGGGCATCGACGCGTTCAACGAGCGCCGCCCGCCGGTCTTCCGCGACGTCTACTGACGGCTGACTGCGGCTGTGGGCCATCTGCACCTCTCGGACGGAGACCTGCCCGACAGCGCCGACGTGGTGGTGGTCGGCGCCGGCCTGGCCGGGCTGTTCACGGCGTTCTTCGCAGCACGGCAGCGCCTCGGCCGCGTCGTCGTCCTGGAACGGCGGGGGGCCGTGGCCAGCCTCACGTCCGCGCACTCGGCCGAGGGGTTCCGGCTGGAGTGGGACGCGCCCGAGAACATCGACATGGTCAGGGAGAGCGTCGAGATCTTCGACGACTTCGCGGACCTGGCGGGCCTCCGCGGTTACGACGTGGGGGTCCGCAAGCAGGGCTACCTGTTCGTGTCCGGCTCGTCCGGCCCCTCCTACCGGCCGGCGCGGCTGCGCGAGCGTGTCGCTCGCTGGCGGGACCTGGGCCTGGCCGACGTGGAGCACCTGGCCGGGGAGGACGCCCGACGCCGCTTCCCGTTCGTCTCCGACGCCGCCGCGGAGGCCCACTTCCGAGCCGGCGACGGCTTCGTCGACGCAGCGAGGGTGGCCAACGGCCTGGTGCTGGGCGGCGGCTTCGACGTGTTCGTGGAGACTCCGGTGACTGCGGTCCAGACCTCCGGCTCGCGGGTGACCGGCGTCCGCACCGCCGCCGGCCGCACGGTCGCCACGCGGACCGTCGTCCTGGCCGCCGGCCCGTTCACGCGCGGCCTGGCCGAGGCGGCCGGGGCCCCGCTGCCGACGGAGAACCGCCGCCGGCACGGTCTCATCCTGCACCTCCCCACGGGACTGGTCCAGCCAGGCTGGCCGATGGTGGTCGACGCCGACCTGGGCCTGTACTGGCGGCCGCGGCCCGAGGGCATCTTCATCGGCTGGGAGAAGGCCCTGCCGTGGGACCAGGCGCCGGCCGCCGCGATGGATCCGGTGCCCGCCGACCTCGCCTACCTCGAGCAGGTGCGCGTCCACGGCCGCCGGCTGACGCGCTTCTGGCGCGAACTCCGGTTCGACGACGCGGTCTGGCACACGGGTCAGTACGTGGCCGCGGCGCCGAACGACGGCCGGCCCGTCATCGGGCCGCACCCCGCGGTGGAGGGACTGCTCGTGAACACGGCCTACGAGGGCCGCGGCGTCATGGCCAGCCCGGCCGGCGGCCGCCTCCTGGTGCGCCTGCTCTGCGGCGAGGCCGACCCCGGCCGGAGCCCCTTCCGGGTCTTCCAGCGTGACCGGGGCAACGAGCCCGACCTGATGGTGCTGTAAAAGCTGCAAGAGGGGGCAGGCCCCCCCTTCCGGAACCCCCCCATTTTGTGGGATTTTCGGGGCACCTTCGGTGCAGCCCTTCGGGGTTATCTGTGGCCTCTTTGGCGTCGGGATCACAGACTCACACGCTCGGGCCGGGGTCCCCAGAAGCCCGAAGGGCGATGGGGGTGAGCCCTTGCTAACGATCCGATTTGGTCTTTTTCCAGCTTTTGTAACCCGCCGTTGAGCGGCGCTTAACGGTGCCTTCTCCTGACCGCCCCCGCCCGGGTATTCAACTCTCTGGTTGTCCCCGCCAGCCTGGCGAGCATGCAAAGGAGTCGGTATGCACCTGCTCGGGCGATCTCTACCGGCGGTTCTGACGGGCGCCGTGGCCACGGTCCTGGTCGCAGCCACAACCGCCGTCGCCGCCCCGGTGTCCGGTTCGGCGGCGGCGGTGCCCCGCTACGACCACATCTTCCTGATCGTCGAGGAGAACCACGGGTTCGCCGACGTGATCGGAAACCCGGCGGCTCCCAACCTCAACCACCTGGCCCAGACGTTCGGCCTGGCCACCCGGTACTTCGGCGTCTCGCACCCCAGCGAGCCCAACTACGTGGCGCTCATGGGCGGCAGCGCGTTCGGGGTCGCCAGCGACGACCCCTTCTACATCAACAGGATCGCGAAGCCCAGCCTGGTCAGCCAGCTCGACGGCGCGGGCATCAGCTGGAAGGCATACCTCCAGGGTCTGCCGCACCCGGCCTACAAGTCGATCTGCTACCCGGCCAGGTGCAACGGGGCGCCCGACGAGGACCCCCTGTACGTGTCCAAGCACGACGCAATCCAGAACTTCACCACGTCGCTGAACGACCGGGACTGGGCCCGCCAGGTGCCGATCGAGCAGCTGTCGGACGACCTCGCCAGCGGCAACGTCCCGGCGTTCGACTACGTCATCCCGGACGAGTGCCACGACGAGCACGGGGACCCGCCGTACTGCCTGGACAGCGGCAACCCGGGTGACCCCCAGGACCAGAAGCTGGTCTCCATCGGCGACCGGTACCTCGGTGACCTGGTGAGCATGATCACCCACGCGTCGTTCTGGGCCACGGGCAACAACGCCGTCGCCATCGCGTACGACGAGGGCGACGACAACGTCGGCTGCTGCGACGCCGGCAACAGCGACCCCAACGGCTCCGGCGGCGGACAGGTCGCCACGATCGTGGTCACGAACCATGGTCGCCGCGGATTCCAGGACCCGACGCCCTACAACCACTTCTCGATGCTGCAGACCATCCAGCAGGCGTTCGGCCTGGGCTGCCTGGCGTTCACCTGCGACACGGCGAACGTGAAGCCCCTGGCGCCCCTGTTCGCCATCACCGGCTCGACCCCGATCGCGACCCGGTCGCTCGCCGTGCCCCACCTGACCACCCCGACGCCAACCCCGACGGAGCCCACCTCGCTCACGACCAGCGCCCCCAGCGCGCGCGGCTGGAGCGTGGTGCCCAGCGCGGTGCGCGGCGCCGGCGACAACAGCCTGGGGGCGGTCGCGGCCTCTTCTCCCAGCGACGTCTGGGCGGTGGGCGACTTCCTGCCCGACACCGCCGCCAGCAACCAGGACGCGACCCTGACGCTGGCGAACCACTTCGACGGCAGCACGTGGTCCGTGGTGCCCACGCCGAACACGGGCGCCAACTTCAACACCTTCTTCGGGGTGGCGGCCACAGGCGGCCGGGCCTGGGCGGTCGGCGTCCGGCTGAACGAGGCGTTCCAGGACCGCGGCCTCGTGGAGGCCTGGGACGGCACCCGCTGGACGATCGTGGACATCCCCCAGCCGGGGTCGGAGCGCGACATCCTGTTCGCAGCGTCGGCGCTGTCCGCCTTCGATGTGTGGGCGGTCGGCGACCAGGAGGGGGCGAACGGCAAGTTCGAGACCCTGGTCGAGCACTTCGACGGCACCGGATGGTCGGTCGTGCCCAGCCCCGACCCCGGCACCACGGGCAACCACCTCTACGGCGTGAAGGCCATCGGGCCGGACGACGTGTGGGCGGTGGGCCAGCAGCTCGGGGAGACCGGCCCCGACCAGACGCTGATCGAGCACTGGGACGGTCACGCGTGGTCCGTCGTGCCCTCGCCTGCCCAGGGCACCGCGTCCGGGATGCTGTTCAGCGTCGCCGCCGGCGACGGCGGCGTGTTCGCCGCGGGCGAGACCGACGACGCTGTCGCCGGTGCCCGGCCGCTCCTGGAGCGGTTCCGCGACGGCGCCTGGACCGACGTCGCGATCCCCTCGTCCGCGGGCTCGGTCTTCACCAGCCTCTGGAGCGTCACCGTGGCCGACGGCACCGTCTGGGCGGTCGGCACGTTCGAGGACGTGGCCAGCGGCAACAACGAGCCGCTGATCCTCCAGGGCGGGGACGGCGGGTTCCACGTGGTCGACGGCCCCAACCCGAGCGGCGGGGCCGGCAGCGACATCCTCGGTGGCGTCGCGGCGGCCGGCGACACCGTCTGGGCGGTCGGCCTCTACGACACGGGCGGCAACCGCCTGACGCTCGCCCAGCGGCACCAGGTGGCCTAGGGCGGCTCCTGGGTTCGGCTGGAGAGGGCGCGCCGGGCACCCTCTCCGGCTCCGTCCGGCTCGCTCGGGGCCGCGCCGGGCTCCCTGAGCGACGTCGAACCGCGGTGCGCGTCGCGGTCGCGTTCGGACTCGTTGTGCCGGCCGCCGGACAAGGCCGGGGTTGCGGAGGCCACGACCGCGGCCCGGCTCGATCGCAAATCGCGCCCGGCCTCCCTGCCGTGCACATCCGCCTTCACCGCCTCCTCGAGGGCGGGCTGGGACGTCTGGAGCTCCGCGGGCGCGGTGCCGAGCGGCGCCACCACCGCGGCAGGCGCGGACGGCGGAGCAGGGCCGGCGAGGTGTGGTGCAGGAGCCCCGGTCGGGACCGGCGCTCGCGCAGGCGGGAGCTCCGAGCGGACGCTCGGCGGCACGGCGGCAACGGCCGACGGCGCGCCGGCCGGCCGGTACGCCGGCAGGGCGGGCCGGCTGGCCACGGGCGTCGGCACGCTCCCGATCCGGTCGAAGAAGGCCTGGCCTGCCACCGCCGCGACGCCCACCGTCAGCGCCACGACCAGCACCCTCCCCACGAACCGCCAGAGTGCGGTCATCCGATGGGTCACCATAGCACTCGGTGTGGCCGCAACGCGCCCGCGCGCCCCGGGCGGTCCGCCGAACTCCGCCCTAGCGCAGCTCCGCCTCGAACACCTCGTACCGGTACGCGATCACGAAGCCGAGCCGGCCGTAGACGTCGTAGGCACGAGTCGGGTTCAGGCCGTCGACGTAGAGCGACGCTGCGGCCGCGCCGGAGAGCCGGAGCCGGCGGACGCCCTCCGCGGTGAGCGCGTGCGCGAGCCCCCGGCGGCGGTGCTCGGGCAGCGTCCCCACCACCTCGACGACGCCGACTGGCTGGGGCCGGAGGTCCGGGTCGTGCGTGTCCAGGTCGCACCAGACCACGGCGACCGGGGTCCCGTCGTCCGCGACCGCCATGAGCTCCAGGTCCGGCGGTCGGCTCACCGGCGGCAGGTTGTCGGGGTCCAGCGGCTGGAACCGCCAGTGCTGGGCGAACGAGCTGTTGAACACCCGCACGCCTGCGCGCCGGTCCGGCGGCTGGAGGAGCCGGTAGCCTGCGGGAAGGGGCACGACCGGGACTGCGTCCAGGTCGAGGAGATCCATGCGCCAGAACGGCCGCGCCAGCGAGAGCCCGAGCTCGGCCATGGCGCGCCGGTCGCCCGTCGGCCGCCAGACCTGAGCCACTGACGCGCCGCAGGCCCGGCTCAGCCCCAGGCCCCACTCCAGCAGCGCGAGCCGGTCCGCCTCGTCACGCGCCGCCGACTCCACCCGGACGACGAGTCCGCCCCGGTTGGAGTGATCGAGCACGAGCGCGGCCGCCCTCAGCCCGGTCGAGTCCTCGATGACGCGACTCCGCGCCGGCCAGTCGAAGGCCGCCATCATGCGCTTGATCGTGGCCTCGCTGGGAACGCAGTCACGGCCGCGAGCCAGCACCTCCTGCGCCCAGAGGGCGCGCAGCCCGGCCAGGTCCTGGATGCGACCGGGCCTCGATCGTGCCGTCGCACTGCGGCCGCCGCCCGCGTTCACTGCGGCCAACTTTAGAGGCGCCGTGGAACCCGGATCCGGCCCGAGGTCGTCCACCGGCCCCTGCCGGCCCCATGTTTATGCCGCCGCGGCCATCGGGTAATCGAGTAGCTGGGCGCGCCCGAGAACAGCTTGATCACGTGGTAGGAGGTTTGATCTGTCATGGCGACGAACCGGTGGTTGGCACCGTCGGCCGATCTCGTCACCGCCACCAGGCTCATCGACCGGATGTTCGACCAGTTCCTGGGGTTCGGGGGCACCGCGGAGCGGCAGGAGGGTGGCACCCCGACCTATGCGCTTCCGGTCGATGTCCTCGAGACCGACGAGTCGTTTCTGCTATACGCAACGGTGGCCGGCGTTCCGAGCGAGAACGTCGACGTGACCTTCGAGGACGGCGTCCTAGCCATCACCGTCAGGGCCGCTCCGTTCAACACGCAGGGGAAGTTGCTGCGCCAGGAGCGCCCATGGGGCAACTGGACGCGCAAGCTCGAGCTCCCCAAGGAAGTCCGGGCAGACGGAATCCGCGCGGACGTGGAGAACGGGACGCTGGTGGTGACCGTCCCGAAGGCGGCGGCGGCGCAGCCGGTGCGCATTCGCATCGGCACGAGTCGCAAGTAGGGGGCGCTGGGGGCGGCGGAACCACGGGGTCCGCCGCCCGGGTCCCCGTTCCGCCCGGCCGGGTGCCCGGCTTACCATGGGCAGCGCATTGGGCGCGAATGGGCGTGCTCCGGCGGGGTTGTGGGTGCTCGACCTGACCAAGCGGTACGGCGCCAAGGTCGCAGTGGACCATGTCTCGTTCGGCGTGGCACCCGGCGAGATCCTGGCGCTGGCCGGTCCCAACGGCGCCGGCAAGACGACCACCCTGCTCAGCCTGGCCGGCCTCCTGCGGCCCGACGCCGGGCTCATCTGCTGGAACGGCCGACCGCTCGGGCCGGAGCGCAGCCGTTCCATGGCGCTGATCCCGGAGACCCCCGAGGTCTACGACATGCTGACGGTCTGGGAGCACCTCGTCTTCGTCGCCCGCAGCTGCCGGCTCGGCGGCGGCTGGCGGGAGACGGCCGCGGGGCTGGTGTGCCGTCTGGGCATCGCGGACCAGCGGGACACGCTCGGCGAAGCTCTGTCCAAGGGCATGCGCCAGAAGCTGCTGGTGGCCGCGGCGGTGCTGGCCGAGACACCGGTCCTGCTGCTCGACGAGCCCATGATCGGCCTTGATCCGCGCGGCCAGCGAGAGCTGACGGCGATCCTGCGCGAGCTGCGTGCGGAGGGGCGAGCGGTGATCGTCAGCACGCACCTGCTCGGCTACATCGAGGGGCTGTGCGACCGCGTGCTGATCCTGAAGGAGGGACGGGCTCTCGCACTCGCGACCGTTCCCGAGCTCCTCGCCGGGCCGGCCGGCATGAGCCTGGAGGACCGGTTCCTGGAAATCGTCGAGCAGTAGGTGGACATGCTCGCCGAGCTGCGCGCCCTGCTCTACCTCGACTCCAGGCTGCTGCTCAACCGGCTGCGCCTGATCTGGCGGGATCCGCGGCGGCTCGCGCCCTGGCTGGTGGTGCTGGCCTGGATCGGCGTCTCCCGGCTGGTCCGGGTCGTGGGCGCCCGCGGACGACGATCGACGGCGACCTATGCGCTCGTGGTGCCGGCGCTGGCGGCGTTCGTGCCGGGCGGCTACCTCGCCCTCCTCGGCATCGGCGTGGCCCGGGCTGCGACCCGAGCGCCGGCGGCCTTCCGCTCCCCTGCCGACGGCCGCTTCCTGGTCGGGTCGCGGCTGGAGCCGCGGGTCGTTGTCGCCTGGCTGCAGGCCCGCCGCGTCGTCGGCCTGACGGTGGTGTCGACGTTCAACGTGCTGCTGATCCTGGCCTTCCTGCCGAGCGCCGAGGACTCGTCCGTTTCCGTTCCCCTGCTGTTCCTGGCCGTCGCCGGCGCCTACGTCGCCCTCCAGACGATCCCGATGGCCGTCTTCATGCTCGGACGCCGGCTGCCCGGGGTGCCCTTCGGGAAGCTCGGCGCGATGCTGGCGGCGGTGGGCGGCGCATCGGCCCTGCTCGCCCTCCTGGCCGACGCCGGAGCCACGCCTGCCCCGGCGGGCCCGAGCGCCGCCCTGCTCCAGCTGCCCCCCGGCGAGTGGCTGCGCGACGCCTACCACGGTCATGCCGCCCCGGCCGTCCTGATGCTGCTGCTCGCGGCGACCGCCGTCCTGCTCACGGTCCGCCTGTCGGATGACTGCTACCCGGAGCTCTGGGAGTCGTCGTCCCGGCTGTTTACGCTGCGCCGCCTGGCGCGGGAGCACGGCGGGGCGCTGAGGCGGTCCGACGTCAGGCGGGCGTTCGGCCACCTTCATCGGCGGCAGTCGGTGTCCGCCTCCGGCACCTGGGTGCCGCCGGGCGCCGCCGCCATCCTGTGGAAGGAGTGGCTCGCCCTGCGCCGGGCCCCGGCGGCGCTGGCCCTCCAGGCGGGCCTGACCGCCGGGGCACTCCTGGTCGGAGGGATCGTGGGCCTGCTGCTGGCGGATGGCGACGTCAGCCTGGCATCCACGTTCGCGAGCCTGGCCGCGATCAGCCTGCTCCTGGTGAACGTCTACACCAGCCTGCGCCTGGGGGCCGAGCTGCGCAGCCCGGTCTGGTGGCTGTCGGCGGCCGGCCTGCGCGACCGCCTCCTGGCGTGGACGCTGGCCGGCACGCTCAAGCAGGCGGTCCCCGCCTGCCTGGGGTGCGCGACGGCGCTGCTCGTCGTGGGCGCGGTGCCGATGGCAGCCGTTTCCCTGGTAGCGCTGCCGGCTGCCACGTGGACGCTGCGGACGGCCGCGCTCGCGTCATACGCGCTCGTGCCTTCGCGGACCGACCTCCGCGGTCCCGGGCGGCTCGGGCGGGTGCTGCTGCTCCAGGTCGTCGCAGTCCCTCCGGTGGTTGCGCTGCTCGGCTTCTGGCTGGCGACGCAGAATCCCGTGCCCACAGCCCTAGCCGCGAGCACCGTGCTGGTCGGGGAGGGCTGGCTGCTGCTGGAGCTGTCGGCCTGGCTCGTCCGCCGCAACGGCATCGCCTACGTGCGGGCGGAGGCCCGCTAGATGAGTGCTTCCGATTGGCGGCGAGAGATTCGGTGGCCAGGTGCCCCAGATCGTGGGCCTGCGCCGAGGACCGGAGCGAGCCTATCCGTTGATAGGCGAGCGAGGACCGCAGAAGCAGGGCCGCGAGATGGGGTGCAT
>DATFRD010000437.1:0-7613 GCA_035263645.1 Candidatus Dormiibacterota bacterium | reverse complement strand
ACCAGCCGCCGGTGAGGTGGCTGGCCATCCTGGCCGAGGAGGTGGGCGAGGTTGCCAGGGCCGCGCTCGCCTTCGATGACGCGGGCTACCGGGCGGAGCTGCTGCGAACGGCCGCCGTGTGCGTGGCCGCGATCGAGAGCCTGGACGGGGCCGCCCGCCGCCGGACGCTGGTGGCTGCGGCCGCCGCGGAAAGGGCGTAGCGGCAGCGGGGCTGGCCGCGTTCGCCCCGCGCCTCTGACGCCGCGGCAGACGCCGTCCGGCCCCTGGCCGGGAACGGGTAGTGCGAACGGTGCCGGGTTACTCTGGACTCCGACCTGTGGCTACTGCGGCGTGGCCAGCCCGGCGGCGACCCCCGCGCCGCCGCCTCCGCCCCCCGGGGTCACCCGGGCGATCGCCAGCATTCGCAGTCGGATGGCGGACCCCCAGGGCCTGCTCGCGTACCTCTCCGGCGCCCTGTCGTCGCTGGGTTCGGGCACGACCCGCGTGCAGCGTCCGCTGTTCGGCTCCAGGATCAGCCGCCTCCACCTTGCGCTGGGACCCATTCGGTACCAGATCTGGCAGGAGGGGGCCGCCTGCATGTGCGAGCGCGAGGCGGTCGCCGCCGGCATGGCAGTCGGGATGAAGGACATCGTCCCGGCGAGCCGGTGGCCTGAGCTCCTCGTGCTGGATGTCGCCAGGACAGCGGACCAGAGGGGCCTGGGGTGGCAGGCGGTCCATCGCATCCTGCCCTGACCCCGGACTCCTACCTCGCCGCCGGCGAGACGGCCCGAACCCTTCGCCCGAACTCGGACTCGAACAGGTCCGAGAGCTGACCGACCGCCCACAGCGCCAGGCGAGCCTCGTCGCGGCTCTCCAGCTCCAGCGTCACCACGCGGCCCGAGTCGGTCGTTCGCACGCCCTCGATGACCTGGAAGTGGTCGAGGTCCAGGCCGTCGGCGATCCGGAGGATGGCGCCGAGTCGGCGGACCAGCTGGCGGTCATCCGGGCTCAGAGCCATGTACTCCGAGTGGTGGTCGGCCGGAAGCGCCTTGCGGTGATAGCGCGCGATGTTGGCCATCAGGCGGAGCTCGCGGGGCGTGAACCCCTCGATCTCGGCGTTGCCGATGATGTACAGCGAGTGCTTGTGGTGGGCCGACTGGGCCACGGCGACTCCCACGTCGTGGAGCAGCCCGGCGAAGTAGAGCAGCTCGCGCTCGGCGGTGCCCAGGCCGTGCAGGTCCCGCGTCTGGTCGAACAGCGAGACGGCGAGGTTGGCGACCAGCCGCGAGTGCGCCTCGTCGCCGGGGTAGCGGTGGGCGAAGGCCACGACCGCGGCGAGGCGGGGCCGGTCGAGCGGCTCCGGCGGCACCGCCAGCTCGGTCGTCATCGCGACGGCCGGCGCCGCCGTCTCCGCCGCCTCGCTGCGCAGGTGCTCGATGATCACCCCCTCTCGCAGCGCCCACGGCGCCAGGACCAGGCGGTCCAGCCCGAAGGCCTGCATGGTGAGGGCCGCCAGCTGGGAGCCCGCGACGAGGTTGCCGGCCCGGAGCCGGTCGATGCCCTTGAGCCGCGCGCGCTGACGCACCGTCGTCCGCGCCAGGTGGCCGGCGAGCAGGTTGACCGCATCGGCGGTGAGCACCGGCGCCGTGCGGCCGTCGACGCCCGCGAAGCCGAACCTCCGCGAGGGAGAGGCCATCCCGGGCAGGCCTTCGGCGACCGCGGCCAGCGTGCGAAACGTCCGCGACGTGGCGCAGACGACGTCCCAGTCGCGGCCGCGCACCCTCGCGGCCAGCGGGGCCAGCAGGTTCAGCCCGTGGACCCGCAGGGCTGCCAGCTCGTCGGCGCGGGGCGGGTCGCTGCGCACGAACCTGCGGGTCAGCCGCGTGGCCCCGAGCGGCAGGCTGACCGCGAACTCCGGGCTCACGGTCTCGCCGCCGGCGACCTCGAGGCTGCCGCCGCCGATGTCGAGCGCCAGCAGCCTGCTGGCCGAGCCGGCCGCCCAGGTGCGGGCGGCCAGGTAGGTCAGCCGCGCCTCGTCGGCCCCGGGCAGTACCCTGACCGGCACTCCGGTCGCCTCGCGGACCCGGCCCAGCACGGCCATCCCGTTGGCCGCCTCCCTGATCGCGGAGGTGGCGAAGGCGACGAGCCCGTCGACGCGCTGCTCGGAAGCGATGAGGCGGAGCCGACCGACCGTCTCGACCAGGCGTTCGGCCGCGTCATCCGGGATCGCCAGGGCCGGGAAGGCCGACTCCGCCAGGTTGAGCACGACGAGCTGCTCCGCGATAGGCGCGAACGTGCCGTCCAGCTGGCCGTCCACCACCGTGAGGTGCGCGGTGTTCGAGCCGATGTCGATGACGGCCAGGCGCATCATCCCCATGATCGCCATGAAGCCTGCCGCGTGGCGGCCCGAGTTGCGGCGTGGGACCTGGTAGGCTCGTACCGGTTCGAGCGATCCGGAAAGGCCGGCACTGCGGCGCCGGATGGAGGGATGTCGGTGATGCTGACCACGGAGATCGTGGAGGTCGCCTCGGCGGCCGAGCTGAGGGAGCTCGTCGGTGTGCCGGGCGAGCGCGCGGTGAAGAAGGTGCGCACCACCCTGCATCCGCACCAGCGTTCGTGGATCGCCGCCTCGCCGTACTTCATCCTCGCCACCTCCGATGCCTCGGGGACCTGCGACGTCTCCCCCAAGGGCGACCCGCCGGGGTCTGTCCACGTGCTCGACGACCGGATGCTGGTCATCCCGGACCGGCCCGGCAACCGGCGCGTCGACAGCTTTCTCAACGTCCTGAGCAATCCGCGCGTCGCGCTGCTCTTCCTGGTGCCCGGACGGCTGGACACGCTGCGGATCAACGGACGTGCGCGGCTGATCCGGGAGGCGCCGTTCTTCGACGACCTGGTGGTCAAGGGCCACCGGCCGAGCCTGGCGCTGCTGGTCGAGATCGAAGAGGCCTTCTTTCACTGCCCGAAGGCGTCCAAGCGATCGCTGATCTGGCAGCCGGAGAGCTGGCCGGACCCGACGGCGCTGCCCTCCACCGCGCAGCTCGCCAAGGACCTGGCCGACATCCCCGAGACGCTGGAGGAGCTGGAGACCTACTACTCACCGGAGCAGTACGACCGAAAGCTGTACGGCTGAGCCGCCGGCCCGGGACTGCGGCGGTCACGGCGCGACCGGGACGCGGAACCCTACTGCTGGACGAGCATGACCGGGTTGCCCTCGGGGTCCTCGATCGCCGCGAGCGTGGGCCCGCCGGGCACGTCGAGGCGTTCGCGCACCACGGTGCCCCCGAGGGCCGTCGCCCTCGCCAGCGACTCGGTCAGGTCGCGCACCTGGACGTACAGGGTGACGCCGCCGCGGTCCGCGGCGCGGATGTGCCCGGCCGGACCGGGCGCGGGCCCTCCGACGCCGGGCGGAATGCCCATGATCGGGCCGTCGCCGATCGTCCAGTTGAACATCCCGGCGTAGAAGGCCCGCAGGCGTTCGGGGTGGGCGGCCCTGATCTCCCAGTGCACGACCGGACGGGCCCAGTCCTCGGCCATTGCCTCCCTCTGCTGATCCACCGCTGCTACTGCGCCGTCGGATGATACCTGAGGATGAGCACGCCGTCGCCCACGCTCCTCGACTCGACCAGTCGCAGGGAGGTGGCGCGCTCGGCGTCCGAGAAGAGACGCCTGCCGCTCCCGAGCACGACCGGGAAGACCATGAGCCGGAGCTCGTCGACCAGGTCCGCCTGCATCAGCGCATTGACCAGCCGGCCGCTGCCGGCGACCAGGATGTCCCCGTCGATCTGCTGGCGGAGCCTGGAGACCTCGCCGGCGACGTCTCCCCGGATGACGGTCGAGTTGTTCCACTCCGCCGCCTGCAGGGTGCTGGAGACGACGAACTTGGGCATGCTGTTCATCCTGTCCGCGAAGCCCGCCTCGTCGGTTCGGGAGGGCCATGCCTGCGCGAACCCCTCGTACGTCCGCCGGCCCAGGAGCAGGGCCGCCGCCGTCAGCGTCTCGTCGAGCTTGAACCTGTCACCCTCGGGTCCGCGCTCGAACCGCAGAGCCCAGCCGCCGCGGTCGAAGCCCTCGGCTCCACCCGGGTCCTCCATGACGCCGTCCAGGGTCACGAACTCGGATACGACGATCCGTCCCATTGCTGTCTCCTCTGTTGGCGGTTCATCTTCTCGGCGCGTCCCTGGATGACGGGTTCTCGGCGCCAAACCCCGAAGCAAAGCGCAGTAGAGCATCATCGGGAAGCCCCGCGAGCACGGACTCGGGGACCGTGGGGCGCCCGGCACTGCGCCCGGGCGGCAGTTCCTCGTCAGGCTCGCATAGGTACACGCGGAACGTCACATAGCCGGTCACCCTGCCGGTCGCGTTCTGCGCGCGCGGAAGCGGAATGTCAAGGCTGGCCGGCACCGGCGGCGTGTGAAAGATCAGCTTCATGGGCCTCGTCGATTCAGAGCTGGCCAACAGCGTCTCGGTCTGGGGCCGTTCGCCTGCCACCTCGTCACGTTCGTGGCTCGCGGCCGGCGGCCGGGCTGAACGGGCGGCACCCGGAGGACCCGGCGTCAGACCGCCGGTCGCTCGGGCACGGCGGGCTCGGGGACGCCGTCGACGTAGGTGACCGAGTTCGCGGCGAGTGCCGGCACGCGCGGGCCCGGCAGCACGATGCCCACCAGGTTCAGGGGGTCGGCCGCGGAGATGGTGATGGTCTCGCCGACCCGGCCCAGCTTCCGCGCCGCCCGGAGGGCGTCCACGGCCTCGGGAGCGGCGAACTGCTCGCCGCTGAACCCGCTGACGAACCTCCCGCCGCGGATCGTTCCCCGCGCCTCCAGGCGCCTGAGCGCCCACAGCATCTCCCGCCAGGAGACCGTGAAGGTCTCCCGGGCGAGCAGGTCGCGGAACACGACGCCCCACCGGGCCAGGAGCTGCTCGGCGACGGCCTCGGCCAGCTCGTCGGCGTCTTCGGTCGCCGTGGCAGCCGGGACGAGCGACCACCGTCCCGCAAACCTCGCGGCGCGGCGCGAGCCGGCCCTCCGCAGCCGCGGCCGGTAGGCCAGCCTGGCCACCGCGCGACGATGGAGCAGTGAGCGGATGGCCTGGAAACCGTCGGCGGCGACCAGCCCTCTGGCCACCGCGTCCCACAGGGCTTCCTCGACCTCCTGGGGCGGGCGTCCGGTGATCGCGACCAGGTCCGCGGGGAACAGCGCGCCGTGGTGTCGCAGGGCGCCGAGGACCTCTCGCGTCGGGCCCGGCCCCGGCTCCTGCGGCGTCCGGGTCCCGCGGGCCGCGTGGAGCAGCCAGGGCAGGTCCTCCCGGATGGCCAGGGTGATGGGGGTCGCCCGCGACGGCGTCATGCCGCCGCGCGAAGACTGGTCCTCCTCCTCGGCGGTCCCGTTGCGGAGGGAGAGCCGGCCCCAGGTCACGTCGCCCGACAGGCACAGGTCATCGAGCCACTCGATCCGATACCCCTCCACGCGGGCGGCGAGGACGCGACGCTCCCAGGCTCCGGCGGCGAGCTCGAAGCCCTGCAGCTGCTCGACGACCGACACCGTGCCGGCACGCCCCTCCCGCCGGGTGCCCGGGGCGACGTGCTGCCAGCGGAGGAGGAACCGCATGAAGTCCCGCGCCGTGACGGGCTCGATCTCGCGCCGGAGCCGCGCCCGCGTGTAGGTGTGGATCCGGGCCAGGAGCCGGCGCGCGCAGAACTCCTCCGGGCCCTCGGCCGACGTGAAGCGGCCGCGAAACGCGAAGCCCTCGCCCTCCAGCCGGGCCACCGCGATGGCCACGTCGCCCTCGGGGAGACCTGTGGCGGCCGAGAGGTCGGCGACCGTCGACGGCCCCCGGTGCTCCAGGTGTCCCCGCACCATCGCGGCGGCTGCCGAGTCGCCGTCGAGAGACGCGGCCGCGATCGGCGAGCGGTAGTCCGGCTCGATCCTGGCCTCGGGGAAGAGGGCCTCCAGGGCCGGCCGCCGCTCGACCGCGCACCACAGCTCCACACCCGGTGCCGCCCGCACCGTGACCGACCGCCGGTCCGCGACGAGCTCGCCGAACCAGGCCCGCCACGCGTCGACCGGCCGGAGCCCGAAGACCGTCATCAGCAGGTCGTGGACCTCATCGGCGTCGCGGGGATCCGGGGACACCTCCTCGCGGACCCGCTCGACCGCGCTCGCGTCGAGCCTGCCCAGGTCGCGAGCCTCCACCGGCAGGCCCCGGCGGAGCTGCATCGTCCGGCTGCGCCGCTCCTCCAGCGGCGCGTCGTCCAGGTAGGTGAAGGGCCGCCCGTTGAGGATCTCGTGGGCAAGCACGGACGGCTCCACGGTGTCCCGGGTCACGACCTCGACCCGGCCCGACTCGATCTCAGCGAGCAACTGGCGGAGGCCGTCCACGTCCATCGCCTCGTGCAGGCAGTCGTCGAGTGTCTGCCGGACCAGCGGGTGGTCGGGGATGTCCAGCGGGCCCGGCGCCACGTTCTCCTGGCAGGCCGCCAGCGTCGGGAAGACCGCTGCCATCAGGTCGTCGGACTCCATCCGCTGGATCGCCGGCGGGTTGCGGCGGCCGCCCCGCATCCGGAGCACGGCCAGCGCGCGGTTCAGGTTCCACCGCCACCGCGCCGCGAACATGGGCGAGGTCAGCACGGCCTGTCGCAGCACCTCCTCCACGGTCCGGGAGGCGAGGAACTTCGGGACCCGCTCCAGCGGGAAGCTGTGCTGGGGACCGAGCGAGAGCAGGACGGCGTCGTCGCTGGCTGCGGCCTGCAGCTCGAAGTCGAAGGTCACGCAGAACCGCTTGCGCAGAGCCAGCCCGAGCCCGCGGTTCAGCCGTGCCCCGAACGGGGAGTGCCCGACCAGCTGCATCCCGCCGCTGTCGTCGAAGAACCGCTCCAGGACGAGCGTGTCCTTGGTGGGCAGGACCCCCAGCGCCGTCAGGCCGGCCCCGAGGTAGCGGACGATCGTGTCGGAGGCCGCGAGGTCGATCCCGCACTCCGACTCCAGCCAGGCACGGGCGCCTGCCGGGTCCCCGCGTTCCAGCCACCCCCCGACCGTCGCCCGGAGCTCGGACACCTCGCCGCACAGCTCCTCGGTGCGGCCGGGAGCCTCCCCGAGCCAGAAGGGGACCGACGGAGGCGCCCCGTGGGCGTCGACCACCCGGACGATCCCGGGCTCGACCCGGCGTATCCGCCACGAGGTCGTGCCCAGCAGGAACACGTCGCCGGCCATGCTCTCGATGGCCCAGTCCTCGTTCACGGTACCGACCAGGGTGTCGTCCGGCTCGGCCACTACGCGGTAGTCGCCCAGCTCCGGGATGGCCCCGCCCGACGTGAGCGCGGCCAGCCGGGCGCCCCGCCGGGCCCTCAGGCGCCCGTTAACCCGGTCCCGGTGCAGGTAGGCGGCCCGCCGGCCCCGTCCGGTGGCGATGCCCTCGGAGAGCAGCTCCACCACGTCGTCGAAGTCCCGCCGGGCCAGCCGCGCGAAGGGCGCCGCCTGGCGGATCAGGTCGAACAGGTCGTCCTCGGACCACTCCTGGGCGGCGCACTCGGCCACGACCTGCTGGGCCACGATGTCGAGCGGCGCCACCGGCTGGACGATCGCGTCCAGGCGTCCGGCCCGGGTGCCGCGCAACAGCGACGCGCACTCCACGAGCTC
>DATFRD010000436.1:0-6645 GCA_035263645.1 Candidatus Dormiibacterota bacterium | reverse complement strand
GCCTCCGGCGCAGCCCTTCGGGTCTGGCGGGATCCGTGGGGGAGGCGTGGAAAGGACTCACACGCTCGGGCCAAGCCCTTGCTTACCTGGCGCCACAGCAGGGGCCAAGAGTCCCTCCCCTCACGCCGTGCTGGAGCGGCTGCTGATCGAGATCCCCCCACAGGCCCTGACGGGCCACCTCCCCCGCAAGGGAGGGGCAGCCGGCCGTCCCACAGGCGACCTCCGCGAGAGGGGCAGCTAGCCGTGGCGGCGGCGGCGCTGGAGGTGGGGCGGTATAATTCGTCGCCAGTTTGGCAGTCGAGAGCGAAGTCAAGGCAAGGCTGGCAGAAGAGCACGGCCTCCACGGCACCGACACGGGTTCGCCCGAGGTCCAGGTCGCCATCTTCTCCGAGCGCATCAAGCTGCTCACGGAGCACCTGAAGACCCACAAGAAGGACCATCACTCGCGTCGCGGTCTGCTGCTGCTGGTTGGCAAGCGTCGCAGGCTGCTGAACTACCTGATGCGAAGCGACGTCGGGCGCTATCGAGCGCTCATCGCCAAGCTGGGCATCAGGCGGTAGTGAGTGCGGGCGGGAACCTCCCCGCCCGAGTCGTTTCTGGGGGGCCCGGCCCCGAAAACCTGGCCTCGAGGCGTGCGCTTCGAGCTCAGCTTTTCGGTCCCAGGCCTCCCAAGTGGAGGTGTATTCACACGTGGCTGAAGTCACGAAGACGTTCGAGGTCGGTGGTCGGAAGTTCTCGATCACGACCGGCACAGTGGCGGAACAGGCGAGCGGCGCCGTCCTGATCAGGACCGGCGACACGGTCGTGCTCAGCACGGCCATGATGTCCAGGGAGCCGCGGGAAGGCATCGACTTCTTCCCGCTGACCTGCGACTACGAGGAGAAGCTCTACGCCGCCGGCAAGATCCCCGGGGCGTTCCTGCGGCGCGAGGGCCGGCCGAGCGAGCAGGCCGTCCTCAACTCCCGGCTGACCGATCGCCCCATCCGCCCGCTCTTTCCCGACGGGTTCAGGAACGACGTTCAGGTAGTGTCGACCGTCCTCTCCGTCGACCAGGAGGCCGACCCCGCGATGCTGGCGATCAACGGCGCCTCGGCCGCGCTGACCATCTCGGAGATACCGTTCCAGGGGCCGATCGGCGCCGTGCGCATGGGCCATATCGACGGCCGGCTGGTGGTCAACCCCGACCTGCCAGACATGCAGCGCTCGCACCTGGACCTGGTGGTGGCCGGGACGAAGGACGCGATCCTGATGGTGGAGGCCGGCGCCCGGGGTGTGTCCGAGCAGGTCGTCGTGGACGCGCTGGAGATGGCGCACGAGGCCATCGGCCGGATCTGCGAGGCGCTTGTCGACCTCCGGGAGGCGGCGGGCAAGCCCAAGTACGTGTTCACGCCGCCGCAGTACGACCCCGAGATCGTGGCGGCCGTCGCCGAGTACGTGGAGCCGCGCCTCGACCAGGCGGCCTACCACCCCGACAAGACGGAGCGCGAGAGCCGCCTGGACGAGCTGAAGCAAGAGATGAAGGCAGACCTGCTGGCGCGCTGGCCCGACGCGGGGGACGTCCTGGGCACGCTGTTCGAGAAGACGGTGAAGGACCGGGTCCGCCAGCGCGTCATCGAAGGGGGCGTTCGCGTCGACGGGCGCGGCGTGAAGGACATCCGGGAGATCGAGGTCCAGGTGGGGGTGCTGCCCCGCACCCACGGCTCCGGCATGTTCCGGCGCGGCCAGACCCAGGCCCTCACCATCCTCACCCTGGGCACGGTCGGAGACGCGCAGCGCCTCGACGGCCTCGGGCCGGAGGAGCACAAGCGCTACATGCACCACTACAACATGCCGCCCTGGTCGACCGGCGAGGCCAAGCCGCTGCGCAGCCCCGGCCGCCGCGAGATCGGGCACGGCGCGCTCGCCGAGCGGGCGCTGGTGCCGGTCATACCCGACATCGACGAGTGGCCGTACACGATGCGCCTCGTGTCCGAGATCCTGTCCTCCAACGGGTCGACCTCGATGGCGTCGGTGTGCGGGTCGACGCTGGCCCTCATGGACGCGGGGGTGCCGATCCATGCTCCGGTCGCCGGCATCGCCATGGGCCTGGTGACCCGCGAGGGACGCTACGCGATCCTGACCGACATCCAGGGGGTCGAGGACGCCCTCGGCGACATGGACTTCAAGGTCGCCGGCACTGCCGACGGCATCACTGCGCTCCAGATGGACATCAAGATCAAGGGCCTCTCGCGCGAGATGATGGCGCAGGCCCTGGAGCAGGCGCGCGAGGCGCGGCTCACCGTGCTCGGCAAGATGCTCGAGGTCATCCCCGAGCCGCGCCGGGAGATGAGCCCGTACTCGCCGCGGATCACGACCATCCAGATCAACCCCGACAAGATCCGGGACGTGATCGGCCCTGGAGGCAAGGTCATCCGCAAGATCGTCGAGGAGACCGGCGCCCAGATCGACGTCGAGGACGACGGCAAGATCTTCATCGCGTCCACCGACCAGGACAGCGCGAAGCGGGCCATCGACTGGATCAAGGGACTCACCGACGAGGTCGAGGTGGGGCGCGTCTACCGCGGGAAGGTGGTGCGCATCATGCCGTTCGGCGCCTTCGTCGAGGTGCTCCCCAACCAGGACGGCCTGGTCCACGTTTCCCGCCTGACCGACCACCGCGTGGAGCGGGTCGAGGAGGTGGTCAACGTCGGCGACGAGATCATGGTCAAGGCGATCGAGATCGACAGCCAGGGCCGGCTCAACCTGAGCCGCCAGGAGGCGCTGGAGGAGCTCACCGCCCGCGGCGAGCCCATCGAGGAGCGCATCGACATGGACGCGGTCGCCGCCGCGCTGGCGATGCCGCCGCCGGTGCGCGAGCCGCGCGACCGCAACGGCGGCGGGTTCCGGGGCGGCCGGGATCGCGACCGGGGCCCTGGCGGCGGCCGCGGCGACCGCGGCCCACGCGGGGACCGGCCCTTCCGCGGCGACCGGGAGCACAGCCGACCTCGCGAATAGGGTCCGGCGCCGGCGCCGGGCCAGCGCGCCCGGCGCCGGCGCACCCCGTGCCAGGCACGGTGGAATCCGGCTAAGCTTCCCCAGACGTGATCCGGGTCGCACTCGCCGGGCATCGCGGCAGGACCGGCAGCGCGCTGGTGCCTGCCATGAGCGCGGCGCCCGGCATCGAGTACGTCGGCGGCGTCGGGAGAGGCGATGACCTGGCGGCCTTCCTCCGGGAGGCGCGGCCGGACGTCCTGGTCGACTTCACGCACCCGTCGGTCGCCGGGGACAACGCGCTGGCCGCGGTCGCGGCCGGGGCGGTGCCCGTGGTCGGCACCAGCGGGCTCGCCGACGACACGGTCGATCGCCTGGAAGCCGCATGCGGCCTGGCGGGTCTGGGTGGCATCGTGGCCCCCAACTTCGCGATCGGGGCGGTGCTCATGATGCACCTGGCGGACCTCGCCGCCCCCTTCTTCGATGCGGTCGAGGTGATCGAGATGCACCACGCGGCCAAGGCCGACGCACCGTCCGGCACGGCGCTCGCCACCGCGCGCCGGCTCGCCGCCAGCCGGGGGACCGCGTTCGCCCATCGTCAGCCCGAGAAGATCACCCTGCCGCACACCAGGGGCGGGGTGGAGGGCGGGGTGGCCGTGCACTCCGTCCGGCTGCCCGGCGTGGTGGCCGACCAGGAGGTGCTGTTCGGGCTGGCCGGGCAGACCCTGTCGATCGTCCACCGCACGACCGGCCGCGACTGCTACGCGCCGGGGGTGCTGCTGGCCGTGCGTCGCCTCGTCGCCGAGCCCCGGTTCTATCGCGGCCTCGACGTGCTGCTCGGGCTCCGCCGGCCCGACGGGCTCGCGGAGACCGGGCGGTAAACTCTCGCACATGTTCAGCCGGGCTCGTGGACTGCACGTCGCCGTCGTTGGCGCCACCGGTATGGTCGGCCAGGAGATGTTCCGCGTGCTGGAGCAGCGGAAGTTCCCGGTGGCCCGGCTGAAGGCGCTGGCGTCAGAGCGGTCGGCGGGCAGCGAGGTGCGCTGGAACGGCTCCACCGTGCCCGTCGAGGTGCTGGACGAGGGCTCGTTCGACGGCGTCGACCTGGCGCTGTTCAGCGCGGGCGCCGGGGCCTCGCGCACGTTCGCGCCGGTCGCCGTGCGGGCCGGCGCGCTGGTGGTCGACAACAGCTCCGCCTGGCGCCTGGTCGACGGAGTCCCGCTGGTCGTCCCCGAGGTCAACGCCGCCGACCTGGAGGACGGCGACGGCATCGTCGCCAACCCCAACTGCTGCGCGATCCCCCTGACGGTCGTGCTCGACCCGCTGCGCCGCGTGGCCGGGCTGGAGCGGGTGCTGGTGGCCACCTACCAGTCTGCCTCGGGGGCCGGCCGGGAGCTGGTGGACGAGCTCAGGGACCAGACCCGTGCGCTGGCGAACGGCGAGCAGCCGGCCGCGCGGATGTATCCGCACCGCCTCGCGCACAACGTCGTCCCGGGCGGGTGGCCTCCCGAGCCGGACGGCTACAACGAGGAGGAGGTGAAGATCGCGAACGAGACGCGAAAGATCCTCCACCAGCCGGACCTCCCGGTGGTGGCCACGTGCGTCCGCGTCCCGGTGCCGGTCGGCCACGGCGAGGCCGTGTTCGTCGAGCTGGGTCGCCCCCTCGACCCCGAGGAGGCGAGGGCCATCCTGCGGGACTCGCAGGGCGTGGTCGTCCAGGACGGCCCCGGCGAGCAGGACTACCCGACGCCGGCGGCGGTGACCGGCACGGACGAGGTCTACGTCGGCCGGGTGCGCCGCGACGCCTCCAGCGAGCGCGGCCTCGCCCTCTGGCTGGTGGCCGACAACCTGCGCAAGGGCGCGGCGCTCAACGCCGTGCAGATCGCTGAGCGCGCGATGCGGATGGGACTGCTCGGGACCGCGCCCGACCCGAGCGGAGAGGAGATGGGGGTGGCCAGCGATGGCTGAGATCGGCAGGCTCCTGACGGCCATGGTCACGCCGTTCCGCGAGGACGGCTCGGTCAACCACGACGCGGCCCAGCGCCTGGCCCGCCAGCTCTGCGACGACGGCTCCGACGGGGTCGTGGTCGCCGGCACCACGGGCGAGTCGCCGACGCTGAGCGACGACGAGAAGATCGAGCTGGTCAGGGTGATCCGGGAGGCCCTCCCGGACCGGAGCGTGGTGGCCGGCACCGGCACCTACGACACGCACCACTCGCTGCGGCTGTCCGAACGCGCGATGCGCGCCGGGGCCGACGCGCTCCTCTGCGTGGTGCCCTACTACAGCAAGCCGCCCCAGGACGGCATGCACCAGCACTTCCGTGAGCTCGCCGGGGTCGGGCCCGTCATCATGTACAACATCCAGGGCAGGACCGGCGTCAACATGACGGCCGCGACCACCCTGCGCTGCGCCGCCGAGCCCGGCATCGTGGGCGTCAAGGAGGCGAGCGGCAGCATCGACCAGATGGGCTTCGTCTGCGCCGGGGCGCCTGCTGGGTTCCGGGTCTGGTCGGGCGACGACAGCTTCACGCTGCCGCTGCTGGCCGTGGGCGGATACGGCGTGATCTGCGTCGTCTCCCACCTCGCCGGGCGATCCATGCGGGCGATGATCGACGCGTTCGGGGCCGGCCGCAACGACGAGGCGCGCCGCATCCACCTGGGCCTGCTGCCGGTGATCAACGCCCTCATGACGACGGCCGCCAACCCGGTGCCCGTGAAGTCCGTGCTCAACGCGCTGGGCTTCCCGGCCGGCCCGTTCCGGCTGCCGCTGGTGCCGCTGCCGGACGCCGACCTGCACCGCGTGCTCGCCGCCGTGCGGTCGGCGGGCGACCTGATCACGTTCCGGGTGGGCGCCCACGTCTAGCCAGCCGACGGCGGAGCTCGAGGACCTGCACGCGCGGATCCGCGCGTGCAGGCTTTGCGGGCTGCACGCCACGCGCACGCAGGCCGTGCCCGGCACGGGGCCGGCGCCGGCCGAGATCATGATCGTGGGCGAGGCGCCCGGCTTCAGCGAGGACGTGCAGGGCGCGCCGTTCGTCGGGCCCGCCGGCCGGCTGCTGGACACGCTGCTGGGCCAGATCGGGCTCAGCCGCGAGCAGGTCTTCATCACGAACGTCCTCAAGTGCCGGCCGCCGCAGAACCGCGACCCCATGCCGAACGAGGCCGAGGCGTGCCTGCCCTACCTGCGCCGCCAGTTCGCCCTGGTCCGGCCCAAGGCGGTGCTGATCCTCGGTCGCCACGCGCTCGAGCGCATGCTGCCCGGCGTGGGGACGATCTCCCGCGTCCACGGCAGGGTGTTCATGCGCTCGGGCGTCGCGTTCATCCCCTGCTATCACCCGGCGGCCGCGCTGCACAACAGCGGCCTGCTGGCCGACCTGCAGCAGGACTTCGACCACGCCCGCGGATACCTCGACGAGCTGCTGGCCGGCCCGGCGCCCGAGGTCGCCGCCGAGGCGGACCCGCCGGCGAGGGAGCCGGAGCCGGAGCAGCTGCCGCTGATCTAGGAGCCTGGGTCAGTAAGGTGGTGAGAGATTCGGCGGCCAGGTGCCCCAGATCGTGGTCGGGCGCCGAGGACGGGAGCGAGCCCATTCGTCAATGGGTGAGCGAGGACCGCAGAAGCCCGGGCGCGAGATGGGGTGCATGGGCGTCGAAGGTCCGACAGCTTACTGACCCAGG
>DATFRD010000435.1:0-5411 GCA_035263645.1 Candidatus Dormiibacterota bacterium | reverse complement strand
TGGGCCGCAACGCCACGGTGACCGTCTGCCACTCGCGGACGCTCGACCTGCCCGCGATCTGCCGCAAGGCCGACGTGCTGGTGGTGGCGATCGGCCGGCTGTGGTTCGTCCGGCCGGACTGGGTGAAGCCGCGGGCGACCGTGATCGACGTGGGCGTGAACCGCCGGCCGGACGGCAGGCTGGGCGGCGACGTCCACCCGGCGGTGGCCGAGGTCGCCGGCCGGCTGACGCCGGTGCCGGGCGGCGTCGGACCGCTCACCCGCGCCATGCTGATGGCGAACACGTGTCAGGCAGAGGAGGCGCGCAGACCCGGCTGACGTACGAGGAGGCGGTGGCCTACCTCACCGGCCTCGGCAGGTTCGGCATCAAGCAGGGCCTGGAGCGGACGCAGGCGATCCTGGACGAGCTCGGCCACCCCGAGCGCGGTCTGCGGGGCGCTCTCGTGGCCGGCACGAACGGCAAGGGGTCCACGGCCGCCGTCCTCGCCTCCATCCTGCGCGCCGCGGGCCTGCGCGCCGGCACCACCCCGTCGCCCCACCTCAGCTCCTACACGGAGCGCGTCCAGGTCGACGGCCGCCCGATCCCGGAGGACGAGTTCGCGGCCGCGGTCGACGCCCTCCGGCCCCGGCTCGAGCCCGTGATCGCCCGCCTGGGCGAGCCGACCGAGTTCGAGATCCTGGTCACGCTGGCCCTGGGCTGGCTTGGACCCCGGGTCGACCGACTCGTCGTGGAGGTGGGCATGGGCGGTCGGCTGGACTCCACCAACGTGCTCGACTTGGGGGTCGCGATCGTGACGAACGTGTCGCTTGACCACCGCCGGCATCTGGGCGACACGGTCGGGCAGATCGCGGCCGAGAAGGCGGCGATCGTCAAGGCCGGCGACGTCGTCGTCACCGGAGCGTCGGGAAGCGCGCTGGAGGTCGTGGAGGAGGCTGCGGCCCGGGCCGGCGCCGCGGCTGTCTGGCGGCTGGGGCGTGAGATCGCTGTCCGCGCTCGGAGCCTGGGCTGGGAGGGGAGCGAGGTGGACGTGCGCGGGCCCGGGTTCGAGCACCGGGGCCTTCGGCTGCGCCTGGTCGGCGCCTTCCAGCCCGCCAACGCCGCCCTGGCGGTGGCTGCGGCGCATGCGCTGGGGGACGCCACGCCGGAGGCCGTGACGCGCGGCCTCGACGAGGCGCGCTGGCCGGGCCGGCTCGAGCGAATCGGGGAGCGGCTGGTCGTGGACGGCGCCCACAACCCCGAGGGGATGCGGGCGCTGGTGTCGAGCCTGAGGACGCTGCTGGATGACGAGCCGGTCACGGTCGTCTTCGGGGCGATGGCCGACAAGGACGTGAAGGAGATCCTCGCCGAGCTGCGCGGGCTCGAGCCGGAGCACGTCGTGTTCACCGCGGCCGGGGCGGCCGGGCTCAGGGCGGCGTCGCCGGAGGCCCTGGCAGACGCCTGGGGGAGGCCGTCGGAGCGGCGGTCCGACTCCCGGGCCGCGCTGACCCGCGCGCGGGAGCTCGCGGGTCAGGACGGCTGGGTAGTGGTCTGCGGGTCCCTGTACCTCGTCGGCGAGGTGCGGGAGCCCCCGCCGGACGGGTGCTGACGGCGCGGCCGGCCTCGCCGCCGGTGCGCTGTGCGCCATCCTTGTCTCTGCCATGCCAGCGCGACGCTCCATCCGCATCGCCCCGCTCGGCGACGCGGCGCTGCTGGTCGAGCTCGGCCAGCGCGTCGACACCGCCCTGAACACCCGGGCGCTCGCCCTGGCTGCGGCGCTGCGCCGGCGCCGCGACGTCCGGGAGGCGGTCGCCGGCTACGCCAGCGTCGCGGTGCACTACGACCCCGAGCAGGTGAGCTTCCGCGGCCTCGCGACAGCCGTCGAGCGCCTGGTGGAGGCCAGGCCGCCGGCCGCGGGCCACGGCCGCCTGCACCGGATCCCGGTCGTGTACGACGGCCCCGACCTGGAGGCGACGGCCGCCCAGCTGGGCCTGCGCGTGGAAGAGGTGATCCGCCTCCACACCCAGCCGACCTATCGCTGCTTCATGATCGGCTTCACCCCCGGCTGGGCGTACCTGGGGCCGCTGCCGGAGCCGCTGCGGCTGCCCCGCCGGCGGGTGCCCCGGACCCACGTCCCGCCCGGCTCGGTCGCCATCGCGGGCGCCCAGACGGGCGTGTACCCGCTTCCGACGCCGGGCGGCTGGCACCTCATCGGCCGCACGCCGGTGCGGATGTTCCTTCCCCAGTCGGACCCTCCGAGCCTGCTGTGGACAGGCGACCGGGTGAGGTTCTTCGCGGTCAGCTCGGCCGCCGCGGCCAAGTGACCGGACCGCCGGCGGGGTCGTCCCCGGCTCCTTCCGTCGTCCTCCACGTCGAGGAGGCGGGGATGTTCAGCACGATCCAGGACCTGGGCCGGCCGGGCCGGCGGGCGGCGGGCGTGCCGCCCGGCGGAGCCATGGACCGGTTCGCGCTCTCGGCCGCGAACCTGCTGGTCGGCAACCCGGAGGGGGCGGCGGCGCTGGAATGCGCACTCTCCGGACCCACGCTGGTGGCGGTGCGCACCTGCCTCGTGGCGGTGACCGGCGCCGACTTCGGAGCGACGCTCAACGGCCGGGCCCTGCCGGGCTGGACCGGCGTCTTCCTGTCAGAGGGCGACCGGCTCGCGTTCACGGGACGCCGCTGGGGCGCGCGGGCCTACGTGGCCGTCGCCGGGGGCCTGGCCGGCGACCGCTGGCTGGGCTCTGCGGCGACGTACCTGCTGGTCGGCCGGGGCGGCGTCCACGGCCGGCCGCTGCAGGCGCGTGACGTGCTGTCGCTCGCGGCGCCCGCCCCCAGGCCCGTAGTCGTGGGGCGCTGCCTGCCGGACCTGCTCCGCCCTGCGTATGCGGCCGAGCCGGAGCTCTCGGCGATCGGCGGGCCGCACGCGGGCCTGCTCGCGCCGGCCTCGCGCCGGGCGCTGTTCCGGGAGCCCTGGCAGGTGAGCCGGGACGCGGACCGGATGGGATACCGGCTGGAGGGCGAGGTGCTGACGGTCAAAAGCCAGGAGCTGGTCTCCTTCGGGCTGGCGATGGGGTGCGTCCAGGTGCCGCCGGCCGGGCAGCCGATCCTCCTCATGGCGGACCACCAGACGGCGGGGGGGTACCCGGTGGTGGCCGGTGTGGCACGCTGCGACCTGCCGCTCGCGGCCCAGCTGCTGCCGGGCCAGCGGCTGCGCTTTCGCGAGGTCGGGGTAGAGGAGGCGCAGGGGGAATGGCGGCGCCTGCGGGCGGCGCTGGACGGTCTGAAGCGATAGCTGTCGCGGGCGGTTGACTGCGGGCGACTTGTCGGACGGACCGAAAGCTTTACACTGTCTCCTGGCTGCGCTGCACTGTCCGTTTTTTGTCTGTCATCGCAGCCTACGCTTGCAGCGGGGAGGCAACGATGAGAAGGTTCCGCAGCTGGTTGGGGCTGCTGGTGTTGGTCGTGGCCGGGCTGAGCGCATGCTCCGGCCCACTGCCGGCGACCCACGCGTCGCCGGCACCGCGCGGGAGTGCGCCGCCGTCGGCGGCGGCGGACCCGCAGCGATGCGCGAGGCTGGCGAGGCGCGGGTTCACGCCGTGCCCGCCGACCGCCGACCGGCTCCAGCTGCCCCCCACGACGATCCGCAACGCGACCAACGGCGCCGTCACCGACGCGACGGCCCAGGAGTGGGGCCGAGCGTTCCAGCTGGCTCAGGCCTACTACTACTGGGCGATGCAGCACAATGCCCGCGGCGCCCTGACCTCAGGTGTGCTCGCCGACGCCAGCCCCAACGCCGTGGGCAACCTGTTCGGCACGGACCTGCAAGACCTGGACAATGCGCGGCAGCAGCAAGGAACACTTCTTTTCCAACCACTGCAGGTGCGGCTAATTCAGTTGGTTGCGATACCCCCCAACCTGGCGCAAGCAATGAGCAAGCAGGGGCTCACAGCATCAACCTATGCGTTCGCCGTTCTCTTTGTTGGTCCGGGTCAGAGGGCGATTCAGTTGAGCGATGGCAGGCGAATCGTGTTGGTGTCGTCCGATTCGACCTACTCGGCCATGCTACTCATCTGGGGAGATCTTAGGTCTGATCCGGATCTCGGACAGATTTGGTTCGAACACGGCAACTATGGCTGCGAGGCGGCGGTGCAGAATGTGTGTCTGCTCTAGACACGCGGGGGTTGCGTTGGTTGCGGCGATCGCCCTCCTGAGCACAACCCCTGTGCTGGCTGCGGAGCCACGCCCGGGTTCGCCGCCGCCATCGCCGACTGACTGCCAGATGGTGTACGCGGGTGCGGCGCCGGGGGGGACGCTGGTCCAGTACGACGCGCGGGCGGGGATTCAGTGCGGGCGGCCCGGCAACACCGCCCCCTACGGGGCCGGCACCCCGCGGACGACAACCAATCCGGTGCCGGACGGCACCCCCTGCCAGACGGTCTACTACGCCCCCGTCACGTTCCAGGACCTCCCCGGCACGATCAGGGCGCGCTGGCAGTCCCCCGCCGGGCCCGCGGCCAGCGCCGCCATCGACCCCAACTCGAACGGCGCCGTCGTGAGCGCCGCCGGCGTGACCGCAGCCACCAACGACGTCTCCGCCCTCTACAAGCAGCTGGGCACCTATCAGGGGGGCCAGTGCCAGCTCTCCGGCGGCTGGGAGGACTTCTGCCAGCTCGGCGATCCCCTCCCCAACCCCGACCCCTGCATCCTGGCCGAGCCCCACCGCATCGTCCCCGCCACCTCCCCGCCGCCCTCGGTGCAGCCCTACGTGCAGGAGGTCCTGCGCGACCTGCGGGCGCAGCCGGGCGCTGTCCGCTCGCTGCCGTCGCCATACGGGCTCGTCAACCTGCCCACCTGCTTCTGGATCGACGGCATCGGCGTGCCCGGCGAGCGCGACCTCACGATGGTGCTGCCCGGCCCGCCGGACCCCAGCAACCGCCGCATCTACTACACGTACCTGATCCGCGTCTTCTTCGCGGGCGTGCGCTGGGACTTCGACGACCCCTACGGGAACGACCAGGTCCTGCCTCATCCCGCCTGCGGTCAGCACCCCCAGCTGACCGCCCACAGCTACCAGATGATCTCCGAGAAGCGCAGCGCCGACGGCTTCTATCACGTGACGGCCACCGAGGAGTACCAGGTCACCGTCGACCTCTACTGGGCCGACACGTACGGCGCGCACCACCAGCCAGTCGATCCGGGCGTCCCCCTGCCGATCGAGGTCACGCCGCCCGGCCCGCTCGACCAGTACGTCGGCCAGGTCGAGGCCATCCCCGTGAGCCAGGCGTCCCCCGGCGGCTAGGAGCGCGGCCGAAAACCAAGCCGGATCTTTGGGGCCCATGCACCCCATCTCCGGCGTTGCCTCCTGCGGTGCTCGCTCACGCCCTGGAGGGCGCTCCCTGCGCTCCTCGTCGGCGCCACCGGATCTGGGGCACCTG
>DATFRD010000434.1:0-8694 GCA_035263645.1 Candidatus Dormiibacterota bacterium | reverse complement strand
CGTAGATCGCCCGGCCCTGCTCGACGGCGGCGACGATCGTGGCGAAGTTGTCGTCCGTCAGGATCATCACGGCGGCCTCCTTCGAGACCTCGGTGCCGGTGATGCCCATGGCGATGCCGATGTCCGCCTTTTTGAGCGCCGGGGCGTCGTTGACGCCATCGCCGGTCATGGCGACCACCTCGCCGCGGGTCTTGAGGATCTCGACGAGGTGGACCTTGTCTTCCGGCGCCACCCGGGCGATGACGCCGATGCCGTCGATCTGGCGCCGGGCATCCGGGTCGTCCATCGCGGTGAACTCCGCGCCCGTGATCGCGCGTCCCTCGATCCCGAGGCGCCTGCCGATGGACTCCGCGGTGCCGGCGTGGTCGCCGGTGATCATGCGGACCCTGATGCCCGCCGCCTTCGCCCTCGCGATCGAGGCTGCGGCCTCGGGCCGAGGCGGATCCAGGATGCCGACCAGCGCGAGCAGGGTGAGGCCGTCGACCTGCCCGAGCAGGTCGGCGGAGGGATCGAATCGCACGGGATCGAAGTCCCTGCGGGCGGTCGCTATCACGCGCAGACCCTGCCTGGCGAGCGTCTCGTTGGCCTCCAGGTACGCGGACCGCCCCGCCTCGATCGGGATCTCCTTTCCGTCGCCATCGTGTGCGGCGGCCGCTCGCGCCAGGAGCTGGTCGGGGGCCCCCTTCACGTAGCAGCGCACGCGTCGACGTCGACGACCGCATCGACCGACTTGGGCACGGGCGTGCTCTCGCCGGTCAGCGCCGACTCGTCGATCTCCAGCGCCGCGGCCTGGAACAGCCTGCCGTCGGCAGGCACGAGGTCACCCGCCTCCAGCGAGACGACGTCGCCGGCCACCAGGTCGCCCGCATCGATCTCCGCCATCCGGCCGCCGCGGGTAACCCGGGCCTTCACGACCAGCATCTTCTGGAGCGCCGCCACGCTCGCCTCCGCCTTCCCCTCCTGGTTGAGGCCGAGGGCAGCGTTGAACACGGTCAGCAGGATCAGCAATACCGCGGTCGCGACCTGGCCGGGCAGGAACAGGCTGATGCCGCCGGCCACGACCAGGACGATCTGCATGGGATCGCGGTACTGCCGGAGGAATGCATGCCACTTCGGCTCGACCTTGCCCGCGGTCAGCCTGTTCGGTCCGTCGCGGGCCAGTCTGGCCGCCGCCTCGGAGTCGGTCAGCCCGAGCGAGGGGTCGATGCCCTGCGTCTCGAGCGCCTTCTCGGCGCTGAGCGTGTGCCAGGCCGGAGTGGCCACCGTCACCCTCCGGCCCGTGCGCCGGCCCCAGTGGCGAGATCGTCAGCCGCGCGGGGAGGCCCCGATACCCCTGCCTCCGTCGGACGCGGCGCGGAGGAACCCCGCCGTCCCTGGAGCGTGGTCCAGCTCGTGGTTGAGGTTGATCGCCGCATTGATCAGCGCCAGGTGGCTGAACGCCTGCGGGAAGTTGCCGAGCTGCTCGCCGGTCGGCCCGATCTCCTCCGAGAACAGGCCCAGGTCGTTGGCGTACGTCAGCATCTTCTCGAAGACCAGGCGGGCTTCCTCCAGGCGGCCGGACCGGGCCAGCGCGTCGACGTACCAGAACGTGCAGATGGAGAAGGTGCCCTCGTGGCCGCGCAGGCCGTCCGGAGAGGCGCTGGGGTCGTAGCGGTAGACCAGGCTGTCCGAGACGAGCTCGCGGTCCACGGCCCGCAGCGTGGACTGCCACATGGGGTCGGTCGGGCTGACGAACCCGAGCATCGGCATCATCAGAACGGACGCGTCGAGCACGTCGCCGTCGTAGTGCTGGACATAGGCCTCCTTGCCGGCGTTCCAGCCTTTCTCCACGATCTGCCGATAGATCCGGTCGCGTTCGGTGACCAGGCGGTCGAGGTCGGTGGGGAAGCCGAGGTCGCGAGCGATCCTCACCATCCGGTCCATGGCCACCCAGGACATCAGGCGGCCGTACGTGAAGTGCTTCTGCCCGCCGCGCGTCTCCCAGATCCCCTCGTCCGTCCGGTCCCAGTTGGATCCGAGCCAGCTCATCACACCGTTGAGCCTCAACCAGCCCTGATGCGCGATGCGAAGGCCGCGCTGGTGGGCCTGGAAGAAGGAGTCCAGCGCCTCGCCGTAGATGTCGAGCTGAAGCTGGTCCGCGGCCCCGTTGCCGATCCGTACCGGGCTCGAGCCGCGATAGCCCTCGAGGTGCTCCAGGACCTCCTCGCGCAGGTCGCTCCCGCCGTCGACCCGGTACATGATCTTGAGGGGTCCGGAGTCGGCGCCGGCCTGCTCCGCGACCCGGTCGCCCAGCCAGTGCATGAAGGCCGCCGCCTCGTTCGTATAGCCGAGGCCGAGCAGGGCGTAGACCGAAAACGACGCGTCTCGAATCCAGGTGAAGCGGTAGTCCCAGTTCCGCTCACCGCCCACCTGCTCCGGCAGCCCGGCTGTCGGCGCCGCCACCGGCGCCCCGGTCGGCGCGTAGGTCATCAGCCGCAGGGTCATCGCGGAGCGCTGGACGACCTCGCGCCAGCGCCCGGCGTACGTCGACCGGCGCAGCCAGGCCTTCCAGTAGCCCACGGTGTCGATCAGCGTGCCCACCAGTTCGCCGCGAGACAGAGTCCGCGGCGCCACTCCCGGCCCCGACTCCAGAACGATGCCGGCCACCTCGCCCTGCCGGAGGACGATGTCCGCGAGCGCGTCCTGGCCGCGTCGCTCCAGCGGGGTGACCGAATGCAGGGTGAGCTGAAGGTTCGACGAGCGGAACACCGCTCCCCCGTCGGTCAGCTGCATCTCGTGCGGCGCCCGGCCGTAGTCGAAGCGCGGCGCGCACTCCAGCCGAAAACGCATCGTCCCGCGCACGACCCTCACCACGCGCACAAGCAGGTGGCGGTCGGTGGGCGTCTCGGGCTGCTCGATCGGCATGAAGTCCACGACCTCGCCAACGCCCTCCTCGGTCATGAACCGCGTGATCAGCACCGCTGAATCGGGAAAGTAGAGCTGTCGCCTGGTGCAGTCGGCACGCTCGGGGGCGATCTGGAAGTGGCCGCCGCGCTCGTGGTCGAGGAGCGACGCGAAGACGCTGGGCGAGTCGAAGCGCGGGCAGCAGAACCAGTCGACGGTGCCGTCGTTGGCGACGAGCGCCGCGGTCTGCAGGTCACCGATCAGCCCGTGGTCCGCGATCAGCGGATAGCGAACCCTCGCCCCTCCCGTCGTGGCCGGCGCGCCGGCAGTTCGGACGGCAGCCATGATCACCAGATCTCCTTGTCCGCTCAGGAAAAAAGCAGCGCTGCGGATGAGGCGAGGCTAGCGACCGAGGGGGCTGAGCGAAACCGGCAATCGTCAGGGCCAGGACACGTCCAACCGCGGGAGCCGGCCGGCGCTCAGAGCGCCCGCAGCCGCGGCAGCACCCGGGTCCCGAACAGCTCGATCGCGCGCAGGGTCTTCTCCCGCGCCATCGGGGAGAACACGACCTCCAGGATGCCGGCGCCCAGCTCGTCGCGGATCCGCCGCGCCTGCGCCAGGACCGTGTCCGGGCTGCCCGCAAGCAGCTGCCCCTGCTCGATCCGCTCGGCCATCGGGCGGCCCTGCGCCCGGATGCGTCCGCGCTGGACGGTCGCGTCGCGCCCGTAGTAGCCGGCGCTGGCGGCGGCGTCGTCTAGCGGGCGGTTGCTCGCGCTGAACCCCAGCCGGGGCGCGTCCGCCCCTGAGGCCCGCAGCTCCTCGAGGGCCTGCTCGTCCGTGTCGGCAAGGTGCGCAGTGACGCGATAGAGCACGTCGTCAGGCCCGGGCTCCCAGCCGCAGGCGGCGGCGCACTCCCGGTAGTGCCGGGCCGCCGCGCTGGCCAGCGGCAGCGTCGTGAAGGCGAACCCGATGCGTACACGATGGCGCGCCGCGAACTCGCCCGATTCGGGGCTGGACGCGGACATGTAGATCGGCGGATGGGGCTGCTGCACCGGCCTGGGCCAGATGGAGACGCTCCGGAATCGGAAGTGCCTTCCCTGCCAGCCGAACGGCTGCGGCTCCGTCCAGGCCCGGATGATCAGCTCCATCGCCTCCTCGAACCGCCCCCACGACTCCGCCGGATTGACGTCGTACGTGACGTACTCGTTCGCCGTCCCCCGCAGCATGCCGGCCACGACCCGCCCACCGGTGAGCGTGTCCAGCATGGCGAACTCCTCCGCGACGCGGACCGGGTTGAGGATGGGGATCGTGGCCCCGAGCAGGGCGATCTTCGCCCGCCGCACGCGCTGCGTCACTGCCCCGGCCAGGACCATCGGGTTCGGGGTCAGCGACAGCGGGGCGAAGTGGTGCTCCGCCAGGGTGACCCAGTCGAAGCCGAGCTCGTCTGCCAGCTCGTACTGCTCGAGGGCCATCTCCATCGAGCGCCTGGCCACGTCCGCGGAGTAGGTCCGGGCCGGCACCGGCCACGTGTCGCGCTCGGCCTCGCCCCGGTAGGGGACGATGCTGAACAGGGCCGCCTTCATCGCAGGTCGATCATGGCAGCCGCGGGGTCGCCTGATCGCCCGCTGTCGCCACGCGCTCCCAACCCTGCTTCACGGGAACAGCACCGAGCTGCGGCGGCTGACCACGTACTGCTCGTGATGGTCCAGGAAGTCAGACGCCGCTTCCGTGAACGCCCCCGGCCGGTCCGCCGCGACGGCGTGGCCGGCGTCGTAGACGAACAGCAGCTGGCAGCTGGGCAGCAGCTCCTTGTAGGTGCGGCCCATCTCGGGCGGGATCAGCCTGTCCGCCGTGCCGAAGACCACGAGGACGGGAAGCTGCAGGCTGCGCATCGCCTCCTCGAGCTCCGGGTCGCGGGCCGGGCCCATAAGCCGCATGACCATCGGCCACGTCCTGGCCGTCTGCTCCGGGTCCGGCAGCGGCCGCGGCGGCACTCGCTCGGGATGGGCGTGGAGCATCGCGGCGAGCTCCTCCGCAGTCGTGGCCTGCGGAGGCCGCTGACCGTCAGGCCTGATGGCGGCAGGCGACTCCAGCACCAGCGCCAGGACACGCTCGGGGGCGAGGAGCGCCATCCACAGCGCCGTCTTCCCCCCGAAGGACGTCCCCATGAGGTCGAACCTGTCGACGCCGAGGGCCGAGACAGCTTCCAGCATCGTTCCGGCCAGGTCGGGCATCTTCTGGTGACGGGTGTTCTCCGGCGAGGCGCCGAAACCGGGCATCTCGAAGGCGATGACGCGGCGCTCGCGCGCCAGGACGTCGTGCGAGGGCGTCAGGACCAGGCCGCCGGCCCCGTGCAGGTGCACGAGAGCCGCGCCGCCGCCCGCCTCGACGTAGCGGATGCGGAAGCCGTCGGCCTCGACGTGGTCTTCCTGCCAGGTCGGGCTCTCGATGGAGTGCATCACCGTATCGTGGACCACGGCCTGCTTCTCCGGGGGCTCGCAGACTCCGCCGCCGTCGGTGGGGAGCGGGTGGCAGCAGCCCCTGTCACAAAGGCGCCATGCCCGGTGCGCTCACTGGTATCGTGCCTCGTCGACTGCTCGTGGCGGTTCTGCTCCTCGGGGGCGTGGTGATCGCCGGCGCCGGCGTGACCGTCGTCCTGCTGCCTCACGGCGATGCGGGCTCGCCGTCGAGCGTGCCCGACCACGGCTCCGCGGTCACGTTCGGCGGCCGGGCGGGCTTCGACGTCTCCGTCAGCGACGTCCACGTCCCGGACACCGCCGGCCGGGTCACGCTGGCCGTGTCGTTCCGCAACACCTCCTCGAGCCAGCAGCGCGCTGACCCGCAGGACTTCGCGTTCCGCGACGGTTCGGGAGGGGTGGTGCGGCCGCTCTTCGACGCCACCTGCCCGCGCTGGAGGCGCGCCGATCTCCATCCGGCCGCGGGGGCGAGTCAGAGCCCGCGCGACGCCGACGCCCAGCAGGTCGGCCCGAACTTCGGCCCGGTGCCGCTCTGCTTCTCGGTCGCCCACCCGGCCGCTCGGCCCACCCTCGTCTGGGACCCGGACGTCGGCTTCCTGGGGACTCCGGTCACGATCCCCCTGCGCTGATCGAGGCCAGCGGGTGCTCTGACGCGGCTGTACCATCGTCCAGGAATGCTGCGCGACCCATTCCGCAGCCCGGCGCGCACGCGGCCGGTGCGGCGTGCGCGGGGATCGCTGCTGTACTGGCCGCTTGCCGCGCAGTTCCAGGCCGGCCTGGCCGTCATCCTGGTCGTGCTCATCGTCCTCCTGCAGGTCGGCGCACTCACCTACGCCTACCGGCGGCTGGGACTCGACCGATCGGCAGTGTGGCTGATCCTGGTGGCGACCTTCCTGGGCAGCGCGGTGAACTTGCCCGTGGGCAGCATGCGCTCGACGCGGCTGGTGTCCGAGAGCCGCGTCGTCCGGTTCTTCGGCGTGCGCTACCTGGTCCCGGCGGTGTGGGTGCCGCAGCGCACGGTAGTCGCGGTCAACGTGGGCGGCGCGCTGGTGCCCGCGGCCGTCAGCGCCTACCTGGTCGTCCACGACGGGCTCGGGCTGGCGACGCTGCTGGCCGTGGCCACGGTCGCCGTGGTGGCCCGCGTGCTGGCCCGGCCGGTGGCCGGTGTGGGAGTCGTGCTGCCGGGCCTCGTCCCGGCGCTCGCCGCCGCCGGGGTCGCCCTGGCCCTGGGCGGCGGACAGGCGCCGGCCGTCGCCTACGTGGCGGGCGTGGTGGGGACGGTGGTCGGGGCAGACCTGCTCAACCTCCACCGCGTCGGGCGCATGGGAGCGCCGCTGGTCTCCATCGGCGGGGCCGGCACGTTCGACGGCATCCTCCTCTGCGGCATCGCGGCGGTGCTGATCGCCAGCCTGTGACGGCGCGGGTGGCCCGGCTCAGCCGCGGGCCTGCCCGGCCCTGGTGCGCCGGATCGCCGCCCGCCACACCCCGCCCCAGCGGCGCAGCCGCCGGGAGATCGGTTGGGACCGCGCGTCCGGCCACCGCACCTCGAAGCGGGCGCCGCCGAGGGGCGAGGCCGTCACCTCCCAGATCCCGCCGGTGGCCCGCACGACAGCATCGGCGATCGAGAGCCCGAGCCCTGCGCCCTCGCCCTCGTTCCTGGCTCTGAAGAACCGCTCGAAGATCCGCTCCCTCTGGTCGGGGGGGATGCCGGGGCCGCTGTCGTCCACCAGGAGGCGAGGGCCGCCGGCGTCCGCCACCACCGTGATCTGGACCCGACCCGGCCCGGGCGTATAGGCGCAGGCGTTCGCGAGGAGCACACCTGCGAGCCGGTCGATCCAGGGGCGCGGCGCCCGTACCGCCGCGGTCTGCGCGGCGAACACGGTGAGCTCCAGACCACGCTGGCCGGCCAGCCCCGCAAAGCGGTCTCGGGCCTGCCGCGCGACGTCCGCCAGGGGGACTGTCTCCACCGGAGGCGGCTCGGGGTCGGCATCGAACCTGGCGAGCCAGAGCAGGTCGTCCACGAGGGAATGCACGGCCGCCGTCTCCTGCGCCACGCGGTCGAAGGCCTGCCGGTACTCGGCCGCGGAGCGCGGCCGGGACCGGGCCAGCGAGACCTCGCCCTCGAGCACCGCGAGCGGCGTGCGCAGCTCGTGGGAGGCGTTCGCCACGAAGGCGAGCTGGTGCTGCCGTGCCCGCTCGACGGGGCCGGCGACCCAGTGGCCGACGGCCAGCGCGGCCAGGAACACAGCCAGGAGCGCGGGCGGCACGGTGACCAGCTGCGCCTGGAGCACGTTCTGCTGCGGCTTCACGACCACGTCCCTGTCGCCGCCCACCACCAGCCAGCCGCCGTCGGGCAGCGGCCCGCCGATGAGCTCGTACACGCTGCCGTTCAGGACGGCGGTCGCCGGCCCCTGCAGCTGGCGGTAGGCGGCGGGCAGGTCCGGCGGGAGCCCGGCCGAGCCGATCACGGTGCCCGCGGCGTCGAGGCGCCAGGCCACGAGGCCGGCCGGCATGGTCCCCGTCGCCATCGCCAGGTCGAGCGCCTGCGGGCGGCGCTCGAAGTTCAGGAACCAGGCCCGCACCCCGGTGTCCAGGTTGACGCCGGACGTATGGATGAAGAGCCCGTCCGAGATAGCGAGGACCGCGCCCAGCACGGCTGCAGCAGCCAGCGTGACCGCGGCCGCCAGCACGAGCGACCGGCGCAGGACGGGCCGCGACGCGATCACGTCTCCTCCAGCCGGTAGCCGACTCCGCGGACGCCGAGCACCTTCAGTCGTGCGCCAGAGAGCTTGCTCCGGAGCCGGCTGGCGTGGACTTCGATGGCGTTCTCCGTGGTGCCGGCCCACTCCTCCGACCAGAGGTGCTGCGCGATCAGGCTGCGGCTCGTCGCCGCCGGCTGGCGCCGCAGCAGCAGCTCCAGCAGCGAGAACTCCGTCGGCGTGAGGGAGACGGCATGCCCGTCGCGGGTGACCCTGCGCGTCGCGGGGTCGAGCCGCACCCCGCCCAGCTCCAGCACCGGCGGTGCGGCCCCCTGCCGGCGCTGCAGGGCGCGCAGGCGAGCCAGGAGCTCGGGGAACTGGAACGGCTTCACCAGGTAGTCGTCGGCCCCGGCGTCGAGCGCGTCGACCCGGTCCTGCAGGCCGTCACGGGCGGTCAGCACGAGCACGGGCACGGCGATCCGCCTGCTCCTGGCGGCCCGGATCACCTCGACCCCGTCCAGCCCGGGCATGCGCCAGTCCAGCACGGCCGCGGTGTACTCGTACACCGACAGCAGATGGAGCGCGTCATCGCCGCGAGCGGCGGCGTCGACCACGTACCCGTTCTCGGTCAGGCC
>DATFRD010000433.1:0-7144 GCA_035263645.1 Candidatus Dormiibacterota bacterium | reverse complement strand
CTCCGATGTCGCTTCGAGCCGGCCGGGCTTCGCAACAGGCCCGAAGGCGGTGCAGCGCCGCCGGCCGGGCAGCTCGGGGACGGTTCCCCCGGGCACCAGCCGGACGACCGCGGTGCCTCGGGGCGGGACGGTTACCGCGAGCGGCCCGTCTCCACCGCGGGCCTGGCCGTCGACGTGGAACACGCTCCCGCTCGGGAGATCCGGCCGGATGACGGCGTAGGTCCTCGGGTCCGGGTCCGGGTTGTGCAGGCAGGCCTCGTTCGCGGTCATCAGCACCTGCCAGCCGGACCCCGGAGCGTGGCGCTGGAGGTACGAGTGGCGGGCGACCTCGTCCAGACTCCTCCACACGGCCGTGCCGTGCGACGCCCGGTTGATGAGCCCTGCTCGCTCGGCCAGGACGGCGAAGTCCCGGCCCAGCGCGCGCGGGTGGGCGAAGACCAGCACGGGGCGTCCCAGCAGCAGGTCCACGAGATAGCCATCGTCCCGAAGGCGCCGGCGCCAGAGCAGCGGGAATCCCTCCCACGCGAGGTCGGCGGGGCGCAGGCCGAGGTCCGGCCGGGCGGGAACCGGAGCCCCGAGCGGATACCTGTCCCCGAAGTTGCAGCTGGCGAGGAAGCCCAGCCGCTGCAGGTCACCGAGCAGGCTCGCCGGCCCGACGCCGTAGGGGAACACCATGACCCGGTCGAGTTCGACGGCCCGCGCGTTCGCGAACCGGCGCCCGTGGTCGACGGCTCGCCGGAGCGCGGCGCGCTGGTCCTTCAGCCGCCGGGGCGAGTGCCGCGTCCTGGCGCCCCCGCTCACGTAGAACTCGTAGCCGTCGTGGTCGCAGCCGTGGTAGCAGGCCGACAGGAGCTCGGGCTGATGGCGCAGCCGCCGGACGACCGCGTCATCGGCCAGCGGAAGCTCGCACGGCACCGTGGCGACGGTGACGTGGAAGCCGTGGTCCCGCGCCTGGGCGGCCAGCAGGTCGTAGCGCAGGCCCAGGCTGCCGCGCCGCAGAGCCGGATCGTCGATGGTGAAGTTGGCCATGACTACGGGGGCACGCCAGGCGGCGTCGCCATACGAGCCGCGGAGGAGCAGGAGCGGCACCACGACGCCGGCCGCCCGGTCGGACTCCATCGCGGCGGCCAGCCGGTCTCCGGCCGGCCGGCGGAGCACGCTCAGCACCACCCTCCCCTCCCCGACTCGCCGCTGGGCCACGGCCGCCTGGCGCTCCCCTCCCGCCAGGCTCCAGGCAAGCACATCCGCTTCGGCCACCGGCTGCAGAGCCAGCTCACCGCACGCCGTCGCCAGCCTGGTGCCCGCCAGCTCGCGCGCAAACCCGGACTGCTCCTGAGGAAAGAGGAGCTGGCGCGCGGCGGGCGCGCTCCGTACCTCCGGGAGCGCCACCCCGAGCGCCGTCCCGAGCTCCAGGAGCGCTGGGTTCGACCCCTGGTCGAGGGCGTCCAGGTAGAGCGTGCCGCCGCGGCCGACGAAGGCCGCGAGGGACGCCGGCAGGCCGCGTGCGGCGTCGGCCGCCGTCGCGATCAGGGGCCAGCGCTCCGCCAGCGCCCGGTCGACCAGCCTCGAGACGGCCGGTCGATCGGCGGGCTCCACCGGCAGGCCGAGGAAGCCCGCGGCCGCCGCGAGCGGTGACGAGCCGGCCGGGCCGATGATGCCGACCTCGTCCGCCCGCGGCGATGGGAACCGGGGCAGCGCCGCCGGTGCGGCGACCGCCTGGATCGCCGGTTTCGAGGTCGGTCGGGAGACGTAGGCCGGGCGCCGGCCCCACAGGAAACGCCGGGGCAGGTCCCTCCGGTCAACCACCATCCGGCGCAGACGCGCCGCGATCACGGCGCGCCGCGGAGCCCCCCGGGCGCCGCCGGCGCCCCGGTCCAGCCCGAGGTCGTCGAGCAGGTCCGCCAGCCGTCCCGCCAGCGCGTCCCAGCCGTACGGCTGGACCAGGTGCCGCGTGCGGACCCGCATGCCGCAGGCGGCCAGCGCGCGCTCTAGGAGGAGTGTGGGGCTCTCCACGAGCTCCAGCCCCGGGACGTCGCCGAAGCGCTCCGCCAGGGCGCCGAAGGTCGTGCTCACTACCGGCAGGTCGCTGGCGAGCGCCTCGAGGATGGAGAGAGGCAGCGCCACAGCCGAGCCGGGCGAGACGGTCGGGAACACGTAGCAGTCCGCGAGGCGGTAGAGCTCCTCGACGTTGGGCACGTACCCGTCGATCACGGTGACGCCGTGGGCCTCCAGCTCGCGGCGCAGCCCGTCCGACTCTGGCCCGCGCCACGAGCTGGCCGCGACGAGGGCCGTCACCCCCGGCCAGGCGGCGATCGAGGCCATGACCCGCAGGTTGCGTCCCTTCCGCAGGTGGCCGACGTGCAGGACCACCTGGTCCTCGGGGCTCAGCCCCCACTTCCGCCGCAGCGCCTCCCGCTCCCCCGGCTCCGGCGGCCGGAAGCGCTCCAGGTCGACGCCGCTGCAGACGGTGGCGGCCGGGATGCCGAGCGCCACGGCCGCCGCCCGGTCGTGCTCGGTCGGGACCAGGAGCAGGTCCGGCGCCAGCCTGCGCAGCACGAAGCCGGGCAGTCGCCGGCCCGCCGAGCCCTGCAGCGCCACGAACGCCAGAGGGGCGCGACAGAGCGCCCTCAGCAGCCTGGCCCGGGCCAGCGCCACCGCGGTGACGGAGGACCGCGACAGGTAGACGACGGTCGCGGGCCGGGCGGCTCGGACCTGGGGCAGGCGGGCGGCCTCGACCAGCCGCGAGACGCGGTCGAGCAGTCGGAGGGGCCCCCAGCCCGCCCAGCGACGGCCGCGCGTCGCGTGCAGCACGGTGGGCCGGTGAACGGAGAGCTGGGCGTGCAGCGCCCGCACGAAGCTCACGTAGCCCTCGTCCGGGGTGGCGCCCAGCTCCTCGGCGACCATGAGCGTGCGCTGCCCCGCTTCGGTCGGCGGGGCCTCGGCCTCGAACACTTCGCTCGGCGGCTCCTCGGCCAGGATCTCGCGGTCGCCGAGGTGCCGCACCCGAGGTGACCGGGCTCCGAAGGCCCATGCGGTCACCGCGCCGCCCACCACGAGCTGGGCCAGGGCCCCCGCGCTGAACGCGGCGGCGGCGCCGGCGCCGCCCGCCCGGGGGATGAGCCACAGGCCGGTGGCGACCGTGACGGTCATTCCAGCCGCGGACGAGAACGTCTCGACGACGGGGTGGCCCAGTCCGAGCCACAGGCTCGCGAGCACGCTCTTCAGCCCGTAGGGCACCACGCCGGCGAGCAGCACAACCAGCGGGACGGCTGCGGCGGCGTAGCGACCGCCGAAGACGTCGCCGGTCAGCGGCCGCGCGACGGCCGCCACGCCGATCGCCATGGGAAGGCTGACGGCGGCGGTGAGCGCCAGGACGCGGACCAGGTGACCGCGGACCTCGGCCTCCGCCAGCTGAGCGACGCGCGGCGCGAAGACGAAGGCGACCGCCGTGGGGACGAGCAGCAGGCCGTTTGCGATCGTCTTGGCTGCAGCGTACGTGCCCGTCTCCGCCGCCCCCCGCAGGTGCAGGAGCAGGATGAGGTCGGCGTTGAACCAGACGTTCCAGAAGATCGCCTGCAGCAGCACCGGGCGCATGAAGCCGAGGATTCGCGCCATGCGCCTCCAGCGCAGCTCGCGGAGGGCGACGCGGGGACCCCGGCTGACCGGAGCCACGAGGACCAGCGCCGCGACCGAGGAGAGTCCGTACACGATCAGGAACACCTCCGGCGACCGCCACCCGTGCCAGGACGCGAACAGCACGACCGCCAGCTGCACCGCGTTGGCGAGCACGTAGAAGACCGACTGCAGCGTGTAGCCCCCGAGCCCGCGCTGCACCTCGCGGTACGTCTCCAGCGCCGCGACCCCGAGCAGGTTGGCGAGCAGGCCGACCAGCAGCCAGCCGCCCAGGCCGGCCGGGCCGGCGAACACGGCGGTGCCAACGGCGCTGGCGCCGAGCACAAGCCCCACGACCGCCAGCCAGTTGACGAAGTAGGCGCCCTGCTCGGCCCGGTTGTCCCCGCTTCGCGAGAGGAACCGCGACAGCCCCAGGGGCGCCGTCGTGAGCAGCACGGCGGCCACGTTGGCCACCGCCAGGGCGTACGTCAGGCGCCCGTACCCGACCGGCGAGAGCTCCCGGCCGGCGACGACCTGGAACAGGAAGCCGAACGCCCTGGCCAGGCCGAAGCCGGCCAGCACAGCGGCCGACGCGCGGACGAGCATCCCCTCCGGGCCCAGCCGGCCGAGGACCGCCCGCAGGCCGGGCGGGCGGCCCGCCTGCCGGTCGATTCGGACGACCGGTACCAGTTCGGCCGCAAGGGCGCCGTTCGCGTGGACGGCGCCAGGCAGCTCGTTCACACGTATCCGTCCACCCACCGGCAGGGGACCGGGCCGGACCCCCCGGGCCGCCGGCGCGGTGGACCTCCGAGCGCCCGGTGCAGCGGCCGCCGACCGCGCCGCCACGACCGCGCCGGACAGCAGCCCGGTGAACATCCAGAACTCCTGGCTGACGCCCGTGAAGGTCAGGTACTCCGACGTGGTGTCGAGCAGGACCACGCTGACCACCCCGCCCAGGCAGACGGCCCCGAGGACGCGGATCGACGGGTCCTCGCTGATCCTGGTCGCCCACGCCGCCGCCGCCACCGCGACGAGCATGACGACCAGCATCGCCAGGCCGGGCACGCCCGCCCGGAAGAGCTCCCAGAGGTAGCCGTTGTCCACGAAGTCGACCAGGGAGTGAGGCACCTCGGCTGGAATCAGCGTGCCGGTCCCCAGCCACGGACCGTGGTTCAGCAGCGCGGGGATGAAGAAGGCCTGCCAGTAGTCGATCCGCGTCTGCATCGTCTCCGGCAGCGCGATGCCGCCACCTGCCCCGCCGAACTGGGCGCCGACGCGGCCGCTGACGGAAGGCCACAGCGCCACGGCAGCTGCGCCCAGCACGGGCAGCCCGGCGGCCAGGGCCGACCAGGGCACGCGGCGGACGACCAGCAGGACCGCGACGGCGCCGACCGGGAGCACGGCCAGCGGCGCGTACGTCTCGCTAGCGACCATCGAGAGCAGGTTGGCGCCCACGACGAGCGAGAGCCACCAGCGCGGGAAGCCAGGCTGCCGCGTGGCCGCGAGCGCGAGCGCCAGCAACAGGTTGAGCAGGCCGAACGCCCCCACCGCGCTGTAGTGGCCCAGCAGCGACGCCGGCCGATAGACCCGGTCCCACGAGGGCTGGGGAGCCTTGGGGTAGTACCCGGCGAGGAGGTCGCGCACGCCCCCGATGTTGAGCGCCTCCGCGGCCGCCACCGCCGCGACCGGGATGCTGGCGAGCATGCAGACGTTGAAGAACAGCCGCAGGTCGGCGGGCGTGAACTCGGTGCGCGAGTAGACCAGGTACACGACCAGGTACTGGATGGGCGCCAGGACCAGCAGCCAGTCGTCGAGCGCGGCGTCGGCGCCGGACAGCAGGATCACCGCCCACGGGACGACGACGTTGACCGCGGAGAAGCCGAGGACCACGAGGTCCAGGCCGCGGTAGGCCTGGGCGCGCCACCTGAAGAGGTGATGGACCAGCAGCCCGGCCGCCACGACCAGGAGCAGGGCCTCGTTGACGCGGAGCAGCGGCACCACCGCGCCCCTCGCCATGCCGGCAGTCAGGGGGATGGCGAGCGCGAGGAGGGCGCAGGCCAGCGCCGGCCGGCGGGCCGTCAGGATCAGGAGGGCGACGCCCCCGGCCGCACCCGTCAGGAGCAGAGTCGACATCGTGCGCTACCCTGCCGCCGCCGGACAGGCGTCCGGGGCCGGCGTCGCCTCGAGGCCGAGCGATCCCAGGTAGCGGTCGCGCATGCGCTCCCACGCCAGCTCCCGCGCGATCCCCGAGGCACGGCGCGCCTGGTCCTCCGCCGTGGCCGGCCGCCGCACGAGCCGGTCGACCTGGGCGGCGAGGTCCTCCGGGTCGCCGGGCCTGGCGTAGGCCATCGCGCCGGCCGGGAAGTAGGCCTCTATCGCGGGCAGCCGGGAGCACACGGCCGGGATGCCCAGCCAGGCGTACTCGAGCAGCTTGGTCGGCAGCAGCATCTCGCCGTACCCGTCGGCCAGCACCGGCACGATGCCCAGCCGCGCCCGGCTGACTTCGGCCAGGGTCTGCGACCAGGGCAGCACGCCGGTGAAGACCACCCGGTCGTCCAGCCCGAGGTCCGCGGCCAGGCGGACCAGGGCGGGCATCTGCTCACCGCCTCCCACCACGCGCAGGGTGAGGTCCGGCCACGAGGCCCGGAGCAGCGCCAGCGCCCGGATCGCCACGTCCACGCCGTAGCGCTCGACCAGGGTGCCGTGCGTGATCAGCGTCCAGGACCCGGCCCGTCCCCGGGTGGGTGCGGGACGCTCGGCGTTCCACGACGTCGTGTTCAGGACGACGGACGTCCGGGCTCTCGGCATCCCACGTCGGAGCAGCACGTCGAGGCAGGGCTGACTGACCACGATCACGTGGTCGGCCCACCGGGTCGCGGCGGCCTCCGCCAGGCGCGCCACACTGACCAGGACGCGGCTGAGCCGGCCGTGGAAGCGCGCCGCCACCATCTCGGGCGTCAGCTCGTACATCGTGAAGACCAGGCGGGCGCCGCGGAGGCGGGGAACCGCAGCCGCGAAGACCAGATGGTCAGGCAGGTTGTCCACCTGCACGGCTGCATACCGCCGACGCAGCCCGAGCGCGCTGGCCACGGCCAGCGCGGCGAGGAAGAACGCGGCGTACTCGAGCAGGTACCGGACTGCGCTTCCGCGGCGGTGGCGGATGGGGATGCGGTAGACGCGCGGCCCGGCCCCCCTGCTGGGCGCCGGCTCGTCGCGGCCGGCGCCCGGAGCACACACGACGTCCACATCGAAGCCGCGGGCGGTCAGCTCGAGGACGTCGCGCCGGACGATGGAGTCGGCAGGAAACGGGTGCTGGGTAATCCGCAGCACGCACCTTGGAGCCCCTCCCCTAAGAGCCCCTCCCCCCTCGCGGGGGAGGTGGCCCGCCAGGGCCGCCGAAGCTGCCCCTCCCCCCTCGCGGGGGAGGTGGCCCGCCAGGGCCGCCGAAGCTGCCCCTCCCCCCTCGCGGGGGAGGTGGCCCGCCAGGGCCGCCGAAGCTGCCCCTCCCCCCTCGCGGGGGAGGTGGCCCGCC
>DATFRD010000432.1:0-9656 GCA_035263645.1 Candidatus Dormiibacterota bacterium | reverse complement strand
ATCGATCGGGCGATCCAGATACACGGGTCATGGGGCTATTCCAGCGACCTGCCGCTGGAGGCGATGTACCGGCACGCGCGCGCCGCCCGCATCTACGACGGCGCCGACGAGGTGCACCGCCAGTCGGTGTCCCGCTACGTCCTCCGCGAGTACCGCCGGCCCGACGGCTGGCTGCCTCGCGAGCACGTCCCTACGCGGCGCGAGGCGGCGCAGCGCAAGTTCGCCCACCTCCTGGAGGAAGCGACCGCCAACCTCTGAGCTCGGATCAGCCGCCCCTCCCTCCCTCCCTCGGTCTGTCCGGGCAGGAGGGAGGGATGGGGAACGCGCTGGTCCTACACTCATGGGTCGTGGCCATGTCACGATCAGGCGACACCGCCGCCGGTTCGCTCGGGCCAGGTCTGCGCAACCCCTACTCGGTCCTCCCTGACTGGCTGTACCCCACATTCGTCGTCGTCGCGCTCTCGGCGTTCAGCCTCTATGCGGCCTGGGTCGTGCTGTTCTTCCCGAACGGCCGGGCCGGGCCCTACCTCAGCCCGTTCACCTCTCCCGAGATCCACGTCACGGTGGCCGGCTTCGCCATCCCGACCGGGATCTGGATCTTCTGGGTTCCGCTCCTCTTCCGGGCCACGTGCTACTACTACCGCAAGGCCCTGTTCCGCGGCTTCCTGGGCGATCCGCGATCCTGCGCGGCGTCAGAGGGGCGCGGCGGACCTTACCACGGTGAGACCCGGCTCCTCGTCTTCAACAACCTGCACCGGTTCATCTTCTACCTGACCACCGCCCAGGTCGTCGTGCTCTGGTACGACACCATCGCCGCCTTCGTGTATCAGGGTGCACCGCACCTGGGCATCGGCAACGCCCTCATGCTCGTCAACGTCGTGTGCCTGTCGGCCTACACGTTCGGCTGTCACGCGTTCCGCCACCTCGCGGGCGGCGGGCTGGACTGCTTCAGCTGTCACCGGGCGCGTTACCAACTGTGGCGGGGCGTGACGGTCCTGAACGTACGCCATGACCGCTGGGCGTGGGTCAGCATGTTCACGGTCTGGGGCGTGGACCTCTACATCCGGCTCCTGATCCTCGGCGTGATTCCTGCTGCAGCCTGGGTGTGAGGGGCACGTGAGCGACGCTTCGTACGAGACTGTCGACACCGACGTGCTCATCGTCGGCGCGGGCGGCGCAGGCATGCGGGCGGCGATCGCCGCGGCGCAGCAGGGCCTCCGTGTGCTCGTCCTCTGCAAGTCCCTGCTGGGCAAGGCGCACACCGTGATGGCCGAGGGAGGGATGGCGGCCGCCCTGGCCAACGTCGCCCATCTGGACAGCTGGGAGGCGCACTTCGCGGACACGATGAAGGGCGGGAAGCTCATCAACAACTGGCGGATGGCGTACATCCATGCCCGGGAGGCGGCGGAGCGCGTCCTGGAGCTCGAGCGCTGGGGAGCCGTCTTCGACCGCACCGCGTCGGGCCTGATCCACCAGCGGCCCTTCGGCGCCCACACCTACCCCCGCCTGGCCCACATCGGCGACCGGACCGGGCTGGAGCTGATCCGCACGCTGCAGGACCGGCTCGTACACACCGAGGGGGTCCAGGTGCACATGGAGACCACCGTCGTGCGCCTGCTGACCTGGGAGGGCCGGGCGGCCGGCGCGCTGGCCTACTGCCGGGCGGACGGCGGCCTGGTCGTGTACACCGCGCGGTCGGTCCTGCTGGCGACCGGGGGCGCCGGGCGCATCTACCGCGTGACCTCCAACTCCTGGGAGTCCACCGGCGACGGGACCGCCCTCGCCTACGAGGTCGGAGCCCAGCTCCAGGACTGCGAGATGGTTCAGTTCCATCCGACCGGCATGGTCTGGCCGCCGGGCGTCCGCGGCATCCTGGTCACCGAGGGCGTGCGTGGCGAGGGCGGCATCCTCCGGAACCGGGACGGCGAGCGCTTCATGGAGCGGTACGACCCGGAGCGCCTCGAGCTGTCCTCGCGCGACGTCGTGTCGAGGGCGATCAACGCGGAGGTCCTGGAGGGCCGGGGCACGCCGCACGGAGGCGCCTACCTGGACATCACACATCGGAGCCCCGACTACATCAGGAGCAAGCTGCCGTCGATGTACGAGCAGTTCCTGAAGCTGGCGAAGGTGGACATCACGCGCGAGCCGATGGAGGTCGCGCCGACCATCCACTACTTCATGGCGGGCGTCCGCGTGGACGCGGAGACCGGCGCGGCGAGCGTGCCCGGACTGTTCGCCGCCGGCGAGGTGGCGGGCGGCCTGCACGGGGCCAACCGGCTGGGCGGCAACTCGCTGTCGGACCTGCTGGTGTTCGGCAAACGGGCTGGTGAGGCAGCCGCCGCCCTGGCGGCCGACCATCCCGAGCCGGTCTCCGTCGACCGCGCCCAGGTCGCCGAGGGGATCGAGCGGCTCCTGGAGCCGCTCCGGCGGCCGCACGGCGAGAGCCCGTACCGGCTCCAGGCCGAGCTGCAGGACGTCTGCACGCACTACGCCCCGATCATCCGGGAGGAGCAGGGCCTGCGAGCGGGCCTCGAGCAGGTGCTCGACCTGGAGGAGCGCGCGCGGCGCTGCGGCGTGGGCGGCCCCTCCGGACGGGCCTTCAACCCCGGCTGGCACACGGCGCACGACCTGCGCTCCCTGCTGGTCAACGCCGAGGCGCTCTTCCGCTGCGCGCTGGAGCGCCGTGAGACCCGGGGCGCCCACGCCCGCAGCGACTACCCGCGGCCCGACCCCAGTCTGGCCCAGGTCAACCTGGTGGTCGAGCGCTCCGAGGGCGGAATGTCGGTTCGCGCGGTGGAGAACGAGGCCGTGCCGTACGAGCTGACGGAGATCATCACCCAGTCGTTCCAGCGATACACTCCGGAGGAGCTCGTCTGATGACGGTCAGCTCGATCGACGTGAGCATCTTCCGCGGCGACGCCACGCGCGGCGAGCTGGTCACGTACGCGGTGCCGGTCCGCGAGGGCATGGTCGTCCTCGATGCCGTGCTGTGGATCCAGGCCAACTTCGCGCCCGACCTCGCCGTACGCTGGAACTGCAAGGCTGCCAAGTGCGGGTCGTGCTCCGCGGAGATCAACGGCTTTCCGCGGCTGATGTGCAAGAGCCCGGTCACCGACTACGGCAGCCGGCTCACCGTGCGTCCGATGCGGGCGTTCCCGATCATCCGCGACCTGGTCACGGACGTGAGCTGGAACTACGAGGTCGATCGCCGCATCCCGCCGTTCACGCCCAGTGTTCGGGACATGGAGGACCCGGAGCCGTGGCGGCTGCAGCAGCAGGACGTGGAGCGCGTCGCCGAGTTCCGCAAGTGCATCGAGTGCTTCCTCTGCCAGGACGTCTGCCACGTGCTGCGCGATCACCATCGCCAGGACGCGTTCTTCGGCCCTCGCTTGATGGTCCGCATCGCCGGCCTCGAGATGCACCCGAAGGACGCCGTCGACCGGCGGCCGCTACTGAAGGGCGAGGCCGGGGTGGGCATGTGCAACGTGACCAAGTGCTGCACCGAGGTCTGCCCGGAGCACATCCACATCACGGACAACGCGATCATCCCGCTGAAGGAGCGGATGGCCGACCAGTACTTCGACCCCCTCCGCTGGGCCGCGCGCCGCCTCCGCGGCCGATAGGCCCAAGGGTCCCTCCCCCCTCGCGGGGGAGGTGGCCGCGCCAGCGGCCGGAGGGGCGGTCGGCCGGCAGAGGGCTCCGACCAGACAGCTTGCCGCAGAGCCCCCACCGGCCCTTCGGGCCACCTCCCCCGCAAGGGGGGAGGGGCGTCTTTTATGGGAGGGCGCTTTCCGTCCAGGTGGAGACGTCTGTCCAGCGCACCCCGGCCTGCCGGTCCAGCGCCGGGCCGCGCTCCCTGGCAAACTCGTCGAACGTCGGCTTGTCCGGCCAGTACTGGAGCATCACCCACTGCTCGGGATGCTTGCGGTTGCGGTACGCCTCGACGCGCGTGCAGCCCATGCTCCGGATGGCCTGCTCCGAGTCGCGCAGCGTCCTGCTGAACCTCTCCCAGTCGTCCGCCTGCGTCCGGAAGATCACCAGCACGGCCGGCGCCCTACGGCAGCGTGAACAGCAGGTACGCCGCCACCACCGTGCCGATCGCAGCCAGCCCGTACAGCGCCAGGCCGACCGTCAGCTTGCCGTGGACGCCGAGCTCGTGCACCAGGTAGCGGACCCGGTGGGCGCACAGGTAGAACGTGCCGGCGAAGACGATCAGCAGGTAGATCTTGACCAGCGGGTCGCTCAGCGCGGCCGCGAACGTGGAGTACCGGCGGTCGAACGACGGCGCGATGCCGAGCGGACCGAGTACACCCTGCACGAGGATGTGGGCCGGCACCACGAGCGCGGCCAGCACCGCCGCGTTGGCGAAGCCGGCCCAGAGCAGCCCCTGCAGGCGGTTCGGCCCGGGCCGGGGCGCGAACCGGCCGTGCCCGGAGCCGAGCGGCTCGTCGGCGTGAGAGCTCATGCGCCCCCCCAGATGATCAGTCCGGCCACCACGGCCGTCGCCACGACAAAAGCCACGAACGCACCCCTCACGATCGTCCGGGCCGGGAGGTTCCGGTCGCCCAGCGGGATCCGCATGATGAGGCCGGCCAGGTTCAGGAAGGTGAACGTGTGCCACAGGGCGAAGACCAGGCAGATGAGACTCACGACCACGAACGCGGGCGAGGCCAGCGGCTGGTAGCCGCCCGCCCCCTGGCGCAGCCGGGCGATCTCGATCAGGAACAGCACCATCCAGACTGCGATCGGCACGGCCGTCAGCTCCCGGATCATGTAGAGCAGGTAGCCGCGGCGGCGCAGCCACCACGTGAACGGCTGCCGGTACGGATAGGTCCGTGGTGGCCGGTGCTGGGTGGCGACCGCCCCGTCGGGCGAAGACGGCCGCTCGCTGTCGAGCCGGACCTCGACGACCTCGCCGGCGCCGATGCGGTCGCTCACCGGCCGCCCCACGGCAGGAGCATGCCCATCGTGGTCTCGAACTTCGTCTGCTGGATCGCCTTGGCAGGGTCGACGTCCTTGGGGCAGACGGCCGAGCACTCGCCGATGAAGCTGCAGTCCCAGATCGCGTCGGAGCCGGTGAGGGTCCTCAGGCGTTCGCTGCCGGCATGGTCGCGGGAGTCGAGGTCGTAGCGGCGGGCCAGTGCGATCGCGGCCGGGCCGACGAAGCTGGGCTCGACCGCGATGACCGGGCAGGCCGAGTAGCAGAGCATGCAGTTGATGCACATGCTGAACTGGCGGAACTGGTCGATCTGCGCATTGGTCTGCCGGTGCTCGCCAGGGCCCAGGGCCGTCGGGTCGCGGATGATCCACGGCTTCACCCACTGCAGCTTCTCCATGAAGCTGCTCATGTCGATGACGAGGTCGCGGATGATCGGGAAGTTGTTGAGCGGCTGGACCACGACCGGGCCCGGGGCGTAGTCGCGCAGGAAGGCGGAGCAGCCGAGCTTGGGCTGCCCGTTCACGTTCATACCGCAGCTGCCGCAGATGCCCATCCGGCACGACCAGCGGTAGCTGACGCTGCCGTCGGCATTGGACTTGATCCAGTTCAGCGCGTCCAGCACCACCCAGTCGTCGTTGAGGGGCACCTCGTACGAGTCGAGGCGCGGCTTCTTGTCACGCGCCGGGTCGAAGCGCGCGACCGAGACCTTGATCGTCTTCGCAGCGGCCCTGGTCTCTGCCACCCAATTCTCCTGCTAGTAGATCCTGGCCTGGGGCTGCCAGTTGGTGATGCGGACCGGCTGATACTCGAGCTGGGGCGGCTCGCCCGGCCGGCGATAGGCCAGCGTGTGTGCCAGGAAGCGCTCGTCGTCTCGCTCGGTGAAGTCACGCCTGGCGTGGGCGCCCCGGGACTCCTCGCGCGCGAGCGCGGAGTGCACCATCGTGTCGGCCACGTCGAGGAGGAACTCCAGCTCCAGGGCCTGCACCAGCTCGGTGTTGAACGTCCGGCTGTGGTCGTCGATCCGGGCCCCCGCCAGCCGTTCGCGGAGCCGGGGCAGCTCGGCGGCCATCGTGGCCAGGCCCTCCCCGGTGCGGAACACGCCCACGTGCTGGTCCATCGCCCGCTGCAGGTCCTCGCGGATGACCCCCACGCGCTCCCTGCCGCCGCCCCGCTCCAGGTAGGTCCGCTCCAGGCGCTGGCGCTCGTCGCTCACGAGGCCCGCGATCGGGTTCGGCGTGGCCGCCGGCTGCTCCCGGGCGAAGTGGGCGGCCGCCCTGCCGGCCGCGGCGCCGAAGACCAGGCACTCCGGCAGCGAGTTGGAGCCGAGCCGGTTGGCGCCGTTCAGGCCGACGTTGGCGCACTCGCCGGCCGCGTAGAGGCCCGCCATCGGGGTGGCCCCGTGGATGTCGGCGTCGACGCCGCCCATCATGTAGTGCTCGACCGGTCGCACGGGGAGCGGCTCGACCACGATGTCGATGCCCATGTACTCGCGGCCGAGCTCGCGCATGAACGGCAGCTTGCGGTCGATCACCGCCTGGCCCAGGTGGCGGACGTCCAGGTGCATGTAGTCGCCGTAGGGCCCTTTGAACCCGCGGCCGGCCTCGAACTCGGTGACCATCGCCCGGGAGATGATGTCACGCGGGCCGAGCTCCATCTTGTTGGGCACGTAACGGGCGCAGAAGCGCTCGCCCTCGGCGTTCAGAAGGTAGCCGCCCTCGCCTCGCACGGCCTCGGTGATCAGGATGCCCGTGCTGGGCATGCCCGTCGGGTGGAACTGCGGGAACTCCATGTCCTTGAGGCCAACCCCTGCCCGGTAGGCAAGGGCCATGCCGTCTCCGGTGCAGACGCTGCCGTTGGTCGTGAAGGCGAACACCCGGCCGTTGCCGCCGGTGGCCAGGATCACCGATCTGGCCGGGATCGAGCTCACGTCCCCGGAGCGGATGTCGAAGCCGATCACGCCCTGGCAGCGACCGTCCTCGACGATGAGGGAGGTGACGAAGAACTCGTCGAAGCGCGTGATCTGCGGGTACTGGAGCGAGGTCTGGAAGATGGTATGGAGCATGTGGAAGCCCGACTTGTCGGCTGCGAAGCACGTGCGCGGCGGAGTCATGCCGCCGAACGGGCGGACGCTGATCCGGCCGTCGGGCTCCCGGCTCCACGGGCAGCCCCAGTGCTCGAGCTGGATCACCTCCAGCGGCGCCTCCCTGACAAAGACCTCGACCACGTCCTGATCGGCCAGGTAGTCGCTTCCTTTCACCGTGTCGAAGGCATGGTGCTCGAAGCTGTCCGGCTCGCGGAGGACGGCCGCGCAGCCGCCCTCGGCTGAGACTGTGTGGCTGCGCATCGGGTAGACCTTGGACACCAGGGCCACGGACACGGTGGGGTCCGTCGAGACGGCGGCGATGGCCGCCCGCAGGCCGGCCAGCCCCCCACCCACGATCAGGACGTCGTACGTCTGCATATCCAACACGCGTTCGGCCTTCCTATCCGCTCCCTCTCAGGATCATCACCGGCAGCCCGCTGGATGCCGCGGCGGCCGCCCACCCACGCTGCAATCTTAGGCCCAGCGGGGATTCCGACGCGGCGGCCCGGCGCGAGCCCGCTCGTCCGATGGAACCCGGCTCAACAGCGGGGCGAGTGGCCGGCGTCGCCAGCGAGCACCGGCGCCGCGGCGGCCGCCCGCAGCTGGTCCGCCGTGATGAAGCCGATCTCCCCCATCCGCTCCAGCGCGTACTGGCGGCGCGCCCGCGCCCGCTCCGGGTCGTGCCTCGGGTCGTCGGCCGACGGTCCCTGGACCACCCCCGCCAGCTCCGCCGCCTCCGCCACCGAGAGCCGCGACAGGTCGTGACCGAAGTAGGCGCAGGAGGCCTCGCGCGCGCCCACCAGGCCGTAGCCGGTGGGGACCACGCTCCAGTAGTCCGCCATGATCACCGCCTTCCCGTAGCGTGCCTCGATCTTCAGGGCGACCGCCATGCTGGGCAGCTTGCGCGAGATGCGGCCGTCGCCCGGGTAGTAGACGAGCTTCGCCAGCTGCTGCGTGACCGTCGAGCCCCCCTCGCACAGGCAGCGTTCGGTGACGTCGTCCCACACGGCCCTGGCCGTGCCGACGGTGTCCAGGCCGTGGTGGTAAGAGAACCGCTCGTCCTCGGCCGCCACCAGCGCCTGGGCCAGCACAGGCGGGACCCCCGACGGGCGCAGAGGCTGCGTACCGCCGGCGGCCGCGATCGCCGCCACCCTGGCCTGGAGATCGGCTGAGGACGGCGTGGTCGCCCAGGTATCGGCGACCCAACCGGCGCCGACGAGCAGCAGCAGCAGCGCGGCCGGGATGCCCGCGACTCCCCGGCGGGCCCACCTCCGCGGAGGCCGGGACCGAGCCGCGACGGCCGGTGGCGTCCCTCCTTCCTCAGGCTCCCGCAGTGCCGGAAGGCTCACACGAGTTCAGGCACCGTCACGCCCGGCCTTGTGGCCAGCTTCCACGACGTCCGGCCGGTCCTCCACCGCCGACACCGGCCGGGTTGATTCGTCCCTCTGGAGCTCGGGTCAGATCACCGCCGCCACCAGGCGGCTCGACGACTGCCTCTCCAGCACCTCCCGCACCCGCGGCGGCTCGTAGCCGGGACCCTTGCAGACCTTGCCGTCCGGCCGGCACGAGCCGCTCGGCCGGCCCTTGGTCATGTTGGAACGGTGGAGCTCAGCGAACACGGGCTCGAGGTCGATCCCGTACTCTACCGCTGCCCCGTACACGACGTAGAGCAGGTCGCCCAGGGCATCGGCCACCCCGACCGGGTCCTGCGCCTCGGCCGCGTTGCGAAACTCCGCCAGCTCCTCCTCGATGAGGAGCGTGCGCAGGCGGTGCACCTCCCGTCCCACCGCCGTGGGCCGCGCGTTCTGCTTCAGGCCGAATCGCTCGTGGAACCGGTGCACCATCTGCTGCTCTTGGTTCATGACCCCTCCTTGGGACACAACTCGGGACTCAAACCAGCTCCTGGGAAGGGCGAGCCACCGCCACCCCATCCCCCATGCAACGAGCCCTCGCCGAGGGCTCCCGATCGAGCCACCTGGGCTGCCTCGAGGCAGGCCAACTCCAGGATGGCTCCGACCATCAGCCTTCCGTGGCTCCGACGCCGCACAGGGCCACGGCGCACTCCGCCGCGACCGAAGCGTTCTCCACCACTAACCTCACATTAACCTCCACCGACCGCCCTTCTGACAAGCCCCTGATGCGGCTGAGGACGACCGGAGTGGACCGCGGCCCCGTGACGCCCGCGGTCTCCCCCAGCGCCTGTTCCACGAGCCGCTCCGCCTGGGGCAGCTCCTCGGGCGGAGGCACCGCCACGACCGCGCCGGCGCCGCCGGTCGCCCACCCCGCGGCGAGCGCGACCGCCGCCGCTCGCGGGCCGTCCACGCGGGCCGAGACCCCGACCCCGCTCCGCGCCGTGTAGAACGCCGGGCACTCGTCACAGCCGTAGCCGAGGACGGGGACCCCGAGCGACTCCAGGCGCTCCAGCGTCGCGCGCAGGTCGAGCAGCAGCTTGGGACCGGAGCAGACGACGGCAACCTGGCAACGGCTGAGCTCGTGCAGATCCGCCGACACGTCGAGGTGCCCGCCCCGGTGCACGCCCCCGATCCCGCCCGTGGCCACGAAGCGGACGCCGGCCAGGGCGGCGGCCCGCACGGTCGCGGCGACGGTGGTGGCGCCCAGGCCGCCGCCGGCCAG